>JBAXMJ010000011.1:0-37145 GCA_037134355.1 bacterium | reverse complement strand
GCGGCGTAATTACACTGTCCCGCATTGCCAATCAAGCCAATAATTGAGGCCACATTGACGATGGTGCCGGTGCGCTGCTTCATCATCGGCCGGGCCACCGCCTTGGTGAACAGGAAGGTCCCCTTCAGGTTCACGGAAATCACGGCATCCCAGTCCTCCTCGGACATCCGGATCATGAGGGTATCCTTCGTGATTCCGGCGTTATTGATCAAAACATCGATCTTTCCAAACTCCTTGATGACCCCGCCCACAACGGCATCCACGGCGGCGGACTGGCTCACATCGGCCTCGTAACACTTGACCTTCCGCCCGGCCGCCTCGATCAGGCCCACCGTTTCGGTCAGCCATTCAGCCTTCAGGTCGCACAAGGCAATGTCGCACCCCTCACCTGCCAGCTTTTTCGCAATCGCCTGCCCGATTCCCCGGGCCGCACCCGTCACCAAAGCAATTTTACCTGTCATTGTACTCATTAGTTGCTTCCTTTCACCCTCACCCCACCCCTCTCCCCTCAAGGGAGAGGGAGACTCCTACACCTTTAACGCTGCCACCGCTTTGTCCAGCGTCGGCACATCCTGAATGCTCATCGCCGAGGCATCCTTGTCAATTCGCTTGATCAAACCCGCCAGCACCTTGCCCGGCCCGCACTCAATGTATTCGGTCACACCAGCCAGCTTGAACCCCTCGATCGTGGACACCCACTGAACCGACGAGGTCACCTGCTTCACCATTTGAGCCTTAATGTCCGCCGGTTCCCCGTGCGGCTTGGCCGTCACATTCGACACGACGGGAACGGCAGGCTTCTGGAATGTCATTCCCGCGAGAATCTGCTCCAACTTCACCGCTGCAGGCGCCATCAAGGACGAATGAAACGCACCGGCCACAGGCAAAACCACGGTTTTCTTGGCGCCAGCTGCCTGAGCCAGCTTCTCAGCCACGGCAATCTTGTCCTTATCGCCAGACAACACAATCTGCTCGGTTGAATTGATATTGGCCATCTGGACACCCGCCTCGGCGCAGACTTTCTCAAGCGCGGGAAGCGCAAGCCCCATGACACTAACCATACCGCCCGGCCGCTCCGTGCAGGCTTCCTGCATAGCCTTACCCCGGGCCTGAAGCACTTTCACCGTGTCTTCAAACGACAAGACCCCGGCCGCCCAAAGCGCCGTCCACTCACCCAGGCTCAGTCCGGCAAACCCGGAAACCTGAAGTTCGGGATACTGCTTCTTCAGAGCGGTGAAACATGCCGCACTGGTGACGAAAATAGTCGGCTGGCACTTGTCGGACTTGGTGATCTCCTCGATCGGCCCCTCGGCACACAACGCAGCAAGGTCATAACCGAGCACCGCACTGGCCCGGTCAAACAAAGCCTTGCACTCAGGATACGCCGCCGCCAGATCCTTACCCATGCCCACAAACTGGGCACCCTGCCCTGCGAATACTACAGCTCTTGTCTTCATCGTTATCGCCCTTTCACATCTCACATCTCACGTCTCACATCTTCACAACCATCGCACCCCAGGTGAACCCGCCGCCAAAGGCAACCAGAACAATGTTGTCGCCCTTCTTAATCCGCCCCTCGTTAACAGCCTCATCCAGCGCGACGGGAATCGAGGCGGCAGACATATTTCCATACTTATCGAGATTGATGAAAAACTTTTCCGGTCCCACACCGAGGCGATCCCGGATGGCTTCCACGATGCGCATATTCGCCTGATGCGGCACCACGCAGGCCACATCGGCAATAGTCAACCCGGCCTTCTCCAACGCCTTCCGCGCGGCTTCGCCCATTGCGCGGACGGCATGCTTGAACACTTCCTTGCCCTCCATTTTCATGAAGTGCATGCGCTTCTCAATCGTCTGAACGGACGCCGGGTTCCGACTACCACCGCCGGGAATGTTCAGCAGGGCATTCAAGGTGCCATCCGAACCCGTTACGGTCGAAAGAATCCCCTCGCCCGAGTCTCGAACCTGCAACACCACCGCGCCAGCGCCATCCCCGAACAGAACGCATGTTGTGCGATCCTGCCAGTCGGTTACCGTGCTCAATTTCTCAGCCCCGATCACCAGCGCCGTCTTGAAACGCCCGGTCAGCAGGTATTGGCTGGCGGCATCCACGGCAAACAGAAACCCTGAGCAGGCGGCTTCAAGACCGATACAGGTCGCGTTTTTGGCACCAATCAATTTCTGAACAAAACAGGCGGTATTGGGGAACGGCATATCGGGGCTCAGCGTGGCCACAATGATCAAATCCACGTCCTCGGGCTTGAGTGCGGCCTTGGCCAGGGCCCGGTTCGCCGCCTCGGCGGCCAGGTCGGAGGTCGCCTGATCCTCGCGGGCAATGCGCCGCTCCCGGATTCCGCTCCGACTGACAATCCACTCATTGGTGGTATCGACCATCTTTTCAAGTTCGGCATTGGTCAGGATCCGCTCCGGGAGATAGGATCCGATTCCCACAATGGCCACATGTCGTTTCGGTTGGGTTGTGCTCATGTTGTTTTCTTCAGCTTGCTGACTTCTTCAATAATATGGTCATTCACGTGATGGCCAACCGATTCGCAGGCCACCCGGACCGCATGAAAAATTGCGGTGCGCGAGGAGGAGCCGTGCGTAATAATGCAGACCCCCTTCACGCCCAACAACGGTGCGCCCCCGAACATTTCCGGATCCATTCTTTTCTTGATCGTCTTCAGGGCACCCCGAAGCAGCAAGGCGCCCAGAATCCGGATCGGATTCGCCTTGAACTCCTTCTTCAGCCACGAGCCGATGGTATGGGCCACACTCTCGCTCGTTTTTAAAACCACGTTCCCGACAAATCCGTCGCACACCACCACATCGGTTTCGCCCCGGAACAAGTCATGCCCCTCGACATTACCGCGGAAATTCAGGGGCGCCGCACTCAGAAGGCGAAACGCCTCCTTGGTGGTCTCATTCCCCTTGGAATCCTCGCCACCAATACTCATCAGGCCGATAACTGGTTTCGCCTGACCCAGGATCTCGCGGGAATATACGCTTCCCATGACGCCGAATTCAACGAGCATCTCCGGCGTGCAATCCGTATTCGCTCCGGCATCGATCACAATGATCGGACGGCCTGATGTCGGCATCACCGTGGCGATTGCCGGCCGCTGAATCCCCTCTAGAGTGCGCAGCTTCAGCGTCGCCGCTACGACCATCGCGCCCGTATTTCCGGCGGAAACCGCAGCATCCGCCTCACCGGCCGTGATCACATCCATCATCCGGCTGATGGAATTGTCCTTCTTTTTGCGAATGGCCAAAGCCGGCGACTCTTCCATGCCAATCACTTCGGAGGCATGGCGAATGACCAGCTTTGCAGGGATAGTCCCGTATTGCTTAAGTTCCTGCCGAATAATCTCTTCCGGGCCAACCAGAATGAGAGTCGTCAGATCCTTCAAGCCCCGGGCGGCCTCAACCGCCCCGGCTACAATTTCCCGGGGAGCATGGTCGCCCCCCATCGCATCAACGGCGATACGCATAGGCTTAATCAGCCTTGACGCTCACCACCTGCCGCCCGCGGTAATAACCGCAGGAACGACAGACCCGGTGCGGCTCCTGGGGAGCACCACACTGCGGGCAATTTTTGATGGTCATTACACGGGCCTTGATGCAGGCGCGACGCGTGCGAATCTTAGCCTTCGATTTCTTCCGTTTAGGTACTGCCATTTTTCACCTCAATCTTGTCCAACCCACTCAACGCCGACCACCGCTCTGCCTCAGGCGGCTTACATCCACACTGTTCCCGATTCAAATTCACCCCGCACTGAGGACATAGCCCCCGGCACGATTCCTGACACAGCGGATAATTTGAAAAGCCGAGGATAATAGTTTCGCGGACTTCATTCGTCAAGTCCAGGGTCTCATGAAGATTAAGAACCTCTTTTTCATAAAAAAACGAATGATCCAGAACTTCCCGCTGAAACGGTTCTGCACACCGCGAACAGGTGAACTGAACCTCCGCCTCCACCCTGCCCGTCACAATCAGCTCATGCTCAAGACACTGCGCATGCAAGTCGTACCGGATCGGCCCGACCGCCTTCGCCCCCGCATCCTTTTCCAGCGCAAGGAGTTCCGGCAGCTCTTCACCCTCAATATCCTTGCCTTCCTCAGGAATTCTCCAAGGTTCTATAATAATCGCCATATTGCTCCCTTCGCGAATTGTAACTGCTCAGGTGTCAGGGTTCAGGATGTCAGGGTTCAGGGAAAAACCAACGATTCGCCTCCGGGCACGATCCGAAAGTGGCATTCCGCAGGCGACAACGGCTGTTTCGAAAAAATCGGCCTGAACCCCGAACCCTGAACCCTTCCCTCCTGAGTAGTTACCTTTTTTCAATGAACTTCTTGACGGACGGCGGCACGAATTGGCTGATATCCCCGCCCCGATCGGAAATTTCCCGGACTGTGCTTGAACTGATATAACTGTGCGTTTCCTTAGGCATCAGGAATATCATTTCGATTTCCGGCGCCAGCTTCCGGTTTGCCAGTGCCATCTGGAATTCATATTCAAAATCAGAAAACGCGCGAAGCCCCCTCAGCAGGACATGAATTTTCTTTGACCGGGCATAGTTCACCAGCAGCCCGTTGAAGGAATCCACTTGGACGTTTTTCAGGGACTTCACGGAGGATTTGACCATTTCAATTCGCTCTTCCGCACTGAAAACGGTTTGTTTTCGGGAATTCACACCCACCGCCACCACCACATGGTCAAATATATGGGAGGCTCGCTCGATCAGGTCAAGATGTCCTGAAGTCAAAGGATCAAAGGATCCCGGATAAATCGCTGAATGTCTCATGCTGTCTTCTCCTAACCCGGCATCGCCGGAACCAAATCATAATCGTAATCGTAATCATAATCGTAATCCTTTTTCTTCAGCCCCATGCAAGCAGGCCAGAGGAGATTACGATTACGATTATGATTACGATTACGAGAAATTTCCTACTTGAACTCGTTTGATTCAATTCGTAAGGGCCTATAAATCGTCAACCGCGTGCCCCCATACTCCTTCATCGTCACCACATCCCAGGCCGGATGATCCGTTTCCGCCTCCTCGCGAGCCTGTTCCATCACAAAAAAACCATCTCCAGCCAGAATCGGGGCAGCCGCCAGTTCGTCCAGCAATCTAACCGCCCACCGTTCAACCCCTGCGCGATCATAGGGTGGATCCGCAAAAATGACATCATACGGCTCGAGTTCACGAAACCCACTTAAAAACCGGAAGACCTCACTGCGGATCATCCGCCAGTCCTGATCCCCGCCTTTGCCAGTTTCAGATCCGCATAACGTCTGAATATTCCCCTGAAGCACTCGAAACGCCTTCGCATCCCCCTCAACCCAGCAGATTCGCCCTGCACCCCGGCTCCAGGCTTCCAGTCCGACCGCCCCCGAACCGGCAAACAAATCCAGAAAGCGACATCCCGGAATCCGGGCCGCAAGGGATGAAAAAAGAGCCTGCCTCACCATATCCTGGGTAGGCCGCACCGCATCGCCCTTGGGCACTTTCAGAATTCGGCCCCGTAATACTCCTCCGGTTACTCTCATACAGGGAGGGACTATACCCGTTCGCGGGGGGGCAATTCAATGTCCAACAACAACCCCCATCACAGGGGCTGGCTGAACGCAAGTCCGCAAGTCAAGCCGGAGGCGTTGGCATGAAGGATGGTCGCGGCAGCCATGATCTCAACGGCGCGACTCGCGCCCGGAAACCATTCCGGCATTTGGAAGGAAACATGACACCGGGTAAAGGAATCGAGAACAGCAGAACATTTCAGAAGCATCCCGCCGGAAGAAATATTCTTCGCCTCTGCAGTAATGACTTCGACCTGCCCGGGAGTGTCCACATGAATTTCGACCGGAAACACACAATCATATCGCGTGAAACGTCGCTTATCCCGCGCCTGAAGTCCCATGGAATTCAACCCCCGCTTCATCATCTTCCCCCATGAAGAAGCCGCAGGTTTCGCCTGATTCTGAATCCTTGTATTCATTCGCCACCCCCAATCTGTAACTACCGCAATAATAACCGATCCGTCAAAATGGCACCAGAATTTCTTAAAATTTTCAGAGTTATGAATGGTATTAGGGTAGGGACGGCTCTCCGAGCCGTCCGCGGAGGCCTCGGCTCGTGCTTCGTAGCGAAGTACGCTACTTCGCAGAGTAGCAAGAGGCCTCCCTACCCAGATCATGTAAAAGCAATAGTGAGACTGTAAATAATTAACCACCCAGCGACGCAAAGGGATTGGAATTGAATGCAGGCCGGGCGGCCGGACGCGGACCAGAGGAAGCGCCGCGACGTTCACCGGGCTTTCCGCCACCCCCACCACCTCCGCCAGGACGCCCGGGCCCCTTGGCGCTCAGGGCAATCCGCTTGCGGGGAATGTCCACATCGATAACCCAGACCTTGACGCGGTCACCGGTCTGGACCACTTCCGCAGGATCGGTGATATATTTCTCCGACAACGCAGAGACGTGAACCAACCCGTCCTGATGTACCCCGACATCCACAAACGCGCCAAAAGCTGTCACATTGGTGACAATCCCCATCAGTTCCATACCGGGCTTCAAATCCTCCATCGTGTTGACGTCATCCCGGAAACACGGCGCCTCAAACGTCTCGCGGGGATCCCTGCCCGGCTTTTTCAACTCGGCAACAATATCTTTAAGCGTGGGTTCCCCCACTTCGGCGCTGACATACTTCCTGATGTCAATCTTGTCGGCCAGCTCCTTACTCCCGACAAGATCCTTCAGATCAACCCCCACATCCTTTGCCATCTTCTCAACCAGGGCATACCGCTCCGGATGTACCGCCGACGCATCCAGAGGATGATCCCCGCTGCGAAGCCGCAGGAAACCAGCCGCCTGCTCAAACGCCTTCGGCCCGAGACTGGACACCTTGAGCAGACCTGCCCGACTCGTGAACGCCCCCGTCTTGTCACGATGCGAGACGATTTTCTTGGCCAGGCTGTTACCAATCCCGGACACCCGCGCCAGCAGGAAGGCGCTGGCGGTATTCAGTTCCACGCCCACATGGTTCACGCAACTGACCACCACATCCTCCAACTTCTGGGCCAAGAGGGGCTGGTGCACATCATGCTGGTACTGCCCTACCCCGATGGACTTGGGATCAAGCTTCACCAGTTCAGCCAGCGGATCCTGCAGTCGCCGCCCAATCGAAATCGCGCCACGTACCGTCAAATCCAAATCCGGAAACTCATCCCGGGCCACCTCGGACGCGCTGTAGATGCTGGCGCCGGATTCGTTAACCTGAATCACCATGACATTCTTGATGTTGGCCTTCTTCAGGGTATCCCGGATAAACCCCTCTGTCTCGCGTCCTCCTGTTCCATTCCCGACCGCAATCGCGGCGGGCTGGCACTTGGCAATCAGCTTGGCGAGATCAATGCGCGCCTCCATCTCGGAACGGTCGCCCTGGCTGAGGTACAATGTTGTATTGGCCAGAAACTTACCCGTCGCATCCAGTGCAGCCACCTTGCACCCGGTACGGATTCCGGGATCCACCGCAATCACCGCCCGTCCACCCAGCGGAGCCGCCAGCAGAAGGCTGCGCAGATTCTTGGCAAAGATTTCCACCGCCGCCCGGTCTGCCTTCATCTTCAGGTCGACGGACACATCGGTCTCGACACTCGGCGCAATCAGCCGCTTATAGCTATCCTCGAGCGCCGTACGCAAATGAATGGCGAACGGGGACCGATCGTTGACCTTCATCAGCTCACACATCCGCTTGAGAATGGGATCAACGTCAACCGTGAAGGAACGCTTCAGAACTCCTTCGTTTTCCCCGCGGCGAATTGCCAGATAGCGATGCGAGGGAATATCGACCGCCTTCTCCTTGAAATCATAATACTGCTCGAATTTGGTCGGTTCCTTTGTGGCTTCCTTAACCGCTTCGGACACCACGACGCCGTTGGCCGCGAAATACTGGCGCGAAAAGGCCCGGATTTCGGCATTTTCAGACGCCAGTTCGGCCACGATGTCACGAGCACCTGACAGGGCATCTGCCTCCGACTCCACTTTCTTTTCCGCATTGATAAAGGCCTTGGCCGCCTCATCGGGATTTCCCGTCACCGGCTGCTGAAGAATCAATTCGGCGAGCGGATCGAGCCCCTTCTCCCGAGCGATCATGGCGCGCGTCCGGCGCTTCGGCTTGAAGGGCAGGTAGAGATCTTCCAGGGTATTCTTCGTGGTGCAGGCTAGAATCTTCGCCTTTAGTTCATCGGTCAGTTTCCCCTGCTCCCCGATGGAGGCCAGGATGGTGGTCCGCCGCTCCTCAAGATCCTTGTAATATTCGAGCCGCTCCTGAATCTTCCCGATCTGAACTTCATCCAGATTCTCCGTCACTTCCTTGCGGTACCGGGCGATAAAGGGAATGGTACTCCCTTCAAAAAGCAATTTGGCCACCGCCAGAACCTGACGGGGCGCGATATTCAATTCGGCGGCAAGGCGCGGAATGGACGAGGCATCAAGCGATTCATTTTGATCAATCTCAGCAACCATGAAGTGTCTCCCGAAAAAGGGGGACATTTTACAGATTTGTGGCAGGAAGAAAGGAAAATTTACATGAGTCAGGGCGGAATCACTTCGATCCGGTAAAACCGGCTGGTTGCTGCGGCCGCATTGAAATCGGTCCAGCTCATGACGGCTTGCGTCGAAGTCGCTGTCCACGGACCCTGCATTTGCGGCCAGGGTTCTGCTTGCAGGGAGTCCGTGTTCAGAAGGCGATAGTTCCGTCCTGGAGCTACTGGCCACATCAATGCAAACCCGTTCGTACCCACCACAGCATTACCGTTCAGCCGTAACACGCTGTTGCTGTCCTTTGGATTCGTTCCGCACAGATACTCTATCCTGTTGTTCGCACCATCATGATCAGCATCATTCGTAAGATCCAGCGACTGGCCGGGGAAATACTGCTGATCCCATGAATCCGCCACCCCATTCCCGTTTGTATCCAGAGGCGCCAACCACAGGGAACCCAGGTTAGTCACCACGCCCGGCCCCAGGTTCCTGATAGCACCAGGAATCAACCCGTTTGAATAGCCTGCCGCCGTCACGGTCAGATCCCAGTCCACAGTCGGCAACCAGACGTTGGTCGGGAACCCCCCGTCTGGTCCGCTGTGCCAAAGGCTTTCGTACGCGGCATTGTTTGGAAAACCATCATAGACGAGATTAGAAATAGCCCCGTTCCGAGCCCGGAATTCCAACTTCGCGCCCGCCGCCCATGCCCCCGTTACCCGATCCCTGAGCACACCATCAACTCGTCCCATCGGCACGAACTGAAAGACGACACTCTGCCAGGCGTTGTCTTGGACAACCGTATTCTTGGGATTTCCATAGTACGACATCGGGTTACCCACCTGACCGGCCAGCAGAGGACTTTCCTCAAGAACATAACCTGCTATCGCCGGCACCGTAACAGTATGAGTTCCAGCGGACAGACTCAGCGCCACGCTGTTGGATCCGTTAAGCGCCTGCGGTGCGCCGCCATCCACCACCACGCTGGCACCTGGCGGGGAATGGTTGCCGTTGAGTTTATCGACCACCACCACTAGCAAGCCACCACCACCCACGGTAACTGACACCGAAATATCATAGTCGCTGCCAAGACCCCATGCCGCAGGGTTCAGTGGGGTGATCCGAACGCAATAGAACCCGTCGGGAAGTTCAGGCTGGGTAGCAAAATTTACCCCGATGGTTTTTTCCGTCCCGGGACCCGGCGGCCCGTAATCCACCCGATCCACGTTCGAAAGCGTCCCGTCGGCATATTCATAATACAGCTCCAGCTGCACGTTGGAGTTTGTCCCCTGCTGGATCACATTGACTGCATACACATCATGACCTTCACCCCGGACCGCATAGAACCGGACCCAGTCCTCATCATCGGCCAAATGGAAATTGTGATGCTGAACCTCCTCCAAGTTGATCGGTGTAGCGGTGCGATTGGTGTTGTCAGACTCATAGGCATCAGCCGTCAATACCGTCGTCTGCATGGGACTGGAAATCACGCCCTTGGCATCCTGCGCGCAGAAACTCAGCAGATAGGTTCCCCCGGCTGTGAAGCCGTCATACAGTACCTCATAGCGGCCATTCGAGGCGTTCCAGGCCAGATTCGTCTGAGGCAGATCCCCTTCTCCCTGATAGTCAGGCCGCGTGATCAAACACCACACATTGGAGACGCCGTCCATGGCGGTTACATCGGCCGCCCAGAGCATCAGAACATTTGTCCCGGTCTGTGTTGGGGGCATGACACGCCCTACGACCGGGGCATCGTCACCCGTGATAAACGCGCTGCCGATATACCGTTGCATCGCCAAGGTTCCATCCGTCCAGGTGCTGAGGCCATCCCCATTATCGTCCAGTTGTGGATCCTGCTTCAATCGCCCCGTGACGTTGCGGATGGCATCCTTGGCCCGGAAAAAAGCCCGGCCAATCGGGTAACCACTGAACACATCAGAGAAGAAATACTGGGAGAAACTGACCTTCCCGCCATTGCTCATAATGCTGTTTTGTTCCAGCTTTGCGCTGGATACACCAATACGTATGCGTCCCGCTGGCGGCTTGATAAATGACAGGAAGGCGCCTGAACCGGGGAAGTCCATGATCACGGAGACCTCGCGGTTGCTGACCTGGTAACCATCCAGCCAGGCGCCCAGCATCTGCGGAGTTAGTGCCTCGGTCGCGTTCATACGGAAGGTTCCGTTCGTCCCGTCACCAATCAGGCAAACCGTAAGCTTGTCAGACCCGGCTGCCCAGTTCGTGATCCCACTGGCCAATCCCGCCAGTGAAGGCATGGCGCTGACATCGTTGGTGCCATCCGAATCGAAATCCTGACCGGTACGGGTATTCAGGCAGGTGATGGCTTGAGGCAAAAACCATCGACTCCGGAAGGCATGCCAAGCCAGGTTGCACATTGAATTAATGCCCGGCCAGCGGGCATCATTGGTTGAACCAGCGCCCACCAGAATCACGCGTTCGTCATAACCGTTCTGCGCCACATAACTCTGGCGTGGCAACGCGATACTGCCCCAAATATCCTGGGCATAAAACTGAACCTTGTAGGATCCTTTCTGGTTGAAGCCACTATAGGTTCCCTGGTAGCGGCCGCTGGAAACGTTGAACGGCAACTCAATTGCCGGGACATCGGCGACGGGGTTCGACGGATCGGGATTATATCCCGGCGGCACAACCAGGCACCACACGCGCTGGATCGGATTAACCGAGACCACATCCCCGACCCACAGCTCAGCCGAGGCCCCTCCTATCAGCGTCTGACTGCCACAGACTGATCCAAGCTGTGGAATGTCGCGTCCCGCCACCAACGCCACACCCACAGAGATCCCCCCCGAAACGCTCCCGTCACTGCCTTCATCGAATCGCCCATCGCCGTTATCGTCCAGCATGGCTCCCTGATAAACCTGCACGGAACTTCGCGCAAAGGCAAAACTGTCGGCAAGGTCCAGCCCCAGCATGACCCCGCTGAAAAAAGCATCCGAGAAACTGATCAGACCGCCGCTGACGAAATAGGTCGGCTCATTGGTACCACAGGCGGCAATGACCGTCCTCCTGGCCGCTCCCTGATAAGCCAGTTCATCAAGGAAACTCCCGGCATAGCAACAGTCGATCACGACCGTGACCGCGTTACTGTACCGGTCCTGCATCTGGTCCAGCCAGAGATCAAGACTCGATGCCGTCAACACCTCAGCAGCATTGAGCCTGAAGTACCCGGCGCCCGATGAGTCTCCACCGTGATCCACGAGATAGATAAACACATCACCGGGACTTTGCGCCCAGTTGGTGAAGACCTGTGCCACGTTGGCATAGGTGGTTTCTCCGGCAATGTCGTCAAGTTGCCCGTTGCCATCCATATCCCGGTTCGATACCGGGCTCAGGTAGCGGATAGCCCCACGATCAAAACCGCGGTATAGCAACGTATTGTAGCCCAGCTGAGAGAGATAGTCGGTGGTCGGCCACAACGGGTCATCCGTGCTGCGCCGTCCCGCGATGATGATCGCCTTTCCGGCTCGCGCCATGTCTGCGGCCGTGATGACGTTGGCATAAGCGAGCCCCTTCAAACCTTCCGGGCTACGCCCCTCGATCACATCAATGCAACCTCCGGCGGCCCCAGCCGTGTAGACACCTGATGTGGCATCCAGTGTACCAGCACTCGGGGTCTTGAGAAGCGACCATATGACATTCGTGTTCCCAGGCACATGGAATGTCGCACTCTGGCCTGCGAGAAGCGTAACGCTGGGTGGAGAGACGACCAGTTTTGAGGCTGGGTTGCGCAAATAGACCAGCCCCCCTTCTGCATAGCCACCCAGCAGATCAGGATCGCCGTCACCGTCGAGATCACCAGCCGCCAAACTCAACCGCGTGGCAAAACCTCGATAGCTGCCCGCGAAAACCCTGTTCTTAACGCTGAAATGCCCGGCCCCGTCTCCATCAAATTCCCAGATGTTGCCTCCGCCGTCTGAAATCAAGATGTCGGGATTGCCGTCCTCGCTGAAGTCCGCGGAAACAATCCCCGTCGCATCCGGCACGGAAAATCCGAGGAGATCGCTTATCACCGAGCCTGCTGAGAAAGGACAGCCTCCAGAACCTGTGTTGGTGTAGGCGTTGACAGTCCCCGCCGGGGAAAGGATAAGGAGATCCAGTCGGCCGTCTGCGTTGACATCAACGAAGGCCGGAATAGCCGAGGTCAGGCCCGTATCGAGGGAGTTCGTGATGACCGGTTGCTGCAGCGCAAGGAAATTGGTGGTCGAGGAGACCAGCAGGACCACGCCGGTATCGCCCCCGACAGCCAGGTCTTCGGCTCCGTCCCCATTCCAGTCGCCCAGTGCCGGGGCAGGGTGATTGATTCCCGTCCACAACGACGCCATACCTGTAAAGTTCGCGGTGCGGTTCACGAAGTTCTGCACCACAGGCGAGCCTGCGTTTTCGTAGACGCGCACTTGCCCGCCCTGCCCGCCGACAAACAAGTCCAGATCCCCATCCCCATCCCAGTCCCCCAGTGCCGGATAGGAGCCTCCCGCCATCGCGAACGTCCCTGTACCCGGCGGTTGAAGGCTGAAGAAATCAGACATAATCCCATCGGCCAGACTTTTTCCGACACGCTGAAAAGAGTTGAAGGTGACCTCCATATTTTGGCCGAAAGCTATGGAAATTCCGCCTTCCTGGATCTCGTCTTTGAGGTTTGGGTGTGTATCGCGCCGATATTCCTCCAACAAGTCGAAGCCGTCGTCGTCGGGATCACCGCCGGTTGTTCCGGAGAGTCCGCCGCAGAAGTTGAACTCGTACCAGTCGGGAATACCGTTGGTGTTCAAGTCTTCCGCCATAGGCAGAAATACGGCTTCTGCCACCACATTGCTCCGGGGAGCAAAAGTAAGGCCGCCGTAGGCTCGACTCAGCAGATCGGTCTGGATCGCGCCATTGACAGTCCAATAAGCAAACCTATACCCATCCGTTTCACCGAACACATCCCTCGTCGTGAGTACCACGGATTTGTTGGTCACAAAAGTTGACGCCTGATATAAGCCGAATGGCGTACTGCCGACCACAACGCTCGAAAGATTCGTGTCGAAAATAGCCAGGAAAGGAGCGCCGCAACTAACCGATACTCCGCCTTCTTGAATTTCGTCCTTAAGGCCGGAATGGGTGTCGCGCCGATACTCTTCGAGGAAATCAAACCCGTCTCCATCGACATCATTGGTTACCGACGCCATCAACCCGGCACAGAAGTTAAATTCAAACCAGTCGGGAATCGTGTTGGTGTTGCTGTCAGCACCTTCCAGTATAAACACCGCCTCCACCGCCATATTGCTGGCCAAAGCAAACGACAGTCCTCCCAGCGCCCGTCCCACAAGATCCGTCTGAATCGCACCGTTTAGCGCCCAGTACGCGAATCGATAGCCATTGATGACGCCAAAGGAATCCGGCGCGAGGAGCATGGCTCCCTTGTTGGTGATCAGGGTTGCGGGGGAGATCAAGCCTGACGGCGTACACCCCACCGAGTAGCTGGCAAGGTTGGTGTTGATAATGGCAAGGGCGGGGGCAGAGAACGCAATCGATACGCCTCCTTCATGAATTTCATCATTCAGATTGGGATGATAATCCCGCCGATACTCTTCAAGCAAATCGAAACCATCCCCGTCGGCGTCATTGGTAATCGACTCCACCAGTCCACCGCAAAAATTGAATTCAACCCAGTCGGGAATCGTATTGGTGTTCAAATCATCGGCTTGGAAAACAAAAACCGCCTGAGCAGTGACGTTGCTTTTCAAAGTGACGGACAATCCGCCATACGCCCGCCCCAGAAGATCAGTTTGGATCACTCCGTTTACAATCCAGTAGGCAAACCGGTACCCATTGGTCAACCCGAAGGCATCGGCCTGTGTGATCAGGGCGTTCTTGTTCGTCACAAAACTGGTTTCAGGATAGACCCCATAAGGCGAACTGCTTACGGCGACACTGGCCAGATTGGTATCGAAAATGACCAGGGACGCTCTGGCCAGACTCATGGATATGCCACCCTCGCAGATCTCATCCTTCAGACTGGGATGATAGTCCCGGCGGTACTCCTCCCATTCGTCGAATCCATCGGCATCCGTATCACCGACCGTATCCACAAGCAGATTCGTGTGGAAGTTCAACTCCCACCAATCTGGAATTGCATTGGTATTCGCGTCCTCGCCCACGGGCAGGTAGTGCGCTGTGGCCGTGGTGGTTTCAAGCATAATGAACGAAACCGGATTAACTGCACGTCCGAGCAGATCCCGTTGGATCGTCCCATTCAGGCTCCAATACGCAAACTGGTAGTTTTCAATCAAGACTGGAGCCTGGACAGTGGTTGCACTGGCGCCTCCATCAATAACAGTTGAACTGGCAACAAGCCCGACGGGGTCGCTGTTTTGGACAAAATTAAACGACACTGCCCCTGCTTCCGCGCAGAGGAGCAGTAGTAGCGGAAAAGCCGCCCGGTAACTGTGTCGCACCGAACTCACATGCAGATGGCTTTCTTTGCCTTCAAGGCGTCAGAGGAACAACCCACCAGCCGTTGGTGGGACTCGTCACGAAGGTGAATGCGTTCACTTTATAGCCGGTCCACGGGGGTTCCTGACGTGGCGTCCACTCACTCACCCTGTTAGTTGTCGACGCCTCCCGGGCAATTTTCAGTTCACTGGCCGTTGCTTCCCGCACATTCAGCCGATCGAACAGGAATGCCCGTCCTGAAGCCGTCGTGTTCGTCCCTTGCGCCAGCACAGTGCCCGCATAAGGTGCGGAAACGCCGAAGACGGTACCGGTGGTGAGGTTCAGGTTCGTGTCACCTGCGGCGAGCAACCAGAACCAAAGCGGCAGGAAGTCGCTTTGTTGCAGGGGTGTTCGATCAATCTTGAAGGCCGCATTCGGCGGCATGGCGGGAATGTTCAGGAAATGAAAGTCCAACAGCCCACGGTTATCCTTGGCCATCAGGGAGACTTTCACATTGCCAAATTGTGGAATTTTGGCGGCCATTCCATCGGCAGCCATATCCCAACTCAACCGGTGAACCTGTCGTGTCACAACGCCCGTACCGGCATTGACCGCCGTTCCATCGACAAAAGTCCGCATCGGCACAAAATCCGCAAGATTCGGCACTGCATTCGACCCTACCGCAAACGCGCCAGCCCGCACAGTGACCGTTGGGTCGTTGTCGTCATTAACAAGATAATCAACATCCATCACGGCCACACCGTTTCGCTGGTTGACCGAAAGAACGTCAACCAGGGGGATCGAGTTCGGTGTCAGTGTACCCAGGGTACGGAAAACGCGGCGAAATGGCAGAATCCCCGGGACGGTTGGATCCATGATAAACGACATGGGATTTGCCGCGGCAATACCGGACGGCCAATGTAAAGTGCCCGCAGGCTTGACCGCATTATCATCCTCGAAGGCATACACTAACTGACCTTTCTTGTCGTAGATTCGAAAGTACGTCCATGTGGTGAGATACGTTGCAAATTGGCCCACGACCACATACACATTGTGCTCATCGACTGCCATGGAGGCGCAGGATGCCCAACTCGATCCGGAAAATGTATTAATAGGCAGGCCATTAATACTCCGGACAAAGCCCCCGTCCTTATCAAATATCTGAACCCTGAAGTTCCACAGGTCGAGAACGTAAACATACTGCGAGTCCAAGGCCACGACGATCGGTTGATTGAACTGTCCGGCAACCGCGCCTGCAGTTCCCCACTTCTTGATGAACACCCCGTTTTTATCGAATACTTGGATACGATGATTACAGGTATCGGCAACATAAACGCGTTGTGTATCCACCGCGATTCCTTGCGGGGAATTAAACTGCCCCTGCCCAGAGCCGACCCCTCCCCACTGTCGCAACAAAGTGCCAGCTTTGGAATAAACCAACACCTGATGAGTCCCCCGGTTCGCGACAAATACATTTGCATCATCCACCGCCAAACCGCACGGATGCGATACTCCACTCCATTTCCGGATAAACCCGCCCGTCTTATCGAAAACCTGGATCCGATTGTTCCCCACGTCAGCCACGAACAAGTTGGTGCCATCGAAGGATATACCCGTCGTGAAGGCATAAGATGAACCGTACGAATTCAAAGTTGAAAATTGGCCATCATTAGTGCCCGCAGTTCCCCATCTGCGATTGGGCTCGAAAACAAAGTGATCCTGCGGTCCCGATTGCGCTTCGGCATGCCAGGCAAGGAGCGTGACAACGACTGACAGTAAAAAGCCTATTTTTCTCATGTTGGCAGTATTCATACATCACTCTCCGTGCGATTGTGTTTCCTGTTGTGCTGATCAAGACGGTGTTGCGTAGCGGCTTCGTCCGGTGTGCCACGGACGGCTTTATGCGCCTGACCGAGCGCCTCGGCGACTTTTTCGGGTTTTCCAGCCTTCTCGTGCATATCCGCCAGTTGCCAGTTGAGCAGCATCTTGCGCCGAGGTTCTTTGGCCTTGGCTAGTTCGGCCTCCAAAATTGCCTGAGCCTCGGAGTACTTACCGAGCATGGCGTTGACACCGGCCAGGTATGCCTGGGGATCGGGGTTGGTTTTCATAACGACATGGGCCCATTCCAGAGTCTTATTCGTCTCGCCTGCCTGTGTGTAGATGGCGACAAGACGGGGAGCCAGGACCATTCTCGTCGAGGGGTCTGCCTTGAGGATCTGCTCGTACGCTTCCGCCGCCTTAAGCTTCTGGCCCGATTGCTCAAGTGACAGGGCTTGCTTGCGCAGGTCAGTCCCAGCGCCCGACGATTGCATAACGTTCGTTGCTGCAGGAACCGCCACCGCCATCGTCAATAGTGTAACCGCGACCAACGTCATCGTGATCACATTTCGGATAGCGGGGAAATTTGAACAGAAGCTCGCGAAGAGCGCGAAGGAGGAAATAGTTGCACCTGCGGCGTAAACACCATGCCTTTGCGATCTTTGCGTGCTTCTGTTCAAACTCTTCATCTTGGCCCCTATTAGGAAAATTGGGTTAGAAATGGGTGATGCATGACAAGTAAACCTCGTCCCTCCGCACATCGGTCGTCAGACCGGCCTGGTCGGGCACCAGGCTGCCCAGTGCGTTATCCGCCCACGTATGAATGTAGGCGATATCCAGAATCACCTTGCCGGGCTCTTTGCCAATCGAAACCCCGGTCCCCAAACTCACGCTCCAGTATTCGTCGGGCTCGCCAATCGCAGGCCGCTGCTCCCATCCCACGCCTGCCCGCAACGGCACCTCGGTGCGGGTCAACACCAACAGGTATTCCGTCCCGCACCTTGCCGACCAGCAATCGTCCACGGGATGTTCTCCATACACCGAGCCATCAAGCGGATTCAGCTTCTGATCGCCTTCGCTCTGAAAGGAGAAATCCGACCACCGGGTCTGGCTGACATCAAACGTCGTGTAGAGTTCGGGCGTCCAGCGCCACACCGCCCCCAAAGCCCAATATAACGGAAACCTAAACTCAACGTCCTTCGTCTGTACAGTCTCCGATCCTGCCACGTCCAGCACACGCCCCGCCGAATCGTACGTCGTGATCGTGTTGCGTACGGTCTTGGTTTGCGACGCATGAGCCGTCCACGGCAGATCAAGATCCGCACCCAGGCTCAAATGGCGGGACACCGTCCACAAGCCGCCAATCGTCCCATTGAACCCCTGCAATTCGTCAAAGGTATTGAACTCGTCGTATACGCCCTCGTACCGTAAATTCTGGCTCGAGTCCCCCATAGTGGTGTCGGTTATCGGATCGTAAGTTCCTGCCCCGCTGATCGGGAAATCCATGGGTATCGGAATAATCGCGCCGGGCGGCACATGGATCGTTCCATCGTAGGTATACGTTCCCTGAGTCACACGTGTATCAGTAGAATGAACAGTACTGGCTGATGTTCCGGAATACAGGGCTCGCGTCCGGGACCGGATGGCATGCCCGCCAAGCATATTGTCCTGATAGACGTTCAAGGCCGCCCCCAGTGCAAATTTCGGCGTGATCTCCACCGCCAGGGCGGGCGTCATCGCATCAATTCCGCCCTGTTGTTCGAAGTCGAGCGCGCTGACAGATTCCGACCTCAATATCTGATCCAACACACTGGTCTGCCGCGTGGTAAGGTGACTAGTCACGTCGACATCGATGGTTCCATCGGGGAAAGTACTGCTGTCCGCCCCAACATGCTGCACGGTCGTCTCGGAGTAAGTCCCCTCGCGACGGGCCCGGGCGCTACCCGTCGAGGTAGCAAGTTGACCTGCCGTAAACCGCTGGGTAAAATCGTAGGCTTCCTGGTAGTTCAGGGCGAATACCGCATTACGTGAGGCGGCCCGGAAGGGGTACGCGACACTGAAATAATTCAGGTTCTGACTATCGAAGTCGTCCTGCGACGCCAGAAAGTTGTCCGAGCTCGACCGGTGCTGCTGATTCTCCCAGCCCGCCCGGAATACCACCGAGGCCTCCGGCCGCTCAAGTTGGATAAGCCCCGCCGGATTCCAAGAGGCCGCTGTGGCGTCGTCGGCCAATGCCGTGAAGGCGCCTGAAAACCCCAGCGCCCGTGCGCCGGAACCGCTGGGCAATGGGGCTGAAAAGATCGTCGGGGGCCTGAAATCAGGAGAACTTGGCGCCGAAGGCGCCACCAGACTGCCGCCGGGATCAGCGTGCCCAATATTTACTACAACGGGGCCTCCTGGCGTGGAAATCGTGACGGGAGTGGCATTCGCTGAAGAAACCGCAAAACTTGCGATTCCCGTCAATGCCGCATTTATGCATCCCCGGATCCAGCGCATCGTGTGTTTGTTCCTTCTGGTATGACTATTACGCCTTTAGCGCCCCCTGTCAATTCACGAAAAAAGGGCTTTTCTTCCGTCTCCAAGAGAATATTATCGAGCGAGTTATGACGCTATTGACGAATACCTCTATTCGAAGGCGTTTGGCGCTGTTTTCGATACAAACCGCCCTGACTGGACTTTTGTTCGGACTCTCAGGTTGTACACTCCCACCACAGGACACACAAGGCACCAGGGAAATTACCCGGCACAACTGGTGGAACTACTACGAGCATGCCATGGAGCGGATGCACGCCGGTGATTTCACCACCGCCCAGTCTGACCTTAAGCGTTGCCTGGGAATCACCCCGGGTGCAGTCTATGGACAGGAAAAAGATGCCTGGCGCGTCAGAACCTATGGCCTCCATTTCGCGGAAGACTGCTTCCCCCGCCGGGAATTGGGTATTTGCCTCTTATACGCAGGGCAACCTCAGGAGGCAATCCTATTCCTCGAACAATCCCTGCAACAAACCCCTTCAGGTCGCGCTAAACAGTACCTGAACCGCGCCAGACGCACCTTGCTCGCCCGCAACAGCCCACCTCCACTTCCCCAGATAGACCTCGCTCCAGAATGCCTTTCCGTGTGGACCAAAGAACGCAAACGCACGCTCACGGGCAAGGCGCAGGCTACAGGCTGGATTAATCGCCTGGCTATTAACGGCAAGCCTGAGTTCCTTGAACTTGCCCAACAATCCCAGCCATTCCGCAACAACATCGCGCTTCGGAGCGGCACCAATGTCATTGCCGTCGAGGCCCGCGACTTGCTGGGCCAGCGAACGGCTCAAAATGTCGTCTGGATGGCTGATTGGATCCCGCCCGAACTTCATGTTCGCGAGTCGCACCGGGAGGGCAATGACTGGGTGGTCGAAGGCCTATGCGCCGATAATGAGTCTCTGGTCAGCATTTCTACCAGCGGACTGGATCTCTTTCGCGGCACTCCTGAACAGAGGCGCAAAAATGTCCCCTTCACCCTCCGGTTGCGCTCAGGCACCCCCACAATCCTGATGGCGGAGGATGCCGCGGGCAATCGCTTGCAGACCGTCCTTTCAGCCGAAGCCTTCGAAAAGGATTATTCCGCTGGTCTGCCGGGTCCCGCCACGGCGTTTCTTTGCACCCAAGCCGTGGTCTCTGATGCGCCACCAGGCCAATATCAAGCCCTGGCCAGTGCAGAAGCCTCAACGGATAAACTACCCCCAACACTACGTTTGACTGCGGATCGCCCCCTCGCCCATTCCTTTGATGAGGAGTATTTCATCGATGGAAACGTGACTGACGGCGGCGGACTTGCCGCTTTGACGATTAATGGAGAGGATCTGCTGGAGGGAAAAGGGCAAGGCATCAAGCGCAGTTACTTTGCCCGTCGTCTCCCTCTGCAACTTGGAACAAACACTTTCGAGATTATTGCCCGCGATCTTTCGGGGAACCGCACTTCAAAATCGCTTACGGTTGTTCGCACAGTCCCGGAATACCTGGATGAGGAATACCGGTTGCGAATCGGCATCCCCCCCATTGTCACTCCGCCACCTATCACGACAGGCATCCTTGTAAAGCAGGCCATTGAACACGAACTCACGCGCAGCCCGCTCCGTTTCAGACTTCTCGAACGTGAGGAGGGCTGGGATTACATCCTGCGCGAACAAGGACTGAGCGTCTCGGATCTGGCTGACCCAGCGGCTGCCCTGAAAATCGGCAAGATGCTTCCTGCGGAAATCCTGCTCATGGCCCGGTTATTGCCCCAGGCAGGCGGTACTACAATATATCTTAGAGGCGTCGAGACCCGTAACGGCGACGTCATGTTCTCCGATGATGTCTACAGCGAAGCACTGGACAAGGATCTTGACGACCTGATTGGCGGCCTCACCATGAAAATCAAACAGCGCTTTCCCCTCGTGATGGCCAATATTGTTCGTGTTGCCGGGTCAGAAGTGACCCTCGGAGCTGGCACAGACCAGGGCATTGAACCTGGCGCACGCTTCATTGTTGTTCAGACACCCGGAAGCCTATCGAATCCGGGCTCAGGCGAAGTATGCAAGAAGGACGGGAAATGGGTGGAGTTGGCAGTTCGAAGGGTGAAACGGGATTCCGGCATCGCCGGCATTGTCCCCGCCTCAGCAGCCGAATCTATCCGGAATGGAGACACCGCGTATGCACGATGATCAGGCAAAACTCGTTTTTATCAGCTACGCGTCACCGGATCGAAAGACAGCAGACCGCCTCCGCGAATTGCTTGAATCCGAGGGCATCCACTGCTGGATGGCACCCCATGATATTGCGCCGGGAAAAGAATACAGCGAGGAGATCATCAAAGCCATTGAAGCGGCCACCGTTCTGGTGCTTGTTTTTTCTGAGCATGCCAATGCATCACGACATGTGGCCACTGAAGTCTCGAGGGCCTTTTCGAAAAACAAAGTCATCATGCCTGTCCGTATTCAGAACGTTCAGCCGGCCAAATGCCTGGAACTTTTCGTTTCTTCATCCCACTGGGTGGATGCATGGGGAGAACCACTTGAAAACCGGACAGGCAGGATGGCAGCGGCCATTCGGGAAGCCGTTGGCTCGGTCGCACCCGGATCGACAGGGGGATCGTCCCCCACCTCTCCACGGCATCGCTCAAAATGGCTTAGAGTTACGGGAATCGCAACCTCTGTAATACTGGTCTTTGGCGCTCTATTCTTCTTGAAACAGCGACTCTTTCCGTCGCATAACGAAGGCGACTTGCTACGAGGCGTCCCTCTTCCGCTGGATAAAACGGGAAATGCAACCGTATCATCGACCAATACCAGTATGAACTACCGGTTATTGGCGATTGGCATTAATGACTACTCGAGCCAGGCAACAAAAGGCTGGGGTTCGCTCAAGACGGCTCGTCCTGATGCTGCGGCCGTGGCGGATCTCCTGGAATCCCAATACGGCTTCACCGTGGAACGCCTCTTTGATCGTGAGGCCACACATGGCGCCGTGCTGGGCGCTCTCGACGCCGTTGCCTCGTTGCCACCCGATCAGGCTGTGGTCATCTATTTCGCCGGACACGGCTTCTATGATCCGGTTGTTGGCGAGGGGTATTGGATACCCAGTGACGCCCACAAAACATCAGACGGAAGACCGGCAAAGGAAGACTGGATCGGCAATTCCACGCTGACCCGCATTCTCAGCGCCTCCGCCGCCCGCCATATCCTGGTCATCGCGGACTCCTGCTACAGCGGATCATTGATGGATGAAAATTACACCACCCCGGCTGGCGAACAACAGGCCGCCAGCCGCCACGACGCCAACAGGCCGTCCCGTTACCTGATCACCAGCGGCTCGCTGGAGCCGGTCTCCGACAGCCGTGAGACCCACAGCGCCTTCGCCCGTCAACTTTTGGAGGAATTATCCAAATCGGACCGTAATATTGTGTCTGCCTCAACCTTGGGCTCGGCGTTAAAGACACAAGTCGCCAAGCTAACCGGCCAGACCGTGCGAACCGGCCCCCTGGCGCTGGCTGGCCACACCGGCGGCGACTTTCTGTTTGCCCGCAAGGGGGCCACCGCCTACCCGCCAGCCATTGTATCCGAGCCCCGGATTGAAAATCCCCCGGACGCCTCGGATCGCAATCAACTCCTGCGCGATGCCCTGGCACTCGGCCGAAACGGCGCCACCAATGCCGCGCTACGCCTGCTGGCTTCAGCGCCTAAAGGCGAGGATCGTTTGACACAGGTCGTTGCCGACTATTTAGCCCAGGAACGGCGCTCCAAAACTCATGACGAACTCCGGGAACTCATTACCCGTGTCGAACGACAGAAGACCACAACGAAAACAACCGGCAAGGAACAACCCCAGCCCATGGCAAAACCCCGCATTCTGGCCTGCCTCGGCCCCACGTCCCGACAAGGCACCTCTGAAGGCGAAAACCAAGCCCTTCTCTATCGTATCTGCCTGAGCGAGGAAATGCAGGGGCGGCGGGGCGTCCAGGTGATTGAGCGCGAGGCCATCGAGCAAGTGCTTCAGGAGATGAACCTGGGCGCATCCTCATTAGCCGACAGCCGGGCTGCCACCGCCGTTGGCAAACTCCTCCCTGCCGGCATGTTGCTTCTGGGCGATCTCCTCTCCACAAAGTCCGGTGAAAGAGTATTTTTACGACTCGTTGATACCGAAACCTCGCGCATCCTGGCCACGTTCACAGCCGACCGCAACGCAACGGGTGATGTGACGCAAGTCTGCCAGAATCTTGCAGCCCGCATCCTCGACAGCGCCTCAAAGGCCAAACCTCTCACCACTGCCATCACCCGAATAGACGGACAGTCTCTTCAGGCGAGCATTGGCACATTCCATGGCGCCGACATTGGAACAACATTCGAGGTAATCCGCAGAACCCAACTCGGAAGTCCACCCAGTGCGGATTTCAAGGAACAGAGTATCGGAACGGCAAGAATCTCGCGATTGGGCGAAACCAGCAGCGAGCTGACCGCAATGTGGACGACCGCCGTCAGGCCCGAACCCAGCGATGTCGTCTGGCTTAAGGAAATCATCCCCGCACAGCCTCCAACCACTCCCTGAGGCTTTACAGGGCAATGTTGAAGACCGAAGGGAAATGTCCTGGATCAATCTGCCCGGCTGAGGCCCGGCCGATCTGCGTCAAGGCATCGACCGACTTGGTCGATGCCATATCTTGGATGTCACCGAGTTTATTCACGAGGTTCTTCAATCCCAGTCGTTCAAGCGTGGCCTGATCAAGTGACACGTTGTATCGGAGATAACTCAAGGCCGGTTCGCCCGTGAGCATGTCCTCATCGAGAGATCCCACTTCCTCATCAATATGGCGTGCCGTCGGGGAGCGGGACAGGTACTGGAGAATCAGTTCTGTTTGTTCAGAAGCGTCCTTCATCATCATCTGGGGAACACTGAGTATCCAATCCCAACTCCTTTTGTCCTTTCGCTGCCGGCAATCCTCTTCCCAAGGCCAGGAGCCGGTCCCCACCGACACCAATAGCAGGCGATCCGCCCCCGTGGGCCACCGGAAAGAATATCCCTTCAACGTAGCGACCGAAAAAAGAAGCCAGGCGGGGTTGTCGGACAAGCTCACGGCCCCATCAACAAAAAGCCCCCTGATACCACCGCCAATGTCCAACTTTTCGGGCACAAAATAAAAAGGCGCCGCCGCGCTGGCTCGCACGACTTCCCGAAGCAGTAGCGAACGGTTCTCTCCGTAGAACTTGCCGGTGGGGTGGTTGTGAAGAGGCCATGTGCTATTCGTATCGGCGCGCTTGGCAACGATGCAAAGTCCTGTCCGGATGTCAGTATCCCCCATCCGGATCTCTCCCAGATACGACTTCAGTCCTTCCCGCAAGGGATTCTCATCCAGAAGGGACTGCCATACCTTCATTTTTCGCCGACTTAAAATGCTGGCCCCAAGTTTCAGGTAGGCGTCCCCCACCTCTGCTGTACTCATACCAACAGACAGCCCGGCGGCGATGATCGCCCCCGTGCTCGTTCCGCCGATCAGATCAAAATAGTCGGCCAGACGCAGGTCTGGCTTGCCATGGAGATTCCGAAGCACACTTTCAAGACGTTCCAACATACCCAATGTGATGACGCCGCGGATCCCGCCCCCATCCAGCGCCAGAATTCGTTTGGGCCCGGAACCCGTAAGCCTGCCAAGCAAATCGCCTTTCGCCAATGAATGCTGATTCATTTCAGTCTTTCTCCCCCTTCGGGCATCATCCAAACCACTCGGCTTCGCGCATCAGGCGGAGCCACTCGCGTTGCTCCGCTTCCAGGAAGTCCTCGCAGGCAGCCATGCTGTTCATCACCTCTACCGAACGGACGGGGTCGGTCTCCAATTCACTCTGCAAACGCGCCAGAAGATTCTGCAACGCGGAATATTTCGCGTGAAACAGTGAGGCGCTACGTCCCAATTCAAGCGCACTCCGCAAGGTACGCACACATGTGCCCGCCACAGGCAAGGCAAAGGCCAGGAATATAAAGGCCAGCGACAGCCATTCCACCTCTTCTGATCGGATCGGCAATAGCTTTGTCAAATAATGCAGCGCGACGGCCGCCACGCTACCGTAGAAACAACGCGAGGGCCAGAGGCGCAACCAGCGATCCTTTCCTCCATGCTGCCGAGACCGCCGCTCAAAGTAAGCCATCTGATAACCCAGTCGTTTGGCAATATAGAAACCCGTCAACGCGCGCAGTAGACCACTTTCCAATACGCAACCTGACTTTTCTTTTTCAGAGAGATGCACCCGATCCTGATCCACCCAAACTTCCATGGCTTTTCGATCCATTTGTTGAATGGCCCGCACTGACTGTCGCACATGCGCCTGCCATACCTCGACCCGGTCGCCCCACAAATCCTCATGCAACAGCAGGGTGAACTTCAATTGTCTAAGACGCTCAGCCCTGAACCGTTCAAGCAACCAGTTGATCTGAATCGCGGCCCTCACACCGAAAATCACTACAAGCAAAGCCACACCCGTCACACCCACTTCCGCCACACTCATCCAACGCCAGTGGCCCAAAGAAGGAAATATCAATTGCGTAATACTAAATAGAACGGCAAACGCACCGCTCACAGCCGCCACCATTGTAAGTCTCCGGTGCAGCCATTGGTGACTCAACGCCTCAGTATCAGCCTTCTCGAATACCGGCCCAATCTCCTTCTGCAAAACGGCAAGAGCCGTGTTTAATCGTTCCTCTCCTTTAAACACCGGCAGGTCGGGCCTATCATCCATGTCGTAACCGGGCCGCGTCTCATCGTATGGCCAGTCGGGAGCCAACCTTTTCACGGCCTCCGCCACCTGTGCAGATGTTGTTGTTGCGGTGCTCATGTCCCCTCCTGACAGGAAGAAATCCGGAACACCTCAAGGCCCGCTTTGGCTAAAATATCAGGGAATTTACGCACAGAATTCCGATCGAATTTCCTGACACCCCTGTCACCATCCGGAAGGTTGGACCACGGCACGAGGTTATCGTGGAGCTTACGCGCATCGTCACGCTCTTTACTGTAACGCCACCCGTTGTGCAGGCGTTCAATGTTCCAACGGCCATGCTCCATCTCTGCCATTAATTCTACTTCCTTGTCAGTAAACCCGGTGAAGATCACAGGAATGCCTGTGCTGCGGCGCACATCAAACCCGGCGGCCTTCAGAATTTCGACCGAATAACGTGCCTGCTCAATGTTCGCCGTTTTATAGGTCTCCGGCAGCTCGGGCCAAGAACGGAGATTTCCAGGCAGCCGACTGGAATTTTCATGCACATAACGAAGGTGGAACTCCTTCGCCATATTCAGCAACTCATCCTCATGGAGCGTTTTGTCCGCCGGAATCATAAAGGCACGAAGGGTCTGGGAATCGCAGGGCAAAGGATAAAGAGTGGGAACCCCTGCCCAGAGATCGTCGCCAAGCAGGGCTTCCGCGCTGCCGCCAGTCCCCCTCACAATCCCCACTGAAGCCCCCAGGGCAAGGGCAATGTGATACTCGCTGGCGCTCACGGGGCCACCACCCATGCCCACCAGACAGACGGACCGGGGTGCGATGCCTGCAACCAGAATGTCAGCCCAGTTCCGCAGAATCTGGACGGCTGAAAATTCATCCCTGCCCACCTCCACAATCTGGTCATAGCGGCTGTCGCGCGGGGCATTGGCCGGAAGTGCTTTGGGGGTATACCCGAGCAACCGAAACTGCTTCTGTCCGCCCAACTCTGCGGCAATGGCTCCCACACAGCCCGGGATGCCGACCTTTGTCCCACCAGAAATCACCGTGCCTTGAAAATCACGCAAACCGTTCTTAAGCAGGGTGTAGGCGATGGTATGGCCCTGCGCATCCAGTGTAATCGCCCCCCCAGCCACAATCAGTACCGGGGCTTCAAGGCCCGGTGCCGGACTGGTAACTGAGGACGGTTTTTGTCCCTTGCATGTCGGTAAGAGGGAGGCGGCCATACTCAGTAAATCCAGTGCCCACTGATGCGCTTCGGGCATCGGTCGGCCGTAGTTGACGCGCTGCAGCCAGGCTATTTCGGTTTCCAACACGTCGCACGGAAGACTCGCCTTGTCTGACCGGCAATGGACGATTCCTCGTGAATAGTACCCCAACGACTCCCCAGGGACACCCAGTAACAGGCTGAGTCGACCTGCAGTGAGGCACGCATAAGGCATCTCGATTCCAGCCAGCGCATGCTGCCGACAGGTCTGTACGGCCTGCCCAATCATAGTCCGCGTACTTGCAGGCAACTTATCCAAATGGCCATACTTGATCTCGAAACCCAGAATGTCGGCCAGGTAATAAGGATTTGTCGGCTCGCATTCCAGCGCCCGGCGGTAACAGTCCAATGCCTGGATTTCCCCTCCTTCAACACAGGTATGGGACCATCCCAGCCGCACCAGCGCACGCGCCAGCAACCCTCGCCGTTTCCGCGAGTCAGGAACACTGCGAAGGTCATCAACCTCATAATGCTCCACGGCTCGCTGGAGATAGTCCTGTCCTTGATGGAATTCCGAATCATTGGATTCATGCTGGTGGCGCTTGCAAAGCGCGTGGCCCAGTTCCAGGAGAATTTCAGGGTGAACCGGCAGTGACACGTCCGCGTACGGGGCAAGTAACTTGACCACCTCGTCAAAGTTTCCAGAGGCTCCGGCGACCAGACGCGCCAGATTCAGAGTCAGCGCCGGTTTCTTTTCAGACTTGGGTTCGTTTTCGAGAATCACCTGTTGAAGCGCAATTTCCTTCTCCACATCCTCACGATCCGCATGGGCAGTGTAATTGGCCAGCATGCCATCTACCTGCCCGGCTAGTTGGTCGAAATTCCGGTCGCCATCCTCCATGATGGCGGCGAGCAGGGCGCTGTCCCGTTTGGTTTCCGGCGAGAGGCGTAACTTGGTCTTATACATCCGGTCGTGCAGTGTATCGGCCCAGGCGTGTTGCACACAGGTCCGGATTTGTACCTCCGCCCGGCGTGCACCAATTTTCTCCACATCTTCTTGAGGGATACCCGGATTGCGATCAGGACGGAGCGCCACAATGTAGTGCATGTCGCGATAGCCGAATTTGTCCTCTTTGAGCGATAACCCCTTGTCATCTGTTTCCAGAATCTGGAAATTCGCTTCGATGTATTGCCGAACCGCTTTGACCTGCTGGAGAGTCTGGACAATGATCCGTGCGCCACAGAGGTCGGTGAAGTCATGCACGGGGTCTTTATATTTTGGCTTACGGACGCATTTCTCGGCAAAGCTGGACACATCCTTGGCGCGACTCTGAACTATGGCTGTCGGCACAGCCAGTTTGCACGCCGCTTCGAAAACTTTTCTCAGGGCGGCGGCATAACACTCGTAGTGAGGCTTCTCAAAGGTGTAGGTTTCGATTTGGCGCTTGATTTGATCCGCATCGGGGGCACTCATGTCGACCGTCCTTCCATTGATGTTCTCCAAGCAGTCTCCAGCATCCATTCGGAGATTCCGGGCGAATACTCGTACCGGGGAATATCGGCCAAGGGAACCCAGACGAAGGCATCGTGTTCCGCACTCACTCTAACATCACCACTGACAAGGCGGGCATTCATGCAGAGAAGGACTACGTTCACCTTGGGCATTTCGAATGATGTTGTGCCGGCAAGGCCGGTAAGTTCAATAGTCAACCCAGTTTCCTCAGCCACCTCTCGATGCAAACCAGCGGCGAAGTCTTCGCCAGGCTCTAATTTTCCACCGGGCCATTCCCACAACCCGACGGAACTTGAGTTATTTGTTGACCGCCGGACCAACAGAAAACGACCCTCCTTATCAAAGATCATCGCCCTTACAGTTAAACTCCATGGTTTACTCATAGAATTAATCAGTATCCGCCGCCTTTGGCCTGTTGCTGCCTAATCTCTGCCCGCTCACCCGGAACACCTGCCTGAATCTGGGGTAGTACACCAAATCGGCCATGCCAAGACAATACCCGAACAGAAAAATGCGATATTACCAGATCGTGGTGACATGGGGATAGTCCTGTATCAACCCATTTGCACTGGCTGTCAGTCTCAAAATCACCTCAGTGACAGGGAAGCCAGGGCGGTGGCATAAATGCGGCCGCCAGCGGAACCCCAGCGGTCGTCGGGCTTCCAACTTCCGGTGTTGGTTCCGTGCTTATCCTGCCGGGAAAGGAGATCGTGACGAAGTGCAACCAAGCCCCGGCGCGCTGACTCTTCATCCATTTTCTTAAGGGCCGAAGCCAGGAAATACCGGCGGTAGTAATCCATGTCGGAGCCCGGACTAGCCGCCAGATGCTGCATCCGGGCCTTGATGGCCTGACGCCGCCCGGGCGAGACCAACCCGATATGAGCGGGATCCAGAAAGCTCATGGCACCCATAGCCGTGAGGGTTTGCGAGGCGCCACCAGGCCTGTCACCACTCGCCTGGTAGCCGAATGAACCGTCATCAGACGCCACACCCGCCATCCAGCGGAAGCCGCGCTCCAGGTTCGGCCGGACTTGCGGCCAGCCCTGGGCCGAGGCGAGGCGCAATGCCTCAAGCTGCCATAAGGTGACGGAAAGGTTTGAGGCGGGGCGCGCTTCCTGATGATACCCCCAGCCGCCATCGGCATATTGGCGAGAACAGATAGCCGACACCGCCCGGTCGAGGGCAAGCCGCAACGCTTCATCCTTACGCGTCTCATAGGCTTTCGCCAGCGCCAGAGTGGCGATGCCGTGGTTATAGGGTGCGCCGGAGAAGGATTCGCCGAACTGGCCGTCTTTCTGCTGACACCGGATGAGGTAAGCGATCGCACTTCCTGCAGATCGATCAATCTCCTGGGTGGACCGCGACCTCCGGGCGCGGTTGAGACGCCCTGAGAGCTTATCAAGCCACTGACGCCGCCCGGAGGTCGGCGTCCACCTTGAGGATTCATCTAGAAGTGTCATGAGGGAAAGCCCGGTTAGCGCCACTTCATAATGTTTGTCGCCACCCCAGTGCGCGGTACTCCAGGACCCATCCGGCTCCTGAGTATGGCAGAGCCACGCGATCGCCTGCTGGCCGGGATCCGCAGGGGTTATTCTCATCATCCACAAACCGCCCAGCAATAACGTCACGGCCGCCGCCAAGGGGATTACAAGACGCCAGAGCGAACGATTCCCCTGTAGTAACCGGCGTGTCGCCGGTATACGCCCAGGAAAGATGCCGCCGAGACGGCGGCTACTACAGGGAGTCAACACGGTTTCCGTCCTCACCCTCGCCAGAATCTCCGGCGCCAGATCATGTGAGACTTTCACCGGAGCAACGCTCTTCAACTGCGCCATGACTGCTTCATCAGAAGTCTGACTCTGGACTCCGGACTCCTGACTCCTGACTTCTGACTTCTTATTCATTAAACGACTTCCTCAGTTCTTGCAGAGCCAAATTGATCCGCGACTTCACTGTGCCCAGGGGAATATCCAGTACATCGGCAATTTCCTGATAGCGGAACCCCTGATACACATTCAACACAATCACTTCCCTCAACTTTGGCGACAGCCGGTTTAAGGCCTCCTGAACATCCAGTCTTTCCGGTGAGACAGGCACCGACACCCCGTCGCCGATTTCGGCATCCGTTTTCAGACTGCCCTCAAGCCGATCATACCGCTTCATCTTGCGGCCCCTGTCTGCCCACACGTTCCGGGCCAGCACATGCAGGAAGGTTGAGAACTTGGCCGTGGGCCGGTATCGACCCCGCACTTTCCAAACCCTCACGAATGTTTCCTGAACCAGATCCTCGGCATCATTATAAACGCCCATCCGGACAAAAAAGTTCAGGAGCCCGTTCTGATGCCGGTGAATCAACTGGGCAAAGGCGACTTCAGAACCCGCCACCACCTCCAACATAAGGGGGATGTCAGGGTCGGGAAGGCGTTCAGGAGGGTCTAATTCCGTCATGAGAGGGAACCCGGCTTGATCCTAAAGAAGTTTTCTCACTCGAGCCGTGGCTTCATCCCGATCCAAAACACTCGCCGCAACAGCCAGCGTCAGTTCCTCCCATTCTGGAGAGTCGGGTTTCGGCTCAATTCCATTCAGGCGTAAAAACACAATACACGCGCCCAGAGCGGTACGCTTATTACCGTCGATAAAAGCATGATTTCGACATAAAAAGAACAGATAGGCGGCGGCGATTTCGACTACATCCGCGTAGACCGATTTCCCGCCATACCCCGCTTGCGGCGCGGCAACTGCCGATTCGAGCAACGCCACATCCCGCACACCGCTCGCCCCTCCGAACTGGGCAATGGCTTCTGCATGGATCTCACGAACAATGGCAACCGTAAGATGGAAACAATTCTCGGTCGTCACGCTCATGAGAGCTTCTTCATCGTTCGCGCGTAATCTTTCATCGTCGCCTTAATAACCCGGGATATCTCCGGCTTAGACGGATGCGGACGAAGGGGCGTCAGCGTGATCGTCCCCCCCTCATGAACCTCGACATTCACATCGTCACCCAATTTCAGGTGCGCCAGCTCCATTAAGGCCGAATCGAAGATAACACCCTGCGAATTTCCAATTCTGGTAATGGTCTTAGTCATGAGGTAATACTATGTTTTACATCCTAAAAGTCAAGCGATCTGAGACGAAAGGCCCTTACTTAAGGCAAACGTTCAAGCTTCCCGCCGCTGGTGTACCGGCTTTAGCCGGCCTTTACTGGGCCGCCTGAAGGCGGTACACCAACAGTCGCCTACCGGACCTCAAACCTCGCGCTGACCACGGCTGTGATTTCCTTCTCATAGGAGGTCGTGTCATTGATGCCTTCACCTGAGGTGGCCGTCACGCCCTTTGGATTGATTTGCATCACACCCATCCTCGCTTCAACGAGTTTGCCCAGGTGACCATTGGCGTTGCTGACAATCTGCTCCGCCCGGGCTGTCGCGTCCTTGGTGGCTTCGCCAAGCATGCTGATCTTGAGCTCCGATAATTTCGTGTAAAGATATCGCGGCGCCTCGGAATCGATCTGCACACCCTCTTTGATCAGACTGGTCACATTCCGGGACACAACAGGCACTTTATCCATATTTGTGGCGCTGATGGAAATAACCTGGGTGAGCGTATACCCGTTCACCTTGTCCGTAGTAATGACAGCCTGAGAATCCGGAGACTCGCCCGAAGCATCCTTCACCCCCTTGACCACTTCTTTCTTGTAGTGCCGTTCTGTTGAAATTGATGACAGCGTAATATCCGTCTCGGCCACGCCCGACGCGACCACAAACGATCTCACCTGATCCGCTTCATGTTTGAGGGTATCGTAGGCCTTAACCAAATCCTGATCCGTTGCGGTAATGGTGCCGCTCCAGGTCACCAGATCCGACACAATCGCCTTTCGGGCCGACCCGGTGACTGCGAGCGTCTTCGGCTCCATTTTTACCGCAACATAAGCCCACGCCAGAATGGCAACGCACACCACATTGGCCAGTGCAAACAAATATCCGCCCGCCTTAAGCGTCACCACCAATTTACCCGGAAGTCCGTTTCCATTATCATTCATGTTTTTCTCCATTTGAAGGGTTACTTTCCGCTCCGAATTTTTCTTCCTCAAGATGTTCCAGATACAGGTCTTCCACTTTCTCGCGTGCCCAGGGGGTCTTGCGCAGGAACTTCAGGCTGGAACTGATACTGGGATTCATCGTGAAGCAGCGAATGGGAATCCTATCGCCCAACTGGTCCCATCCATAACACGCCAGCAACTCCTCCAGTATCGTCACAAGTTTGACCCCATGAAGCGGATCGTGCGGGTGTTGTTGAGTATTCATAGGCACCTATGGATATCTGCAGTCTGGGTGGAAGGCGCGCTGGCAGACGATTCCACTTTGGGAATCACCGGATCCCTGAACATAAAGAAGACTGCGCCCAAAAGACAGAATCCAGCCCAGAGATAGTTCCACGACCAGGCCTGCCGCATGTAGAAGATGGCAAAGGGGACAAAGAGAGATAACGTAATGACTTCCTGCATGATCTTCAGTTGCGACAGGGACAAGGCGCTGTATCCAATCCGGTTTGCAGGCACCTGAAACATGTATTCAAAAAAAGCAATCCCCCAGCTCACCAAAGCGGCGATTATCCAAGGCTTGCTTCCCAGATTCTTCAGGTGCGCATACCAAGCAAACGTCATGAAGGCGTTTGAAATAACAAGCAACACAATCGTTCGAAAAACAACGTTCATACCTTACCTCCCACCCGAATGGCACTCACTTAAAGACAAATTCGAGATTCCTACTGTTGGTGTACCGGCTTCAGCCGGTCTTCTCTGAGCCGCCTGAAGGCGGTACACCAACCATCGACTTCGCGAGCCACTCAAGAGTAACATTTTCAGCAATTACATCGTGCCGGATCAGGACATATTTCCACGGTTTGCCCTTGTAAGTCTTGGCGTGGTCGCTGGCATGTTTGCACCACTTCACGGCTGCATCTTGCTTGGCGATAACGTCCAGATCCGTCATCTCTTCCTTGCGTTTAGGCTCCAACATGTAAATCAGGGACGCGGTCTCGGCGACGAAATCCGGTTGGTATTCCAGGTGATCAGCACCGGATTTGTAGTATATCTGAAACTGGCCCTTGGCCGGCTTGAACCACCGTGACGCTTCGCGCTCCAGAATAATGGATAACTTGCGCTCTGTGTCTGACTGGAATTTTTGCACGGGGTAAAGACATTTTCGAAATCCGCCGAAAAGGTATTTTGCCATGTTACTCTTGTTCGCCGGCGGCTTGCGGTAATCAAGTACGGGCTCGGATGCAGACGCGGTGTAGGCACTGGGCTTCAACTCGGAGAACCCCTTGCTGACTTTCACTTCATAACCGGTCGCCTTTTCCCAATAATGCTCCTGCATTTGGACGTGTACATAACGGGCAATGTCGCGCTGATAGCAACTGAGCACCTTGCGAGTCTCGCGCTCATCTTTCAAATAACCCCCGAGGTGCTTCACCACCTGGCCAGCCAGCTCATACAGAAGGTCGGCATGGGCGTCGTAGGATACATCGTCAAAATCAACCAGGCCACTGACGACGTAATCCTCAAGGCGCGACTCCTGGACTCCGCCCTGCCCGGTGGCAATGACATCCACCTGGTCGGTGCGCAAGTGCTTGGCCCACAACTCCTCAGATACCGGCGGATAGTTGAGTGTATCCAGCTTGAGCGTGAACGGATGGAATCCAGACTGCACCTTGCCGGTGGGCACCACCAGGATGCGCGGGATATCGATCGTCTGCTGGATCACCATCTCCGTGGTCTTCGCCACAATAGCCGCAATGTCCGGCTTGGCCGACACTCCCTCGATTTCAAGCTGGGAGGGGCGATACTGACTGGCGACCTCCTTCACCATGGAGGCCTGCACTTCTTTTTTCGACAAGTAGGAGACGCCCGGCAGCACCGTCGGCTGGTTTTCCAGCTTACGGATCACATCATAGGCTATCTGGGCCACTTTCTGGTCTTCTGGCGTCTTAAAAGCGGGCGGCTCAGCAGTCTTCGGAACCAGGGTGCTCGAGGTTGTCTGCTCAGGCTGCAACCCCAACTGACTGGCCAGTTGCGACTGCGAAACAACCGTCACCGTCTTCTCTCCCAATTGCTCCGGCTCCAAAATCACCTGCTGCATCCGGACTGGTGAGTCCGGTTTCTTGGCGTCGTCCACAATCTCCTGAAACTTGTCATGGGCAATGATATTCAGGCGATCCACCGTGTTGACACCGGTACGCCTGCCATAGGGCAGACGCAAACCACGTCCGATTGACTGCTCGATCAGGATTCGCGCATTGGCCGCGCGCAGGGGGACAATGGTATAGAGGTTGGTCACGTCCCAGCCCTCTTTGAGCATATTGACGTGGATCACGATCTCGGTCGGCTCATCGGTGTGCTCGACCTTGAGCAACCGCTCGACCATCTCGTCCTCTTCCGTGCCGGTCTTGCTGGAATCCACCTGAATGACCTTGGTTTTGTACCGTCCCTCGAAAAACGACTCCGACTGGATCAAGTCGATCAATTGCTTGGCATGGGTTATGTCGCGGGCGATGACCAGGACGAACGGTTTGACGATTTCTCTGCCACTTTCACGAGCATACGTTTCCAGCTCTACCTTCACCTGTTCATGAAGGCGGACACCATCCTGAAGCTTCATCAACTCAATGGCCTCCGGCGTCATCCCCGCCGGATTGAAATTCTTACGCGTGACGACGGCAGGCTCCTTCACGAACCCGTCGGCCATTGCCTTGCCGAGGGGATAATCAAAAATGACATTCTTGAACGGCACGGCGCCCTTGGCTGTTTCCACAAACGGGGTGGCGGTCAATTCCAGCCCAATGACCGGCTTCAACTCATTAATCGCACGCACCCCTGCGCTGGCGCGGTACCGGTGCGATTCATCCATAATGAGCACCAGATCAGGCAAGGCCGCCAGATATTCGAAGTAACTCTCGCCGATATATTCAGAAAGCCGCTTGATACGCGGCGACTTCCCGCCCCGGACCTCCGAGTTAATCTTCGAGATGTTGAAGATATTCACCTTGCAGCGGAGCGCCTCATCGAACAGCGTCCCCGCCTTCGCCTCATAATTATCACCGGTGATGATCTCCGGGGCGTCGGTGGCGAATTCAGCAATCCCCTTGAACACATACTTGGGCGTGTTGGGTGTGAAATCGGCGATAAGCTTGTTGTAGATGGTCAGATTCGGGGCCATGACAAAGAAATTATTAATGCCATGCGCGAGGTGGAGGTAGCTGATAAAGGCACCCATCAACCGCGTCTTACCAACGCCGGTGGCGAGCGCGAAGCAGACCGAGGGAAATTCGCGCTCAAAATCGGTAACGGTCGGGAACTCGGAGTGGATCACCTCCAGCGCCGCGGCGATATCGCCCCCCTTCCGAGGCGGGATAATCTCCGTGATCCGGTCAAGGATTTCCAGCGAGCGGCGCTGTGGCTGGCGAAGACTCAGGCGACCGGCAATGGCATTGACTTGGGGCTTCATGATTTCTTATCGCACTCCCTCGGTTCGAACTATTCGATATTTCCGAATAGTTGCTTCAAGATCTCGTACACCAATCATCGCAACCCCCTTTCAGAAGCCTATTTACAATCGAATCAGATCTCATTGCGGTTTCACCCATGGCAGTATGTTCCAAAATGGAACCAACTGTTTTCTTGTGGGGCGTCATGCTTTATTTCCACCCTTCGCACTTGTTTCTGGCCGCATCAGCCCTTTTAAGATGTCCGGGCTCCCAGGATTGGCTACGCAGTGCGTAGCCAATTTCAACATCAGAGATACCATGTCTAGTCTGAGCCCTTGTGTCCGGCGATTTCCGACGCACTGCGTCGGATATTTGACGCGCTGCGTCATTGTTTTGATGAGCATGTAGTTCTGCATGCCTACTCATAGCTCCAACTCCTGCTGTCCAGGTTTCTTGGGCGCTTTCGGCAGGTTCTCGACCTTGAGACTATAATCATCATGCCCCCATTCGCAGCGGGAGAGGACCTGCTTCGGGATCTTCTTAACGGTGAGGTTGGGATACCGATCTGTTCCACCCTTGGGACTGCGGAAGGCGGCACAGAGCACGAGCAGGGATCGATCCGGCCCCACCTCATCACTCAACTGCGCAAGCTGATCCGAGGCAAGATTCTGCGTCGTGACATAGATGAAATCCCGCTCCGTGGAATGGCCATGCTGCCAATAGACTGTATCACTGGGCGCATAGGTGAACCCTTCCAGCTTGCAGGCCGCCTCCGCCAGCATGGCGGCATTGAATTCCTTGCTGATGACCCACTGCCCCCACTTGTCCTTTTCCAGCAACGACGGCGCCAGCCGGTAATACCGGAACCCGCCCCCACCCTTCCACCCAACCGCC
>JBAXMJ010000010.1:0-38136 GCA_037134355.1 bacterium | reverse complement strand
TCCACGATTCTTGCTGTTCGCATATGAGCCTCCCCCCCCCCCCTCAGGCGTCCCTCCCGGTGCCTCTTCTACTCATAAGCACCCGTTTGGTGCAGAGGGAACGGCAGAAGAGGAGCATTAAGGAAGAAGGCCTCGGTCACGCTCATAGGCAAGGAATGTCGCCGGGGTGCGCACCCAAAGGCGATAGACAGAAGTGTCGAGAAAATCCGAAAAATCCTGACGGTCGAGAGTCAGCAACACGTCACACTGTTCCGCCAAGGCCGTCAGCAGAATCGGTTTGTCTTTCGTTTTGATGAACAACAGAGGCCTATCATGCACCAGTGTCTCGCGGACAATCATCAGTCGGGGCTGAAGACGGGCGCGCCATTCCCCGGTTGCGGCGATCGGCAATTTGCAGAGGTTCCGATTGACTTCCTCAACACAGTAGAGCGAGGTTACAAGGTCCCAATGAGAGTGGAGCCCGAAGTCAAAAATCGCCCTCGAGGCTCCACTGGCCGATCCTGCTGCAGCAAGCAGAACACTGGTATCCAGAAAGATCTTCAAGCCCTGTGCCGCCCCTTACGGGCCGTTTTCCGCAACGCCATCATGGCCTCTTCATCCTCGCGGATCCAAGACTGGATGGTCCCCGCCGGAATGTCACGAACCGTCATGGCGGCGGCGGGATGCAGAAAGACCCCACCGTCCCGCTCCTCGACCACGATCAACGGGTTTTCCATGCGATCCAAACCCATTCGCCGCCGAATCGCAGGCGGTAATGTAAGCCCCCCCCGTTTATTCAAAGTAAGCGTTGTCATGCTGATATTCTGCAATACCGCATTGCGGCAGTCAAGCCCAACCCGAGCTTGCCGAGTTGAAATTTTTTTTCTGGTAAACCCAGGCGCGCCTTAGGAACAGGTTCCGTGAAAAACGATGATTCGGCGTCCACCAGGATAAACCCAAAAACACCCAATGCTTAACAGTTTAAGCAACGAGTTCCGGCATTATACACGGAGAACAAATTGCCTGTCACCATCGGCATACTGGACACACACGCCCCGCACCAGAATCTCAATTGTATGTTCTTTTTTCTTCACATCTCACATCTCACGTTTCACGTCTTACGCTTCACGTTTCACATTCTTCAACACTTCTCCAGCGAGGAACAAGGACCCGGCAATACACACGGCACCCTTGTTTTCACGGGCCCAGGCCGTGGCCTGTTCAAGCGCCTCAGGAAGGGTGGCTGTTGACGCCTGCCATCCTTCTGTCCGGGCGATCTGAAGAAGTTTTTCAGGAGCCAAACTGCGTTCAGAGTCTATGGGGACGGTCCAGCAGCGCTTCACCGCGGCCCCGAGGGCTTTTGCGAACCCGAGGGCATCCTTGTCGTCGCACATTCCCCAAACCAGGGCAATTTTCTTCTTCCTGAACAACTCGTGCAGGGCGAGGGCGAGTGTTCGCGCGCCATCCGGGTTATGGGCACCATCCAGGATTACCGGCGGCTCATGGGAAAGCAAATCCAGCCGTCCTGGCCATACCGCCTCCGAGAGTCCCGCCCGGATCATGTCGGGGGGAATAGCCAGCGGACTGCAGGTAGCGAGCGACTCCAGCGCCGCCACGGCGGTAGCACAATTCTCGAGCTGGTGCTTGCCCAGAAGATTCAGGGTGACGGGGCCGTAGTTAACATCGCTCCCGGAAATAGACACCTTCTGACCGGCCAGATCCTGGGCGATACGTCGCACGGCAATTGAATCCGGAACATGGATGAACGGGGCGCGCCTGGCTTCCGCCATTTTCCGGATGACGTCCAGCGCCTCATCGGGCGTCGCCCCGCACACAACCGGGCGACCGGGCTTGATGATTCCGGCCTTTTCGCCGGCGATTGCCGCCAGAGTAGCTCCCAGATAGACGGTATGTTCCAGCCCGATACGGGTGATCACCGAAATCAGGGGAGTGAGCACGTTCGTGGAATCGAGCCGTCCGCCCAGTCCGGTTTCCACCACCGCTACCTGAACCTTCTGGCGGCGGAAATATTCGAACGCCAGGGCCGTGGTAAACTCGAAGAATGTTGCCTCACGGCCATTGGCGGCCACTGCGGCGGCATGGGGCTCCATATCCTCAAACAAGGTCGCGAGGGCATCATCGTCGATTTCGATCCCGTTTACGCGAATCCGTTCATTGAAACGGATGAGATGGGGTGAGGTATAAAGGCCAACCCGGAGCCCTGTTTTTCGCAACACGGAGTCCAACAGGGCGCATACGGATCCCTTGCCATTGGTGCCCGCCACATGGATCGCGGCAAACGCGTGCTGGGGATTACCCAACCGCTCGAGCAACGCCAGGGTAGTCTCAAGCCCCGGCTTGATCCCAAAGGTTCGCAAGGCATACAGCCGCTCGAGGGAATGGTTGAGGTCTTTCATGGTTTCCTGAGTGATCATTACCATTCCAGAGCGCAGGAATCAAGGTCTGGCCTTGTGGACTTTCCCTGTCTTTTGTATAAATCCCCGCTTTCAGAGAGAAACATTACCATGAATAACGACACTCTATCGGTCAGACTTCCCGCCGACTACCACATGCATACGCCCCTTTGCAAGCACGCCGAGGGAACTCCGCAGGAGTTTAAACAAGCCGCCCTCAAGCACGGCATCCGGGAGATGTGCTTCACCGACCACTGCCCCGAACCTTCCGGTTATGACTCCAAGTTCCGCATGTCGGTCGATGACATTCCCACCTACTACGATCTTGTCCACTCCCTGCAGGATGAAACCCAGCCGGCCGTCTTTCTTGGCATTGAGGCTGATTTTTTTCCGGGCTGTGAGTCCTTTCTCGGCCCCTTCCTGCCCGCTCAACCGTTTGACCTCGTACTGGGTTCGGTGCACTACATCAAAGACTGGGGATTCGATAACCCGGATTACCGGAAGACCTGGGAATCCGTGGACCTCAAGGGGGTCTGGAAAGAGTATTTCAATTTATTAAAGGCCCTGGTCGACACCCGCCTGTTTGATGTCATCGGGCATTTTGACCTTCCGAAAAAATTCGGCCACCGCCTGCGAGACCGTGACATGAAGGAACTGGTCCAACCAGTTCTGGACCATGTTTCAAAAAGCGGCATGGGCATTGAAATCAACACCTCGGGCTGGCGCAAGGAAGTGGAAGAAGTCTATCCTTCTCCCCTTATCCTGAGTCTTGCCAGCGAACGAGCCATTCCCATCACCTTCGGATCAGATGCCCACACACCCAAGGACGTCGGTTGTGACTTCGGGAAGGCGCTTCAGCTTGCAAAAGAAGCGGGGTACCGGGATTCTCTTCAATTCCGCGCCCGGACAGGTACCCGCATCCCTCTCCCTTGACCCTTATCCGGCCAGGAGTTTTTCGAGGGTGTGGGTCGTAATGCCGTAAAAGGCCTTCAGGGCCTGAATCTTTTCCAGAATGGGCGCGGATGCCACAGGCTGGGCGCGCTTGACGGCGAGAATCATCTTGTTCTTACTGGTGTGTTCAAGGGAGATGAACTCGAACACCTGGGCCTCATACCCGGAGGCTTCCAACCAGAGCGCCCTCAGCGTATCGGTCACCATCTCGGCCTCCTGCCCAAGATGAATCCCCGACTGAAGGACGGGCTTAAGAACGGCGGGGCTAATCATCTGGGGGCGGATCTCCTTGTGGCAGCAAGGGGCGCACAGCATGATCTCCGCCCCGCCCCGGACGCCCATGGCGAGGGCCATATCCGTGGCGGTATCGCAGGCATGCAGCGCAATCATGACCTGGAGGGACCCCGCCTCATAATTCGTCACATCCCCGGGGTGGAATACCATTCCGTTCATCCCGAGTTTCCGGGCCACTCCGAGACAAAAGCCAACCAGATCATCCCGCCGCTCCACTCCCGTCACCCGGGCTTCAATCCCCAGAGACACCGTGAGATAATCATACAAGGCAAAAGTCAGGTATCCTTTTCCTGACCCGAAATCCACCACGGATACCGGCTTCGTCCGGTCAATCCGGGAGGCCATCAGTGCTCCCTGAAACAGGCTGATAAACACGTTAATCTGCTTCCATTTCCGGGACATCGAAGGCAGTACCTGGCCATTCCCACGGGTAATGCCTAGCTCGGACAGAAAGGGACGTGCCGGGTCGATCAGCCGCTCTTTGGCCTGGTCATGGGCCGGGTCGGGGGCCGGTTCAGCCGTCACCTTGCTGACACTCACCCGACACGTCCCCTTCCGGGTTATTTCCGCCTGGACAGTTTCCGTCGTGGAAAAGACATGAGCGCTTTTAAACTCCCCGCCCAACAGGCCCCGAATCTCAACAATCCCCTCCTGCACGGGAACATTACGGGTCACATCGCGGGTTGAGTACCGGGTGACGAACGAGAGGCATTCCTGGTCACGGATAATGACCGGCCGGACGAGGATCTTTTGCAGTTCGGAATCCGCCCCGCGATACTTTCCCAGAACAATCCGGATCAGACTCCTCCGCGTCAGTCCCTCTTCAAGACGACGGAAAAACGTCTCCAGTCCGTCCCTTCCACTCTGCTCAGGAATGCTCTTCATTGAAAACCAGGCCTTTTCATCAACCCGGTTTACCTGGAGCCAGAATTTCGCACATGGCCTTTGCGATAGCGGGATCGAACTGAGTCCCTGAACACCGGACCATTTCGCGAGCCGCCTCTTCCTTACTTAATGCCTTCCTATAGGGCCTATCGCTGGTCATGGCATCATAGGTGTCGGCCACCTGAATAATACGAGCCCAAAGCGGGATCGCCTCCCCCGCCAGTCCGGAGGGATAGCCGCCCCCGTCAAAACGCTCATGGTGGTGGTAGACCGCCGGCAGGATATCGCCAAGAAAATTGAGTGGGCGTAGAATATTCTGTCCGTCAACGGGATGCTTGCGGATCAGTTCAAGTTCCAGGGGATCCAGTTTCCCTGTTTTCAGAAGCACGGCTTCCGGCACCCCGATCTTCCCAATGTCATGCAGGATGCCCGCAATCCGGATCCGCTCGAGGTGGGCGGGAGGCAACCCCGTCAAAGAGGCCAGATGCTCGGAAATTTCCGCCACCCGCTCGGAATGTCCCTTGGTGTAGGGATCCTTGGCTTCGACAGCAAGGGCGAGAGACTGCACGGCCTGCAGGTTCAGTCTTTTGATATAATTTCCATCAATCGCATCCATCTGAAGAAAGCGGAAGGCCGTCTGGCCGATCTGAATCACATCCTGATGCGCGAGGCGCATGAATGTGACCTTCTTCCCGTTGACCGTGGTTCCATTCCGGCTATTGAGATCCTCAAGGTAGTAGAAATTATGGATAACCAGGACGCGGGCATGCTTCCCCGACATGTAATGATCGTTCACGCACAGATCGGCCTCTTTTGCTCGGCCGATCACGACCTGGGGAACATCCAGAGGAAAAGGCAACGCCCTTGCGTTATCCTTGAATTGTAGAATGGCGCGTCGCTTCTCCTCAAGGAACGGGGCATCGTTCCGGTGGGTGAGGGTGATGGTCAGCTCCCTGTCATTGAAATTCTCATCCTGCTCAGGAGTATCATCCATAGCGATTCCCTTCCCTTAAAATCCGTACATGGGGCGCAACTGGCCTACCGAGGGAACTCCGTTATAATACTCCCCCTTGGGCCCGACCCACTGCGCCCCGACCTGACGCAGAGTCACAGGCGTAAACGATCCATTCGAATTCTGCAGGTTAATGGTAACGGTTATCGGCTGAGGCGGGGCAACCTGAACCGGCTGTTCAACGACTGTAATTTGCTGAACCACCTGGGGTTGCGGCTGAACATAAACCACCCGGGGCGTTTCATACACCACAGGAGCTGGTTGCACATACACCGTGGGACGCTCAATGGTTGACACGATGGCCGCAGCCAGACCAATTCCCACCAGCCCGAAAATGATGTTCCCCCGGCTATCCCGGGAATAGCCATAATGCCTACCCCCATCCTCATAACCGTGATAACTACGCCCACCACGATCATGTCCGCTATACCGGTCACCGTGATAATCGCTCCGATGGGGCTCCGCCAGCGCAACAGACCCGGCCAGAACAACCGTCACCATCACTCCACAGGCTTTCATTGTCAGATTCATTTTTCACCTCGTTTTCGGGGAAGGCTAATAAATATCCCCTTGCCGTAAAATACCTCAACCGCATCAATAATGTACCAAACGCATAAAATTACAACACGCCTCTTGTTTTGGACTTGTCTTGTGTGTCCACAGTGTGGAACCTGTGGCCGTTGGATTAATACAAGGATCACACTTCATGCTTATTATCGTTGAATCACCGACCAAGGCAAAAAAGATCCAGTCGATCCTCCGCGTGAAGACCCTGTCCACGATCGGACACTTCAAGGATCTGCCCAATTCCGTTATCGGAGTAGACCTCAAAACCTACGAGCCGACCTTCATCGTGAATGAAAAGAAGACCCTCCTGCCGGATCAGTTGCGGACAGCGGCAAAGGACGAAACCGTGATGCTGGCGGGTGACCCGGACCGGGAAGGCTACGCCATCAGCCGCCATATCTATGACGAGGTCAAGTCCGTCGCCAAGGAATGCCTCCGCATGGAAATCTACGAGGTCACGGAAAAAGGGCTCAAGGAATCTCTGTCCAAGGCGGTTCCTTTTGAAAAAACAAACGAAGGCCTCTACCAAGCGTTCCTCGGGCGCAGGGTCGGAGATCGGTTGGTGGGCTACATCCTCTCCCCCCTGGCCAGTCGACGTCTCCATAACACCTTCAGTGTTGGACGAGTGCAATCCCCGGCCGTTCGCCTGATCGTGGATCGGGAACGCGAAATCCGCGGATTCAAGAATTCGCTGTACTGGATCCTGAACATTCATCTCAACAAGGACGGGACAACCTTTCTGGCGGCCCACATCAAGGGAAAGTTCGACAAACAACCCGACGCTCTGGCCATCGTGAATGCGATTCAGGCGGAAACCCATGCCGTGGCCGAGAAAGTCGACCAGAAAGAGACACGACAGTCCCCAAAACCTCCCTTCACAACGGTCGATCTGCAGGCCGCCGCTGCGGCTCGCCTTAAATTCACCCCCGAACTGACCATGAAACTGGCTCAGGCGCTGTTCGATCATGGACTGACGACTTATCACAGAACCGATTCCGTCCGGATGGACGAGGCCTTTGTGACCCGGATCCGGGACTATGCGGGAACCACCTTCGGGCCGGAGTATGTCCCACCCAAGCCCAACGTGTTCAAGTCGAAGAACTCCCAAGCCGAAGCCCATGAAGGCATCCGACCCACCCATATGCATCCGGCGAGCGAACAGGCCGCCCTGATCGAGAAGGAACAACTCTCCCCCGACCATGCCCGTCTCTATGAGTTGATCTACCGTCGGGCCGTGGCAAGCCAGATGGCACCCGCCCGCTACGACTCCACCCTTCTTCTCTTTGATGTGGTTGGGGAAAAGTTTAAAGCCAACGGCCGCGTGTTGAAATTCGACGGATTCCTCAAGGTGTACGCCGAGGTTGACGAGGAAAAAGAGCGCAAGGGTGATAAGGGCGAAGAGGAAAAAGTGCAGACGCTTCCCCCCATCGTCATGGGAGAACGGGTCCCCAAGGACAAGGAAACCCTGGATGAAAAGAAAACCAAGCCGCCGGGCCGGTTCACTCTGGGATCACTGGTGAAGGAACTAGAACGACTGGGCATTGGACGCCCCTCCACATACGCCTCCATCACCAAAAACATCAGCGACCGCGGCTATGTGGGAGAGGAGAAAGGCAAAGTCGTTCCCCTGCCCCGGGGCGAAACCCTGATTGATTACCTGAGAGAACAGCATGCCTGGGTGATTGATTATGAATTGACCAGCAAAATGGAAGCTATTCTGGATCAAGTGGTCGAAAACAAGGAAACCTGGCAACGGTTCTGCAAGGCGGTCCACAACAAGATGGGCTATGCCTCCCCGCCGGTCCGGGGCATCAACGGAGGCCCCAGCGAGGCTCAACTCAAATACGCAACCCATCTGGCCACCCGGGATCAGGTCACAATCCCCCCTGAAATCATCGCGAATGGAAAGGCCCTTTCCTCCTGGATCGCAGAGCGGGTGGGGGCTCAGCCGAAACCGCAGGGCACCTGAATATTTCTTTTGCGACGGCAAGCCTATCTGGTATAAGTGAGCGTTTATGGAAACACGCAATTCGTTCACTTTTGAGCTGTCGGAAACCCAGCAGGCTGCCCTGATCATGATCCTGGAGGGGGGGAACTTCAAGGCCGCCACTGTGCCGTATTCCATTATTGCCGTGGACGCCGACCATTGCCGGGTCGTGCTCTACCAGTCAGGCAAATGCGTGGTGCAGGGAAAGGGAGCCCAGGATTTTGTGACCTTTACCCTTGAACCCCTCGTTCTGATGTCTGCCCAAGTCGGCTACGAGGATATTCTGAACCCCGAAGCACTCGCCCCGCACATCGGCGTGGACGAAAGCGGAAAAGGCGATTTCTTCGGCCCCATGGTCATCGCCAGCGCCTATACCGACCAGGCCATCGTCGAAAAGTTCCGGGAAATCGGGGTACGGGACAGTAAAAAAATCAGCACCGACAAGCGTATCCTGGAAATCGCGCGGGAAATCCGGAAGATTCTCGGCAACCGCTTCACCTTGATCCAAATCAGCCCCGGGAAATACAACCAGCTGTACTCCAAAATGAGAAGCGTCAACGCCATGCTCGCCTGGGGCCACGCCCGTGCCATCGAGAACATGCTGGACATCATCCCCACCTGCCCCCGCGCCATCTCCGACCAGTTCGGCAGCAAGGAGCAGGTTCAGCGCGCCCTGATGAATAAAGGGCGGAAAGTCGAACTGGTCCAGATGCACAAGGCGGAATCGGATCTCGCCGTCGCCGCCGCGTCCATCCTCGCCCGGGAAGCCTTTGTGCTGGGCCTGAAAAAACTGGGCGACCAGCATGGCGTCAAACTGCCCAAGGGCGCCTCGGATCTTGTCCAGATTGCCGCTGTGGAACTCATTAAGAAACACTCCCCCGGCGTGCTTCTGGAAACCGCCAAATGTCATTTCCGCACCACCGATTCGGTTCTCGCCCGCGTCCAGCAGACACGCGCCGTCCTCGGCCCCGCAGGCGCCGCCGTATCAGCCCCCTATGACCGCTCGAAGTTCAGCGGAGGAAAAAAGAAGAATCCAGAATGAAGACTTCCTCCCTGCCCTTGCTCTACGCCGCGCGTCTGGAAACCACCAGCCGCCTTGCGGAGCTGTATGATGACGCCTGCGTCGAGGGCGGGGATGATGCGTGCACCTCCTGGTTCGATGCCGACCGCGACCTCGCCATCATTGAGTATTACTGCAGCACCCGCGCCGAGGCGAAACACCGGCTGGCGGCCATGCTGACGTTTTTTGAAACCCGGCGCGATCAGGAACCCCTGACAGGAACCGTACGGGACTTGCCGGCTGAGAACTGGGCGGAAAGCTGGAAGAAATTCTTCCATGTCGAAAAAGTCTCCTCCCGGATCTGGATCAAACCGACCTGGGAACCCTGCACTCCTGCTGCCGGCGAAATCATTGTCGAACTAGATCCGGGCATGAGCTTCGGCACCGGTCAGCATGGCACGACACGCGGCTGCCTGCAGATGATCGACCGTCTCGCGACCGCACCCGGACTCAGACTGGCCGACCTCGGCTGTGGCTCGGGAATTTTGGCCATTGCGGCGGCCAAACTGGGGTATCGTGACCTGATCGCCCTCGACAACGATCCCGATGCCGTGCGAATCGCCTCCGAAAATGCGGAGTTGAACGGTGTCGCCAGCCAAATCCGGTTTGTAACCGGAGATTGTTCCGCCGCAGGGCTCGACCACTCCACCGATGTTGTGGTCGCCAATATCCTCGCGAATGTCCTGATCGCCAATGCGGGCGTCCTGATGGGATATGTCTCCCGCTCACCCGCCGCCCGCCTGATCCTCTCCGGAATCCTGAATCCTCAGGCCGCTGATGTTCAGGCCGCTTATGAAGCCTGCGGTATGACCCTGGTCGAATCCCTCCAACTCGGTGAGTGGACAACCCTCTGCCTGAAGCCCGCCCCATGAGTCGCCCGCCCATTACCCACCAGATCCTGATCAACTGGGCCGGCCAGCGGGTCTTCCAGGATGCAAAAATTCAGGTCGAACGCGGCCTGGTCCAGGAGGTGGCGTATGAAGCGCCGTTCGTGACCGGCACCATCCTCTGGAGCAACCGCCCGCTCAAAACGTCAGTTAAGATTCTCCAGGATGGATCGGCGCAGAATCATTGCCCCTGCCGCGACAGCAAGGAGCGCGGCATCATCTGCGCCCACGTCATCGCCCTGTGTATCGAACTGATCCGGCGCTCCAACAATCCTGAAATCGAGGCCAAGCGCCTGGAGGAACTGAAGCGTGCCGAGCGCATTGCAAAATTCAACGAGGCCGCTTATGTCAAGCGTGCCCGAACCGGAACGACGGGGAGCACCGAAGCCCAAATCCGGCTGACCTTGAAACCCGGCTGGCGGCAGGGTGTCGTCAACCAGCGCATCCCCGTCCGGTGCTCGGCCCTGATCGGCGGCCGGGAAATCCTGTTGGATCATCTTCCGCCTGCGATCATACTCGGACTTAACCAGAAGGATGAATCCATCCTGTTCGTTCTCGAAGATATTTGCGAGGGGCCGGCCCGAAGCGACATGGAACTGCGCCCTCAGGATTTCGTCTCGCTCCTGCAATTGCTCCAGGGGCTGCAAATCCTGGAGGAAGGCAATCCGGATCCCCTCACGGTGACGGCAACGCGCCTGACATCCTACCTTCACCTGGACCTCGATCGGGATAATGGCGAACTGATCCTGATGGTTCATACCGAAATTCCTTTTCGCAATGCCGCCGAAATTCCCCTCTACATTGTCTCCGGCCGCCACGGCTGGGTTTTTGGAGCCAACCATTTCTGGCCGCTGGAACAGATTCTCCCGGGCCCAGTCCGGTCTATCTACAGCGAGCCAGTGATCATTCCCCGCGGGTCGGTTCCCAGTTTCATGAAAGCAGAACTCCCCATGCTGTCGGGATTCATGCGGGTGGAGAGCGACCTTTCCCCCGATCTCTTCACGATTGACCCGGGCCAGCCGAAATACAGGCTTGTGGTACGGGGCAGTCCAGCCTCCCTGGCGGGAACGCTCCACGCCGAATACAATGGCTTCAGCCTCGTGGCGGGCAAGAATGACCCCAAGGGACATTTCGCTATTCCCGATCCAACGGACTTCCTCCGCTACATGGTCAGGAATATAGAGGCCGAGAAAAAAGGGATCGAGCAAGTTTCCAGATACGGATTTTCAGGCGAAACCGGCGATGTCCTGACCCCCATCGTGGGCTGCCGTGAAGTGCTGAATTTCCTTGGAAGCCATGTCCCCGCCCTGCGCCGGAAAGGCTGGCGGGTGGAAATGGAAGGACGGGTCGAAGGCTTTATGGAGGGCGCCGAGTTCGCCACCCCGGTTGTCCGCATCACCTCCCAGAATGAGTCTGCAGGCTGGTTCGAGGTGGGATTTGATTTCGAGGACGGCAACGGAAACCGCCTGACCTCCGCCGAAATTCAACGGGCCTTGCGCAAGGGCGATTCCTATGTTGAGAGTGGGGGTCGGACAATTCTCCTGGATGCCGAGGCCATTGACGCCATGATCGAGGTCTTCCGTGACTGCTCCAGCGGCGAAAGCACCCAGCCCGGTGTTTTCCGGATGCCTTCCGTCTATGCATCGTACGTCAAGGCCTCACTCGATGCCCTGGACGGGGTGGATGTCGAGGCTCCGCAAGCCTGGCGCACCGCCGCAGATCGCCAGTCGAAGGGGTTGTCCATCGAACCCGTCACCCTGCCAGCCTCTCTGGAGGCCACGCTCCGCCCCTACCAGAAGGAAGGCGTCAACTGGCTGCGCTTCCTGGAGGCCAATACATTCGGAGGAATCCTGGCCGACGAAATGGGCTTGGGGAAAACCCTGCAAACTTTGAGCTGGCTGGAGATGGAACGCTACCATCCCGCCGTCCGCGGCAAGCCCTGCCTGATTGTTTGCCCCACCAGCCTCGTGTTCAACTGGGCGGAGGAAGCCCAGCGGTTCACGCCCTCGCTCAAGGTGCTGACGCTTTCGGGGGTTGACCGGCACGCCAAGTGGGCGGAATTGCCCAACGCCAACCTGGTCATCACCTCGTATGCCCTGCTCCGACGCGATGCGGAACATTATCGCAGTCATGAGTTCGGGGTTCTGGTGCTCGACGAGGCGCAACACATCAAGAACCGGTCCACGCAGAACGCCATTGTCGCGAAGGAAATGAAGGCGTTCCACAAGGTGGTTCTCACAGGAACGCCCATTGAGAACAGTGTATCGGATCTCTGGTCGATCATGGACTTCCTGATGCCGCACTATCTCGGATCCCACGACAGTTTCAGGCACAACACCGAGATTCCCATTGCCCAGGGCGGACCGGAGGGCGATGTTGCCCAAGCCCGGCTGCGCCGGAAACTCCAACCGTTCCTCATGCGACGCCTGAAAACAGAAGTGGCCCGGGATCTACCGCCGCGCATTGAGCGCATTGCCGCCTGCACCCTCAGTCCGGATCAGAAGGCGGTTTATAAACAGCTCATCGACAATTCCCGGAACAAACTCACCAACCTGGTCGCGACGCAGGGCTTCGATAAGTCGCGCATGGAAGTTCTCAAAACACTCCTGCGGCTGCGGCAGGCCTGCTGCCATCTCGATCTGTTGCGAATGGAGGGACTCAAGGTCGAGGCGCCATCGGCCAAGATGGAACTGTTCTTTGAACTGCTCGACGAGGCGCTGGACGGCGGACACCGCGTACTGGTCTTCAGCCAGTTCGTATCCATGCTCACCATTCTGCGCCGCCAGATGGAACAGCGGCAGATCCCCCACTGTTATCTGGACGGCTCCACAAAAGATCGCATGAACGTGGTACACCAGTTCAATACCGACCGGAAAATTCCGGTGTTCCTGATCAGCCTGAAGGCCGGCGGCGTGGGACTGAACCTGACGGGTGCCGACATGGTGATCCATTTCGACCCCTGGTGGAATCCTGCCGTTGAAAACCAGGCTACGGACCGGGCCCATCGTATCGGCCAGAAGCGGACCGTCTACAGCGTCAAGCTCATCACCAAGGGCACGGTGGAGGAAAAAGTCCTCGAAATGCAACGCCGCAAGAAGGCAATTATTGATGCTACTCTGGCAACCGGCCAATCCGGCTTCAACGCCATGACCTGGACCGATATCCAGGATCTGCTGACCCTGTAAACCCACACACACCCTCTTGCAGGGTTTTCGACTCTGGTGTAAGGTACATCCCACGAAAAGGAGAATTCGGCATGAGAACCAAAAGACTGTTGTTGACGGTAGCGGGACTGGGGCTCTCGACGGTTATGACCTGGGCGGCCACGGCCACCCTCATGAGCGTTCAAATCCGCAAGGCGGATATCCGGGACACTCCCTCTTTTATGGGAAAGATCCTCACCTCCGCTTCCTATGGCGATAAAGTCACCATTCAATCTGAGAATGGAGCCTGGTTCCAGGTCAACACCCCGGGACAATCCGGCTGGATGCATAGCTCCGCCCTCACCAAAAAGAACATTGTCATGAAGTCCGGCGCCGGTGCCCAGACCTCCGCCTCCAGTGGTGAAATGGCCCTGGCCGGCAAGGGATTCAATTCGGATGTGGAATCCCAGTTCAAGACAAACCATAAGGACATCGACTTTACCTGGGTGGACAAAATGGAGAAAATAAAAATCCCCGCCCCTGAAATCAAGGCCTTCGCCAAAGCCGGCCAGCTTGAGTTCCAGGGAGGTGTGAAATGAAATATCTCATCATCATCCCCGCGGTCCTGGGCATGCTCCTCGCTGGTTGCGCAACCATTAACTCCGTAACCGAAATGGGAGCCGGACTCGCCGCGGCCACGGGCGTCATCAATGCCGATCAGGCCCAGTCCATCACCAAGAGCGTCAGTGCGGTGGGCAAGGTCTTTGAATCCATTACACCGGAACAGGAATATTACATTGGCCGAACGGTGACCGCCACGATCCTGTCGAAAAACAAGCCCTACGACAACCGGGCCATGACCACCTATCTGAATACACTCGGGCAGTACCTGTCACTGTTCTCGGATCGCCCGGAAACCTTTGGAGGCTATCACTTTCTGGTCATGGACACGCCCGACATCAACGCCTTCGCGGCACCGGGCGGGTTCATCATGGTCTCCCGCGGCATGCTCCGCTGCTGCAAGAGCGAGGAAGCCCTGGCTGGCGTTCTGGCACATGAAATCGGGCATGTGGAACTGAACCATGGACTTCAGGCCATTGATAAGAGCCGCCTCACCGCCGCCGCCACCATCCTGGGAACCGAAGCCGCCAAAAACCTCGGGGGCAAGGATCTGGCAGAACTGACCAAAACTTTCGAGAACTCCATCTCGGACATCACCTCAACCGTTATGAACAGCGGTTATGCCCGAAAATTTGAGTTCCAGGCAGACAAAGCGGCCGTAACGATCCTGATGCGCTCAGGCTATTCCCCGAATGGACTGGTCTCGATGCTCCAGCAGATGGAGAAAAATCTCAAGCCCGGCGGCCACGATTTCGCCAAGACTCATCCGGCCCCGCAGGATCGGATCGCCGAATTGACAAAGCTCATCACGACAACGCACCCAGCGGATACCACCGCGCGACAGGCCCGTTTTGACGATACGATGCGAGGACTCTAAGGTGCAGGAAGTGGGTAAGGAATCCTCCGGTAGCCTTCGCCAGCACGTCCTGCAGGCGCTCGTCATTGGAATTCTTTCCTCCGTTTTGGCAACCCTGGCATGGCAATTCAAGATCCTTGACCGCTGGGAAAACCGGTTTTGGGATGTCGAAGTAGGTTGGTTCGCGCATCCCGAAAAAACCACTGACCAGATCCGGCTGATTTTTCTCGACCAGGACAGCCTCGACTGGGGCAAGAAACAGGGATGGGAATGGCCGTGGCCGAGGGAAGTGTATGGGCCTGTTCTGGACTTCTGCCGTCGTGCCGGGACAAAGGCCATCGCCTTTGATGTGATCTTCAGCGAACCTTCAGAGAGAATGGATCAAGATGAGGCTCTGGGGGCAGCCATCCGGAAGACTCCGGCCTTTGTTGGAACGGCCTTTGTCGGCAATGAAACCGGAAGCGCCACAAACTGGCCTGCCACAATCCCTCTCTCGGGAATCCGCTTCAAGGATCATTATCCGGCTCAAAACAATCCCTTCCAGATGACGAGAGCCATGTTTCCAATCCCGGATGTGGCAACCAATGCGGCCATTCTCGGCACAGTTTTTGGGAATCCTGATCGGGATGGCATCTACAGGCGGCTACGTCCCTTCAGCCTGTTCGACGGGCAGGTGGTGCCCTCCCTGGGCCTTGGCGCCTACCTAGCGGCCTCAACCAACCGGTCGGTGTATCTGCGCGAATCCTGGTTCGGAATCAATCACCGGCGTATCCGGATGCATCTTGATACGCATGGTCAATCCATCCTGCGCTACCGGGGCGGATCCAAAACCCACAAGACCGTCAACGTGTCCGGCGTCATTGAATCCGAACTCTTGATGCGCGAAGGTAAGCCCCCCTTGATTGATCCATCTTTCTTTAAAGACACCTATGTTTTTCTGGGTTTCACCGCACCCGGCCTCAAGGATCTTCGCCCTTCCCCGATCGACTCCACCTATCCCGGCGTGGAGGTTCACGCCACATTTCTCGACAATCTGCTGGCTGGCGATTTCATGCGCGACGCGGCGGCCTGGTTTTCACTTATTCTGGCCTTCCTTCTCGCCTGCGGGGGTGCCGTGGCGATCCGGCTCGGGCGCCACGCCTGGCAAAATATCCTCGTCTTCGCGCTCCTGCTTCCCCTCCCCATCCTGCTGGGGTTCCTTGCCTATGCCCATGGCTTCTGGCTTCCCATCGTTTTTCTCCTGGCCTCCACCGTGCCGGCGTTGATTGGAACCATGGCCCTGAACTACGCCACCGAGGGTAAGCAGAAACGATTCATCAAGGGCGCTTTTAAGCAGTACCTCAGCCCACTGGTCATCGAGGAGCTTGTCCAACACCCCGAACGCCTCAAACTCGGCGGGGAACTTCGCGAACTATCCATTTTCTTTTCCGATGTAAAAGGTTTTACCAGCATTTCGGAACGGCTCAATCCGCAGGAACTGACGGCTCTGCTGAACGACTACCTCACGGCCATGACCGATATTATCTATGCCCACGAGGGCACGGTGGACAAGTATGAGGGGGATGCCATCATTGCGTTCTGGAACGCCCCACTGGCCCAGAAGAACCACGCCATCCTTGCCGTACACACCGCATTGGAGTGCCAGGCCAAGCTGACCGAGCTGAACCCGAAATACAAGGAACAGATCGGCGCCGAACTGCACCAGCGCATCGGCCTCAACAGCGGCCCCGTGGTGGTCGGCAACATGGGCTCACGCCAGCGGTTTAACTATACCTTCCTAGGCGATGCCGGAAACCTTGCCGCCCGACTGGAGGGCATCAACAAGCAGTTTGGAACCTCACTTCTCATCTCCGAAAACACCCGGAAACAGCTGGATGACAGCATTGCGGTGCGCGAAATCGCGAGGGTCCAGGTTGTGGGCCGAAAGGAACCCGTCACCGTCTACGAACCCATGATGCCCGCCGAGGCGGAATCCCAAAAAGACATGCTGGCCGTCTTTGCCAAGGCCCTTGCCAGCTACTATGAGGGCAGGTTGAACGACGCGCTTTCACTGTTTGAATCAATCGAGACCGGGGACGCCCCGGCTGCAGCCTATGTGCAACGATGCAAGGTTATGCTTTCCCAGTCGCAAACCGGATGGACTGGGGTGTGGACAATGACGGAGAAATAACCCATGAAAAAAAGAACCATTAAAGAACTCAGCCTGCTTGGACACAGCACCACCCGCTATCCGGATTCACCGGACAAGGCGAAACTGGAGGCGTTCCCGAACCGCTACGCCAAACGGAATTACACGGTCCGGTTCGACTGTCCTGAATTCACCAGCCGGTGCCCCATCACCGACCAGCCTGATTTTGGCGACATCACCATCGAATACATTCCCAACCAGTCATGCCTGGAGAGCAAGGCGCTGAAGCTCTACCTCTATTCCTTCCGGAACCACAACACCTTCCACGAGGAAGTCGTCAACCGCATTCTGGACGACATTGTGAAAGCCATCAAACCGAGGCGCATTAAGGTCAGTGGAAACTTCAACCCCCGGGGCGGCATTTCCATCTTCGCAGAAGCACGGTGGCCAGAGGAGACGGCTGGATCGAAGACTTTTGCTTAGTTCCATCATTTTCCAGCCTTCTTAAATTATGGAGAAGCAAGGGTGGAATTCAAGACGCGCGGCATCCCATTTTAAAAACTCCCGGGCTTGGGAGGTGTTCCTAATTTCCTGTGCATATGCCAACGATAGAGCATAGACTGACCACGGGATGTAAGAATCCGCGCCAGAAAACTCCATAGACGGAGCTTGATATGTGCCTCCATCAAAGGACTGCGGTTGATGGACCGACGGTGCTCACCCCAAAACCGCTTGACCGCACAAATTAAATCCTCCTTTGATATCCGCAGGGGCTCGTTTTCGCTCACCATGGCAAGCTGGATCTTCTGGGCATTATCGCAGGCTTCAAGGCGATGAGCTTTCGCCCCCCCCTGATGACTCAATCCTCCTGAATGAATACGCCAGCAAGCGTGTGTTTCATTCGTCGATATAACCGGCGAGGACAGAGCCAAACGAAGCCATGTGATGTCATCACTGCCCAAAGCAAGAGGCAGGTCAGCATAGCCGCCTAACTTCCTGATAGCGGTTGTTCGCACGCACATTTCTGCAGTGGATTGGGGATAAAAAACAGTTGTTCGCCGAAATAATAATTCATCCCAGGACTCCACTTCGGGAACAGGCGCTTCAGGCAACAGGGTTGACCCGTTAGGCCCGATAATCCTGAGCCGGGCGCGGTACAAATCAGAGCCGGGAGACGTCCGAATCAATCGCTCCATCGCCTCTAGATAATTTTCAGCCAAACAATCATCATCCCCTAATAAAACCACAAACTCACCACGCACCGATTCCAGCGCCAGGTTCCAGGTCTTAGAGGGATACTCCGCGCCCACATTGAGATCGAAACGCCGGTAAATAATCCGGGAATCCCGAAAGGCTGACACCTCCTGGATCACGCTGGACGAACCGGCGTCATCGAGCACAATAATTTCAAAATCACGCCATGTCTGCTTCATCAGCGAGCGGAGGGCTTCTCCCAAATGGCGGGCTTTGATGGCAGGAATAATGACCGAAAAGAGACAAGGGATTCGGGACAATTCCTTTCCTAAAAAAACTTCGGCTTTATGTTTTTTAACCTGATTTTCCAAAATCGCTCCCGTCAACTACCTCTTATAGTGCATCGAGCCGGCATATTGGGCATCGCCTGAACCCAAGTCAAGCGGGGGGAAACTTTCTCACCCTTGCCTTGCCTGTAGCCATGTGATCCTGATTGCGTTTAAACGTGCCTCAACCCATAATGGAAAGCCTGAAACCCAAGGATTTCTTCACATGACACCATTAGCCGCATTATGGAACAAGGGACTGACGTACCTTAGAAGGCAGGTTAGCCGAACTAGCGCAATCCGGCACGAAAGCCTCTCGTTCCAATGCAACATCTGCGGCACCCCCTGCCATACGCAACTCGCTAATCTGAAGCGGGAAACCCCCTCCTGCCAGGGATGCAACTCCACAGTTCGACAGCGTTCCTTGATCCACATCCTATCGCGTCATTTTTTCGCTCATAGCCTTACCTTACCAAAGTTCCCAATCCAAAAGAATCTGCTTGGAGTCGGCATGAGTGATTGGGAGGTCTTTGCCGTGCCGCTGTCCAAGCATCTTGGCTACACAAACACATATTATCACCAGGCCCCAAAACTCGACATTCTCGACATCCCAGACGCCTGGATCGGAACGCTGGATTTTTTAATTACATCGGATGTATTGGAACATGTGGCTCAGCCGGTGAGCCGGGCCTTCGTCAATATCCGGCGACTGCTCAAGCCGGGCGGCTTACTGATTCTGACGGTACCCTGGGTTCCGGAAGGCGAGACAACTGAACATTTCCCCGACCTTCTCGATTTTTCGATTGAGACCTTACCTTCGGGGGCACAGGTACTCAATAACCGGACTGCTAAAGGGCTCACGCAACATTACTCCCGGCTCGTTTTCCATGGCGGCGCAGGCGAGACTCTGGAAATGCGCGTTTTCTCAAAAGCTGGCCTTCTGAGGGAACTAAACGACGCCGGCTTCGTTAACATTCGCATTCAGGGCGACGATCATCTTCCCCATGGAATCCACTGGAGTGACCCATGGTCGCTCCCGATCACCGCCGAAGCGCCAGGTTAACCGTCTTTGCCTCCCCGGGCAAAGACACATGACAGTCGCTCCCGTGTTTTTTGGTACCATGTCGTTGTATCCTTATGTTGCGGAACGCCTTTTATCTTGCGGGATTCCGCAGAGAGCACCATTCGCTCGATTGCCCGGATATCACTACTGAGCCGTGCTTTCCGCTCATCAAGCCGTGACCCCACAACATGACCACGAGGCTGGAATACCCCGAAAAAAGTCTCGGGCGGAAGGCGGGCATCCGCCAAAGCCGCACGATCCAACTCCCATACCAATTCCACAATGGCGCGATCCAAAGGCCTGTCCAAATCGTAATTTGGGCCATACATGGGATCAAAGAATCTCCGGCATAAGGCATAATATGACACATAGTGAACCGGGTCAAAATGCCGTTCAAGCTGGCTCAGGATGTCCTGGGAACGAACGCACTCAAAACTGGAATCCCCATAGTCCACATTCTCGTAGTCCGGCACCAGCGCCGGATGCTGAAACCTAGTATGGTTGACCTTGAGACGATCCGGAAGGAGCGACCAGATTGCTTTCACGTCAGCCCACGCTTCGTCCCACATCCGATAGCCGTTTCGAGAGGAAATATCCATGGTCACAAATACCCCGCCGGGTCGCAGGGCGCGCGCAATCCGAGGCAGGATCTCTTCCAAATTCACAAAATGATGGAGCGAGGCAAAGGCCATAACCACATCATAGGCACCTTCACTGATCTCACAATGATTGCAATCAGCCACTCGGGCCGACAAATGCAATCCCTTGTGAATCGCCTGTTCCATGCCACGCGCTAAGAGTTCCTGATTGATATCCAAGCACTCGATGACATAGTCACCCTGCAACCGCCCCGCAATGTCCAGCTCAAGCCCGCACGGTCCCGAAGCCAGGCTGATCATCCGGGGTGAGGACCGGGAATTCATAATCCCGGCGATATAATCCTGAAGGAATAACCCGCCTGTATCGGCGCGAATAATTTTTTCTACCCGCTGTTCCAAAAACGTCCAGACAGGAGGGACGCGCAGGATCAGGATGTCATCGGGACCGTGACCCCGGTACTGGTGGCTGAAATGCTCCTTCTCGCCATTCATTCGTTTGGCATAGAGAGGATCGCCGCCCTGCGGGGATGCTGATGTCGCCACCGCGTCCATCGTTTTGTTCATTTTACTCCTCATTGCTTCCATTGGGAATCCCTGGTGAGCGCCCCTTGAAGGGGAGCCATGGGTGTCCCCACTTTTGCGTATAATACTCCCGGTTGCGCGCAAACAGGTGCTGATATTCTCCCGGGTCAAGCTTCGAGAAACTGGCCATCCCGTAGTGATGCACGAAGATATCCTCGCAGCAAACCACGCGAAGTCCCAGCTGGCGAACCGCCTCGGCATAGTCCACATCTTCAAACATGCCAAGCCCGTAGGCTTCATCAAGTTTACCGGCCCGCTCAAACACCTCACGCCGGAATGCCACGCAATACATGGCCAGAACAGAGATGTCGAATACCTGGCCGACATGGGCGGCGGTGGTCTCGCGCGCAAACTGCTCCATTTCAGCCAGACTCTGGTAGTGGGTCTCGATCCGCGCCTCATTGCCGGTCCAGTTTGTGACGGGCCCCACCAGACCGAGATCCGACCGGGCCGCATAATGCACAAGTTTCCCAAGCCAATCCGGCGGCACAACAGTGTCGTTATTGAGCAGCACCATCGTCTCACAGTCTGTGAGCATCCTGAGCCCGATATTGTTGGCGGCGGCGAACCCCAAGTTCCTGCCGTTCACCACCACCTGCAACCGGGGCTCACGCAGCGCCCTGGCCTCTAGATAGGAGAGCGTTTCTGCGTCGGAACCATTGTCGACCACCACCACCCTGAAATCCAGCCAGGCGGTGCGCCCGAAAACGCTATCCAGGCATTGCTGGAGATACGGAAGACCAAAATAAGAGACAATCACGATACCAGCCCGGGAGGCGGATCCGGAAGGCGGAGACGGCAACGGAGCCAGAGGATCGCCCGCGGGCAACAAGGCCAATCGCACATCAGGATCCGGCGACACTGCCAGCGCCTTGAGGCCCAACCATCGGGCGAGAACAATAAGGAGGCGCTTTATCATGAGTCCATTTGAATGTCGGTATCAAACCATGTTGTATACCGGCACCGGTAGCGGAGGTCACGGTTACGGTCCTTAATTTCGCGGGCCGGATTGCCGACAGCTATGCGCCAGGGAGCAATGTCGCGGGTGACCACCGCACCCGCGCCAATCACCGCGCCCTCCCCGATCGTCACCCCTCCTAGAATAACAGCCCTCGCGCCGATCCACACATTGTCCCCAATCGTAGTTACCCCCCCACAGGTGACGAAATCGGGACTTTGGGGATCATGATCCATGGAAAGAATGTAAACCTCGGGCGAAATGCTACAATTCGCCCCGACCTGCACGCCCAGGCGCCCATCTACATAACAATTTCGATTCAGGACAGTGTTGGATCCTACATCAACCCGCTTCCCGGTAAAAAAACAACCCATATGAATACAACAATCGTTTCCCAAATGATAGCCGAGGATACGCCGGTAATAGGCATGCCTGAGGCTAAACGAAGGCACCTTCGCCATCACATGGTTTCCAAATGCAACCATTGCCGCATACCCGAAACTTCGCCAACTCATGACAACTCCTTCCCTGTATCAAGCAGTCGGTAAAGATTACCCAGACCCTGCTCGGCGATTCGTCGATTGTCATAACATTCCAGAGCCTTCGCCCTCGCCCGACTCGCCATGCTCATCGCACATTCCGGATCCTTCAAAAGCTTTATTACCAGCCTTGCAAACTCTTGCGGATCTGAGGCTATATACGCCTCACGTTCGCTTTCGAAGCCCAGATCCTCAACCGCAATAGGCGTGGCGACACACGGTCGCCGCAGTGCGGAATATTGCACTACCTTGGTGCGCAGGCCGGCCCCTGAAATAAGGGGGGCAATACAGACTGCGGCCCTTTGAATATACGGCCGCACATCCGCCACATGCCCGGTGACCATCACATTTTTCCCATCATGGTAACGCTGAATGTCGCGCGGAGGATGGGCGCCAACCAGCCACACCTTCAAATTCGGAACAGCCACCAGGATGAGAGGCCGGATGTTACGCATGAAATGATGCACGGCGTCGACATTGGGATAGTGGACGAAATTTCCGGTATACACAAGGGTGTCGGGTTCGCACGGCTGATCGGGAACATCAAATTCATCGCGGTCAATGCCATGATTGATCACGCTGTAACCTTGCCCGGCCACAAAGCGGGATAGAAATTCGCCATCCTTGGCGGTAACCACCACCTGCGCATCCACCCGCCCTGCATCCAGCGCTTCAACTCTCAACATCGTCATGATAGTCGCCAAGCGACCAAGCCATTCAGGGGAAAGCGGTTTGAAGCGCCTCAAATCCATCGCCAAACTACAGGAAACCACCTCCATGTGGGTATAGATGTGATGCCGCCCCAAACGACGATCAAAACTATTCAATGACCGTGGCCACTCATAATGCACGATATCCGCCGGAACCCCCCCGAGAAAATCCAGCAATTTCGCCACACAACCACCCTCCAGGTCCTCAAAGCTGAATCCCCGCAGTCCCCGACAATAGGGAGCAAGCCTCACAAAAGCATCATGATCACAACGCCGGTCATACCATGCCGCGACAAACACATCATGATTCAGCCCGAGAGCCTTGATAAAATCAAAAACCCGCCCGCCACCCCCGTGAACCGGATTTGGAAATTCACCACAGACAAAGAGAATGCGCTGGCGGGGCTGCGGCACCCCTGCCAGCGAGAGCAGGTCCCGTGCACGTGTCACCGTGGAGGACACACCCAAACCGGCAGCCATCAGGGGCCCGATCATCGCGCGATACCCCTCCTCTTCCTGCGGAGTCAAATACGCCCCAAGCCGCGCCATTACCTGACCGACCGGCACGTCCACATCCAATTTTCGAAGTAGCCAATCCAATTCAGGCAGCGGCCCAACTTGTCTCCCCCGGCCCCACCGCTGCCAGCGCCGCACCAAACTATTCACCACCGATCCGCGAAGGCCAGGATGAATCAAATAGGTGACGACACGAACCGGAAGGCATGCCAGTTCCCAACACGAATCCGCCACCCCAGCCAAGCGACCAAATACCGATCCTCGCCAGGCGGCCAGGGAACCTTCCAAGGCGCGAATACGAGCCGAAGCACGCGCCAATTTCTCCTGATTATCCCCCAGTTGATCTTCAACATCCCGAACACGCGCCAGCGCCGCATTCACCTCAACTCGGGAAAAAAGTTCGCCAATACCACTCTCGATCAATAATCCCCCCACGGCCCGGGAACTCCCTCCCGAGCGGCCGGATTGCCGGGCCAGGGACCTCAATCGCTCATGAATTTTCCCGGCGTAAGCCTCGTCGCTGAATCGTTGCAAAACATACTCCCGAGCATGCCGCGTTCGGGCAACCGCCGTAGCTCTGTTAAGCAACACCGCCTCAATGGCCTTTGCAAGATCAGAAGACTCGCCATGGGTGTAGGCAAGACCATGTTCTCCATCAATAAATATTTCCGCGGGCCCCCCGGACTTCGAATAGATGATAGGCTTGCCCAGCAATACTCCCTCCAACAAGGTTCTCCCCAATGCCTCTTTTCTGGAACAGGACACCACCACATCCACCTTGTTCATCAAATCATAAGGAGCGTCGGTATAGCCAAACCAACTAAATCGTTGCGCATGGCCGGACGCTTCAATTTCCGCCTTCAACGCATCGGCGTACACTGAATCCGCTACAAAACCGGCCAGCACGCAGTCGAGGACATATCCCCTGCCAAGCAATTCGATACAGGCACGAATCAGATCGCCCTGCCCCTTCCCGGGCACAATGGCGCCAAAAATACCCACCGTTAAAACTGGATTACCCGAACTCAGACCCGTGTTATTCATCACCGGGGGCATCTCCACATGGCTATACACAACATCGATTTTCGCATCGTAATTGTTGCCGAAAAGCTCACGCTTCACATCATCTGTAATACAGAAAACAACATCACTGCTCTTGTACAGCGCCGCGACACTGGGCTTGAATCCGAGGGTAAATGACAGATTGTGATCGAGTATTCCGTACTCACGAACGGAGAGAGCATGGGGCCGCCCCAGCATCTCGGCACACAAGGCGCCCCATGGCGACACGATGGTTTGGGAAAAAACGACATCCGGAGCAACCCTTCGCATTTCGGGAAGAATGACATCCATCAGCACCGCCAACGAACCAGTCAAGGGGGCCTGCGCAGAATCGGAAGAAAGGGGGCCCCACCACCACCCCTTCTCCTGAATCGCCCCACCCGGAGGCACATATACGGCGCATCCTTTCGCCTTCAGCGCTTCGCCTAGCGGCCCGAAGGAGGGAAGCACTGCCGTACAAAGAGCACCCCTTCCTGATAATCCATTCACGAGATCGAGAAGTGACCGCTCCGCTCCGCCCAGGCTGGAGGAATGGGAAAACAACGCCACCGACAGCGCATGCTCCTGCCTGAGGCACAGGACATTGTAATAGGAGGTCTCATACCGTAATTCCATCATGGAGACCATCTCGACCTGATCCAGGGGATACAGCCTTGACTCCCTGTCGTCTATGGCATAGATCCTGAAGCCCTTTCCCTGAAGATGCCCAAGAAGTTCCGCCGTGCTGGTTCCCGCAATTTTCATCATTTTGGGATTCATCTCCATCAGCAGAGTCACATCATCGCAGGCATCCAAGGTTCTTTCCAATCCCTTGAGCACCTCCAATTCATGCCCATCGGTATCCGTCTTGATGAATATCCGCCGCGACATCTCCGCCCCGATCAGGTCATCGAGGCACACCGTCTCCACTTGAATACGGGCGAGGGTCCCGGAACTTGGATGCACATACAGGCTCCCGTTGTCGGACGCTTCGGACACACAGAAGGTCGCGTGTCCGGCTTTGGACGACACGGCAGCCTGAATAACGGAAGCGCGCCCTGGATCAATTCTGTTTTGAGCAAGATTCATCCGCAGGATCGCAACATTCTCTGCAACGGGCTCGACCGCGATGATGCGAATATCTGGATTGGTTCCGGCAGCCAGAAGGGAATAGTATCCAAAGTGAGCACCGACATCCACAAAGAGATCCTTTCGAGCAAGATGCATCTTCGCAATCCGCGTCGAGAGAGCCTCATACCCCTCTACGTATACCGGAACAAACCGGGGTGTTACATGCATGATAAAATCGTCACCCACGGGCTTCACGGGGGCGAGTACGTCAAGATTGTAGTCATCCTTCAGGAACTCTTGCATGGTCGAGGAACTCATGGGATTCGCCAGATTGTGGTTTGCCAGGGTTCGGCGCAACTTGGGCCGTGACCACAAAAGTCCTGCCGGGAGAGTCCCGACAAACGCCGCATGGCCGACTGATAGTGAGGTCTTTCGGCATTATCCAGAACCATGTATCCGCCCCGTTTTATTTTTCTCACTGCGTGAAAAAGGCAAGCGGCGCGTGCCCGGCCATCGATCATGACCAGGTCAAAAGTCCCATCCCTATACGACTCGATTTTCCTGACATAGGATCTAAATCTTAAATTCCGATGCTCGATGAAGGTTCTCGACACATAGGTCCGGGCGGTATAAGGCAAAAATCTAGCCCACACGGATTGTTGAGGGGGAATCAGGAAACACTCAGCATTCTTCAGTTTTTCGTGACTCAACGTTGCAAGAACCGTTTGATACCAATCAGCATTATGGTCAACGGAGACAACCTGTCTGGCGTGCTTTGCAAAATAGAGCGTCGATCCTCCGGAGCCCCACTCAAAGATCGACATGCTTTCATTTACATGCCGGTCCAGCCACAGTTTAGCATCAAAGGTAATCCACGGAATTTGCCGAAGGGGATCAAGAAGGTCCATGGCCACCCCCTGAATCGCGCACGAGATCAATTTTACACCTCGGTAATTTTAACAGGACATCCTGCTTCTGAAGCCGGCTCGTGCTTGCGAATTGAAAGTCGTAGGCGTCCGCAATGAACTGGTGCCTGATATGCTTTTCCGAAGAACCATCCGCCACCCCGACCGCCACAAGATAATGGCCGTTTTCGATTTCGGGAAACGGAAAGGTGAAACTGACGGTTACGCTTTCCCCACCTGTAAGGGGTGGTATCGTCATATCGAGAACTGAGGTGTTGCTGCCCAGCACCCGCAACCCTTTCGAATTGACGATCTGAAATCCAAAATAGGGATTTTCCAAGATCGTCTGTGCCGTGACATGAACGACCAGACGAACCGTTGATGCGCCATGGACAATCGAAAGCCTCCGGTTATCTTCAGAAAACAAACCCACAGCATTAATTGTGGCCCCTCCATCGCCAGTAATGAGGGCATTTCGGGGAATGGGGACCAATCCCTCCCCGCCCACTGCTGAAGAAATGTTGGCGCCGCCGGAGTCGGGCCCCGCCTGCACACCCGTATCATGCACCATCCAGGCCAAATACTCCTCCACGACCTGCTTGGGAGCCCCTGCCCGTTTGACTCCGCCTCCCTCAAGCCAAAGCGCCTGATCACACAATCGAACGACATCTGCACTGGAGTGAGAGACCAGAATAATGGTCTTGTTCATCTCCCGGAATTCCGAAAACTTGCGATTGCATTTAATCTGAAAACGCACATCACCGACCGCAAGCGCCTCATCCACGATCAGAATATCGGGATCCACATTGATCGCGCAGGCAAAAGCGAGACGGACAAACATTCCGCTGGAATAGTGCTTTACAGGCTGATGAATGAACTCACCGATATCGGCAAACTTGCGAATTGCGGGGATACGCTCCTCCATCTCCGCACGCTCAAAGCCCATCAAAGTCCCCTGAAGGTAGACATTCTCCAAACCTGTGAATTCCTGATTGAATCCGGCACCCAATTCCAGCAAGGCCGAGACCCGGCCCTTTACCTGAACCCGCCCTGTGCTGGGCGTGAGCACACCGGACAGGATTTTCAGTAGCGTGGATTTTCCCGATCCATTTGGCCCGATGATGCCGAAGGTCTCCCCGCGGCGGACGGCAAACGACAGATTGCGCAACGCATAGAAATCATGGTGATACTTCCGTCGTAACGGATGCAGCGCCTCCTTGACCCGGTCGATCGGTCGATCATACAGGTTATAAACCTTGGTCAAATCCTCAACCTGAATCACGGGTTCATCGTCCATCATCGCCTCACAGTACATCTGCAAAATGCGGCTCGAGTCGCGAAAAGATGACGCGCCCCCCTCCACCTAACGCAAGCAGAATTCCCCAAAACACAAGAGTTTCACACCCATGCTCCCAAAACCAAGCCTGACCCAAAAGAGCATCGCGGTACCCTGAAATCACATAATACACAGGGTTAAAGACAAACACCCATCGATAGGCATCGGGAATGACGGATTCCGACCAAAGGATAGGAGTCAACCACATCCCAAATTGGAGTCCGATAGCCAGCAACTGAGTCTGATCTTTGAAAAACGGTTGAATCGAAGAGGTAATACGGCTCAGCGTCCAAACAAAAAGAATCAAGCAGGGCGTGTAATAGGCCAGTTGCAACACCGTCCATCGAAGCGGAATTCCATACAAGGCCAGCATGACAAACACCAGTGCCGTGAATATGAAATGCATGAATCCCGAGGAAATAATCTTCAAGGCCGGCAACCATTCCACATGAAACACCATTTTCTTGACTAGATATCCGTACTCAACAAGTGAATGGGTGCTCCCGGTCCAAGCCTCGGCAAAGAAAAACCAGGGGATCAGACCTGCAGCCAACCACAACACATACGGAACGCCGTCTACGGGTTTTGCACCAAACCCGACTTGAAAAACAAACCAAAAAATCAAGACAGTGGCAACCGGCTGAAGAACTCCCCACAGCGTCCCAAAATAGGATCCTGCGTATCGAACACGAAAGTCATGCCGAGCCATTCCCCAGAATAAACGACCAGAACGAAGAGTATTGCTTAGTCCCGCTTTCATAGAACTACCGTTGCAAAACTACAACCAGCGGCCCTTGTCCCGGACCGCCAAGTTGACAGCGCGTTCCTCTGTCACCACACCCTGGCGGGCAATGTTCAACAGAACGCCCACCCCCATCATCGAGACAATGAGGCTTGACCCCCCGTAACTGATGAAGGGCAAGGCCAACCCCTTAGTGGGAAGACACCCGGTGACCACCCCCACGTTGATCGTGGCCTGGATCGCTGTCATCAGGGTAAAGCCGAGCCCCATTAACCTTCCAATATTATCCGGCGCCTGAAAACTGATCACGGTTCCGCACGCCAAGAATCCCGCAAAAAGCAACACCACCAGGACAGTGGCAGCTAATCCCAATTCTTCACCTATAATGGCCAGAATAAAATCCGTGTGCGCTTCCGGAAGGTAGAAATGTTTTTGAAGACTCTCCCCCAAGCCAACACCCCAGACCCCGCCAAGCGTAAACGCCTGCTCGGACTGCTGAAGGTGGTAGGCCGCCGCCGGATATTTATCCGGCTCGATGAAAGCCAGAATTCGACCCGCCCGAACCGGATCATGCATGACGGCAAACGCAAATCCAATCAGCCCGATCATCATACCCAAGGCCAGATACCGGCGGGGACTCCCCCCTGCAAACATAATGGAGCACCCGACCACGGCAAGGAGAATGGTGGTTCCGAAATCCGGCTCCAGAAAAACAAGCCCCAACAGCGGCCCCAACAACAGCCCCGGCTTGAGAATCCCCTCTTTGAAGGTTCCGCTTCTGGCTCCACTTTTTGCCATCCACGTGCTCATCATAATCACCATGGCAAATTTCGAAAATTCAGAAGGCTGGGCGCTGAAGGCCCCGATCCTGAGCCAGCGGTAGCTCCCGTTGATCTTCACGCCCACGTGGGGAATCAGGACAAGTACTAAAAACAATCCCGCAAAGACCGAGATGGGAATCCACCAGCGAGGCCAGCGGTGATAATCAATGGACGCCGTAATGCCGCCCGCTACAAGGGCAACCGCCAACCAGACCAGTTGCCGGATCAGGAAGTAGTTCGCGTCCTTGTAGACAGCGTTCCCTTTAACAGAACTGGCGCTGGCCAACATAACGATGCCCAGCGCCAGCAACAAAAGAACGATGCCCACTAATATGGTGGGCGTTTTCCGCATCACTCAGCAGGAGGCGGAATTTTCAACGTCTGCCCCACCTTCACATCAGGGGAAGACAGGCTGTTCAGTTTGATCACTTCCTCGGCGCGAACACCGTACATCATGGCAATGGAGCTCAAATCCTGATTGGGCTCGACAACATGCAGTACTTCGTTCGACTTGGGAGTAGGCGCCACAACTTCGGCAGGACCGGGAACCGCACCCTCTACCGCCGGAACCGCACCCTCCACAGGAGTCGCACCTTCCACCGCCGGGGCCTTCTCAACCTTTGCTGACCCCTTGGGAAGAGCGAGCTTCTGACCGACATGCACCTTGTCACTCGTCAAGTTGTTCGCCTGCTTGATCGCCTTCACCGTGGTCTTGTGCGCCACCGCGATGTGTCCCAGCGTATCGCCGGACTTCACAACATAGGCGTCACCACTGATGGCCACCTTAACGGCCTTCTTAGCCTTGGCCGTCTTGGCCGGAGCCGGGGCATTCAGATCGACATAACCCGGAAGCGTCAGTTTCTGACCAATGCGGATCTTGTTCGCGTTGGTGATCTTGTTCAGGCTCATGATATCCTTGGCAGGAACCTTGAAGCGCTTGGCAATGAGGCCGATGCTGTCGCCGGACTTGACCACATAGGTCTTGGCCTGGACTTCGGCAACCGGCGACTTCACTTCCTCAACCTTGGTCACCGGGGTAACCGCTTCCGTCGTCGGCGGCATCACCACCGGCTCGACTGCGGGGGAAACAACCTTGGTTGTCCCGCAACCCGCGCTCAACATTAAACCACCAGCCACCACCACCATCGAACCCATCATCCGCGCCTTATTCACAATCATTTCTCCTTTTTCAATGTCTCTTACAATATTGATAAACTGTTCGCCTCTATCCTCGAAACTTTTAAACTGGTCGAAACTCGCACAGCCCGGTGAAAGAAGAACCCACTCACCCGCTTTGGCGTCTTTCCACGCCCGCTGAACGGCCTCCTTCAAATCCCCACATATCACACATGGGACAGCGTCCGTCCAAGCGGAAGCCATGACCTGCGAATATTTCCCGATAATGTAGACACCGCGCACCCGCTTGACCAGATTATTTTTTACCGAATCCAAGTCTTTCTCCTTGAGCAAGCCCCCTGCGATCAGACGTACGGGTCCGCACGCCATCCCCAGGCCGGCCGACAGCGCCGCCAAATTGGTCGCCTTGGAGTCATTCACAAATGTCACATCCCGAACCTTCGCGATTGTTTGCATACGATGGGGAAGCCGCTCAAAGAGGCGTGCCGCCGCCGTCACCCCCCCCGGGGGAAGCCCTGCTCCAACCAATGCCGCTACACAGGCTGCCGCAGTCATGCCCATGACTTCATTGTCAAAAAGGGTTCCCTCAACAGAGACGGAATGCGCCAGCCCGGGCCCGGTAATAAATCCCTTCGAGTAACGGAAAGCGGCGGATTCCGATAGTCCGAAAGTAGCGAGGCGCGCTTCACCGGGAATCGCCTCCAGGATCATCCCGGGCACCGTCTCGGAAATCACGGCAACCTGCCCGCCCGTCATCCGCGCAAACAGGCGGGCCTTCATCTTCGTGTAAATCTCCATGGAGCCATGCCGGTCGAGGTGATTGGGGTTGAGATTCAAGAGAATGCCGACATCGGGGGCAAACTGGTCCACCGTCTCGAGTTGAAAGGAGCTCACCTCCACCACAACCCAGTCTGGCGGCGACTCTTCGCAGGCCAGTGCCGAAAGGGGGATCCCGTAATTCCCGCCGGCAACCGCCGTATAGCCATCCTGCTCAAGCGCCTCACGGCAGAGTTTCACCAGCGTGCTTTTCCCGTTGGATCCGGTGACCGCGAGAACGCGACTGCGACAAAACCGCCACCCGAGCTCGAGCTCTGAAATCACGGGAATCCCCCGCCCCTTAAGGGTCACGATCCACGCATCATCCACCGGAATTCCGGGACTCACCACAACCAGCCCGAAGTCGCCTTCCGGTAGATCACGGGAGCCGATGCTGACCGTGCAGCCCGCCTCCCTCAAGGCTCGAGCCTTTGATTCCAGCGCTTCGCCCGAACCGGTATCGGCAACCGTTACCGCCATCCTTTGCCGGAGCAGCAATCTCGCCGCGGCCTCCCCGCTGGAGCCAAGGCCAAGAACCAGAGCCCGGTTCAGGGTGAAGGGAAACGGGTTCAGGGTTCGGGGTTCAGGGGCTTTAAGTTGTGTCGTAGGTGCTGACAAAGTCGATTCCTTTGATATTGAAATCTTTCCTGAACCCCGAACCCTCTTTTTCACCTTATCTTCAGCGTCGCCACCCCGATGAGCGCGAAGAGGATGGAGAGGATCCAGAATCGGATAGTAACCTGCGTTTCGCTCCACTTGCGAAATTCAAAATGATGATGAATGGGAGCGCAGGCGAAAATGCGTTTGCCTCGCAACTTGAATGAAGCGACCTGAAGAATGACACTCATCGCCTCCATGACAAAGACCCCGCCCACAATCACGAGAAGAAGTTCCTGCTTGATCAGAATCGCCACCATGGCAATGGCTCCGCCCAACGCCAGACTTCCGGTATCCCCCATGAACACTTGCGCGGGATGGCAGTTGTACCACAGGAACCCGAGACTGCCCCCGAGCAGACACCCGCAGAACACCGCCAACTCGCCACTTCCGGGAATGTGAGGCAGGAAGAGGTATTCCGCAAAGGCGCGGTGACCGGCCACATACGCCATCACCAAGTAGGCCACGGCCACCGAACTCGTGCACCCGATCGCCAACCCGTCAAGCCCATCGGTCAGGTTCACGGCATTGCTCGCACCTACGATGATCACAACAGCAAAGACCACGGCCAGAAACCATCCCATGTCCGACACCAACGGTCCCTTGAAAAAAGGCACCATCAACTCCCGTGCATGCTCGCGGGTCGCGGGAATCACAAGCAGGGCAACGCCCATCAACACTGCCCAAAGGAGCTGGAGTCCGGATTTTCCCCGTGCACTCAGCCCTTTCGAACTCTTTCCCTTCAACTTGGCAAAATCATCAATGAACCCGACCGCCCCCATGAACAGAAAGGTCAGCAAAGTCAGCCACACAAAAATATTGGTAGGCACCGCCCACAACAAGGTGGAACCCGTAACGGATCCGATAATCAGAATCCCACCCATCGTCGGCGTCCCCTGCTTCTTCTTGTGCAAGTCATGAAGGGGTGCCGACTCCTCTTTGCGGACATACTGCTGAACCTTGAGGCGTTGGAGTTGCCGAATCACCCACGGCCCCAGAATCACGCAGATCAAAAAAGCCGTTGCGGCACCGGCAAAGGCGCGCACGGTGATGTATTTAAAAACCCGCAACTCGGACATCCAGTTGCTCAGATAACTCAGATAATAAAACATTCCCTCAATCCTTCCGCGTCTCCGCTGACAACCTGGGGATGATATCCTCCATGCGCTTTCCACGGGATGCTTTTATCAACAGGGCATCCCCCTTGGCCATTCTTTCCTTCAGGTATTCAGCGGCTTCCGGAACCGTTTCGCAGGCATGAACACGCGTGGAGGGCATTCCAGCATCCAGCGCCCCTTCGGCCATTCGCGCACCCAGCACGCCCACCGTGACTAACCCCGCCCATGGACCATCGGCGAGAGCACGACCTATATCCCGGTGCGCCTCGATTGCGCCCGGGCCCAGTTCCAACATGTCGCCCAGCGCCAGCCATTTCCGGCCACCTCCCTCAAAATCCCTGAAGGTGTGAAGCGCAGCCTGCATGCTGACAGGATTCGCGTTATACGCGTCATTGATGATCGTGATCCCGTCACTATCACTGCACTCCCACCGCATCGGGGACGCCACAATCCCTTCAAATGCCGCCGCAATGCAATCCCACGACACACCGAATCCCCGTGCGACAGCTACTGCCTGAAGGGCATTGTGACGATTGTGGGCACCGGGTAGCGGAAGTCGGAAGGCATGGGTTCCTCCGTCAATCCGATCCGCCACCACACACTCCCCTCCCTGTCGGGCCGCCCTCACGAGGACATAATCAGCATCCGACTCAGGATTGAGTGATGTGGTCACCACACGACACGACGCCAAACTGCGAAGAATCCCGAGGCAGGGTTCATCGAGGCTCAACACGGCCGTTCCGTCGGCGGGTAAACTCCTGAGCAGATCCCCCTTCTCACGGGCAATCGCTTCAATTGTCTCAAAAAACTCCAGATGCACGGGACCGATATTGGTGATGACACCCCAATCCGGCCTGGCGATGGCGCACAGGGGCGCCATTTCTCCGGGATGACTGATCCCCAGTTCCAGAACAGCCGCCCGCGATTCCGGAGGAATCGCGAGAATGCTCAAAGGGAGCCCGATTTCGTTGTTCCAATTTCCTTTTGTCCGGGCTGTAGGCATGGCCGCATCAAGGAGGCTGGCAATCATTTCCTTGACCGTAGTCTTTCCCGTGCTGCCCGTGACCCCGATCACCGGAAGCCCCAGCTTCAGGCGGTATCCCGTGGCGATGTCGCGCAGCGCCCGAGCCGGATCATCCACCGCAAGCAAGGGAATCCCCAAGGAAACGAGTCCAGCGATCCGGGCTCGGGACACCAGGGCGGCCCCCGCGCCTTTTCCAGCCGCCTCGCCGATAAAGGTATGCCCGTCAAAACGTGCTCCGAGAATCGCCACGAACAGTGAGCCGGGAACCACGTGTCGGGCGTCATGAATAACAGCAGACAGAGGCCGGGGCGGACGGGACACCCAGTACCCGCCACTCCATTGCGCCAGTTCATCTGCGTCATAGTTGGGGATCATTATCCGCCTTCCATTTTCTTCAAAAGAGCCTTCACCACCTGCCGGTCATCGAACACCAGATAGGTGCCATGGACTTCCTGGGTGATTTCATGCCCTTTCCCGGCAATCAGGACAATATCCCCGTCCCGGGCCATGACCAGGGCCATTTCAATGGCTTTGGAACGGTCTTCCACCACCTCGTAATTCGAGCGATCGCCAAATCCTGCGACAACCTGTGCCAGAATTGCGGCGGGATCTTCATCGCGGGGATTGTCCGAGGTCAGGATCGCGAGATCCGCCAACCGTGCCGCCACCGCGCCCATCGGCGCCCGCTTGGTCTGATCCCGGTTCCCCCCGCATCCAAAGACAACGATCAAGCGATTCCGCGTGAACCCTCGCAGCGTTTCAAGAACATTAACCAGAGCGTCATCGGTATGTGCGTAATCAACAAAGACACGCCAATCCCGTGATGTATACACTTCCTCCAAGCGCCCCGGCACGGCGGTTCGTCGGGCCAACCCCTGCAGCACCGGCGTCTCCTCCAGCCCTATCGCCCGGGCAGCGGCATACGCCGCCAACGCATTCTGGAGATTGAACCGACCCAGCAATGGCGTATGCACATGGCTTTCACCCCAGGGGCTACGCACCGTGAAGTCGCTGCCGTCCGGTCCCAGCACCAGATCACAGGCACGTACATCCGCGCCTTCATCAAAACCAAAGGTCAAGATTTTTGCGGAAATATCGGCTTCTTCAGCCAACCTGCGCCCCCACGGATCATCCCTGTTGATCACCGCAACCCCCTGCTTATCACTCCGCCCAAGGCCCGTGAAAAGACGGCGCTTCGCCTCATAATATCGGTCCATGGTCTGATGATAATCCAGGTGATCCCGGGTGAGGTTGGTGAACACGGCGACATCAAAATCAATACCCCTTACCCGGTTCTGGTCAAGCGCATGCGAAGACACTTCCATGACCGCGCTATGGCAGCCTGCATGACGCATCTGGTCGAAATACGCCTGAACATCAAGAGATTCCGGCGTGGTCCTGGTCGCCGGGAGAATGCGAGCGCCGATTTCATATTGAACAGTGCCCATCAGTCCCGGCGTCAGACCAGCCGCCTCAAGGACATCCCTGAGCATAAAGGCAGTCGTGGTTTTCCCATTGGTTCCGGTAAGGCCGATCACTTTCAGGGAACGGCTCGGATTACCGTAAAAAACCCGGGCCAGATCAGCCAGAGCCAGTCGCGCATCCTCAACCTGAACATGGGTCACATCCCGGCCCGGAGAACGCGTATGCGGCGAGACAATCACGCCCGCCCCCCGTTTGACGGCATCCTCGACATATTCAAAGCCATCATGTTTCGCCCCTGGAATGGCAACAAAGAGTCCATCTGCCAGACTTTTTCGGGAATCATAGGCGATTCCCGAAACAGGACGGTCTATCGTCCCCCGAACCCCGAGGTGACTGACTTGATTAAGCAGTTCGGATAGTTTCATTAGAAGGTCTCATTGCTGGCCGATGGGGCCGCTCGATGCGCCGGAACCGATCCTTCTGCTGGAATGATTCCCAGATAACGCACCACCTGCTCCGCGATTTCCCCAAACACTGGCGCCGAAACCGCCCCGCCGGTATGGAGGGGTTGGGGCTCATCAAAGACCACAATCATTCCGATTTCAGGATTTTCCACTGGCAGGAAACCGACAAATGAGGCCATGTAATCCGTCTCGGAATAATGCCCCCCGATCACCTTCTGAGCGGTTCCCGTTTTTCCAGCCACCCGGAAACCTTCTACTCCCGCCTTCGTTCCCGTTCCGCCCTCTTCACAGACACGGGCCAGAAGAGAGCTCATTAACGCGGCTGTATCGGACCGAATCGCCCGGCGTAGCGCTTCGGGCTGCCTCCGCAACAGTACCGTCCCATCGGCGGCTACGACCTGCTTGATAACGTAGGGTTTCATCACGACCCCGTCATTGGCGATCGTGCACAGAATGCTCAGCATCTGGAGCCCGGTAACTGAGACTCCCTGCCCGATGGCAATCCGGCTTGAGCTGATGGGTGCCCACTTGGCGACCGCCGGGTAAATGCCCCCTTCCTCCCCCGGGAGGTCAATCCCCAGTTTGCCTCCAACATTAAAGGCGCGCAGATACCGATCCATCCGCTCATTGCCCAGCATGATCGCAATTTTTGCGGCACCAATGTTGCTGGACTTCTTCAGGATATCCGCGACATTCAGGCGGGGATAGGCATGATAATCCCGCAGGATCTTCGCTTGATAAAGCCAGCGCCCGTTTTCGGTATCGAACATGGTTTCCGGCTTCACAACTCCCGCATCCAGGGCGCCCGCAATGACCGACACCTTAAAGGTGGAACCCGGTTCATAAGTATGACTGATCGCCCGGTTGATCTTCTGCGGATCCCGGGCCTCACGATAGCGATTGGGATCAAACGACGGCCGGCTGGCCATGGCGAGAATCTCACCGGTACGGATCCGTTGCATGATAACAAAGGCGGCCCGCGCACGGTTTCGTTCCATCGCCGAATCCAGGGCTTTCTCGACAATGTACTGGAGATTCTGATCAATCGTCAGGATCACATCGGCACCATCCTTGGCCGGAACTTCGCGAATCCTGCGATCCATCATCTCCCGACGGTGCCCATCCAGTCGACTTTCGATCAGGCCCGGACTTCCCTTGAGATACTTCTCCATGAGCTGCTCAAGGCCCCACGACCCGACCCCATCACTATTGACGAATCCCAGTACCTGACACAGCAGGGAATTCTGGGGATAAGACCGGGTGGAGGCGTCGTCCATGTGAACCCCGGGCAACTTAAGGATCTCCACCTGATCCGCCTTCTCGTCCGGAACCAGCCGGGCGATATAGGCGAACCGGCTGTTCGTCCTGCACAGTCGCTCCGTCACCTCGGCCGTATCGAACTCTAAGAGGGAACTCAAGCTCTTCACAGTTCGGGAAACAAGATTGCTCGCCAGCAGAACAGACGGATCAGCCCAGATATCCTTCACCCCGACATTAAGCGCCAGAATACCGGCGGAGGAGCTCCCATCCAGAATGCGTCCCCGGGGCACCGTAAGGGTTTGCTTGAAGGTTCGTGTTTTGGCGGAGGTGGCCCGATCCTGTTCGGGACTCCCGAGATGCAACACCACCAGACGAATCACCAGCCCCACCATCGCCAGGCCCAACAGGGCCACTATGATGACAAATCTGGTTGATCCCCGAGTCTCAGTTGACATTCATCACTATCCTGTCGGCCCGCGCCACACGCGACGCCTGACGACTATCAAGGCCACGCGGGGTATCGAGTGATCCGTCATAACGAATGCGGACAATCTGGTCCCGGTTGGGCCAGGTCATGACCAGACCATGCTGCTTCAAGGCCTGCTCCAGGTTGGAGGGCGACTGAAGCCTCGCCCACTCACACTGATCTCTGACAAGCTGGTCGCGCAGGCGATCCCGGGAAGCCTCAAGCAGCTTGATTTCACGCCCCAGGGTCTCAGTCCGGGATTGCAAACAAACATACACCAGTGATAAACCCGCCAGCACAAGTACCAAGGCCACCAGAGGAATCGGAACGGGAAATTTAGTCTGCGTTTTTTTTCTGTTTTTCTTGATCATCATCTAGTCCTTTCGTTCCGCCACGCGCAGTTTTGCTGACCGCGCACGCGGGTTTTCCCTGCATTCCTCATCGGTCGCCATAACCGGCTTCCGGGTCAAAATCTTCATTTCCGGAAGCGTTCCGACCCAGCTCGCTCCGCCCTCCGGCAGGGACTCCATTCGCCCCTGATGCTCCACAAAAAAACGTTTCACACGACGGTCTTCCAGACTG
>JBAXMJ010000009.1:0-38984 GCA_037134355.1 bacterium | reverse complement strand
AAACGTAATTAGTTGCAATCACGTGAGTTACAGACTAACTACGCGCCATTCGGCTTTAGCCGGTCTTTGACATTACTCAGAGGCTATAATGAGAATTGATGATGATTGCATGTCGGGGCGCGGGGTGAGAGACTTTGAAGGTGCTCGGGGTGAGCATTTCAACTTAGACTATGAAGGGATGATGTCATGATTAAAGTGGCTATTGTCGGGGCGGCAGGCCGGATGGGCCAGGCGCTGGTGCGGTGTTCGAAACTTGTGACCGGGATGCAGATCGTAGGAGCCGTGGATACGGCCACCTGTCCGCTGTGCGGCAAGGATAGCGGTCTGATTTCTGGCATCGGGGAAAATGGAATCAGAATCACCCATGATCTCGCCGCCGCCGTGAAGGCCGCCGATATCCTGATTGATTTCAGTTTCCACGAGAATGTTCCCGTCACGGTCGCGCTGGCCACCCAGTACAAAAAAGGCGTGGTGATTGGCACCACCGGACTCAATCCCGAGGAACGAGCCGCCGTGGATGAGGCTGCCAAGGCCATCCCTATTGTCTGGGCGCCCAACATGAGCGTCGGCGTCAACCTGCTCTTCTCCCTCGTCGAACAGGCTGCCAAGGCCCTCGGCCTGGACTACGATGTTGAAATCACCGAGGCTCATCACAAATTCAAAAAGGACGCTCCCAGCGGAACCGCGTTGCGTCTGGGCGAAAAGGTGGCACAGGGCCGCAACCAGAACTTCCGCGATGTGGCCGTATTCGGGCGTGAAGGACTCGGAGGGGAACGGCCCCGGGGTGAGATCGGTGTCCATGCCATTCGTGCGGCCGACATCGTCGGCGATCACACCGTCCTCTTTGCCACCGAGGGCGAACGCGTCGAGCTCAGCCATCGCGCCAGCAGCCGCGACGCCCTCGCCAAGGGCGCCCTCCAGGCCAGCCTCTGGCTCGCTGGAAAAAAAACCGGCTTGTACGATATGCAAGATGTCCTTGGGCTACGGTAGGAAATGATGAATGATGAGTGCGGAATGATGAATGTAGCGGAAGACAAGCGGGATCTGCGGCAAAGAACAAAGGTTTACGCGTTGGGAATCGTAGAGTTGTATTGTAGCCTGCCCAAGACAACACTCGCCCAGACTTTAGGAAAACAGTTATTGAGAAGCGGAACGTCTGTGGGTGCACAGTATCGCGAGGCTTTTCGGGCAAGATCCCGGGCCGAATTCATCAGCAAAATGGAGTCAGCACTTCAAGAACTTGATGAAACAAGTTATTGGCTAGAATTACTTAATGAGGCTCACATCGTTGTGCCCCAAAACTTGGATAAACTTATGCAGGAAACCGGGGAGCTCACGGCCATATTCACTAGTTCGAGTAAAACAGCTAAACGTAATGCGGAAACTTGACTGCTTCTTCTGTTCATCACTCATCACTCATAATTCATCATTTCATCTTATGGAAATCGGACTGGGATTAGGCTCGAATCTGGATCATCGCCTCGACTATCTGCGCGAGGCGGTTCACCGGATTGCCGCGCTTCCCGAAACCCATGTCCTGGCCAAGGCGCCGATCTATGAGACCGAACCGGTGGATGTAAAACCGGAATACCGGCCGCTGGAATATCTCAACACGGTCATCATCATCGAAAGCACGATGGAACTTGCCGCGTTGTCGGACGCCGTCCACAAAATCGAGACCGATATGGGTCGTGTGCGTACCGAGGACCGCAATGCGCCGCGCCCTATCGATATTGATATCCTGTATGCGGGAAATATTAGTCAAGCCGACGGTATCTTGGATCTTCCCCACCCCAAATGGGCACACCGCCGGTTCGTGCTTCAACCCCTGTCCGATGTTCGCCCTTTTCTCCATCTCCCCGGCGAACCCCGCCCCGTCTCGGAAGTCCTCAAGAGCCTGCCCCCCGCGAACGTCAGATTGTTCCGGGCTGAACACCAGTGGTGAGAATGAGCCTGACGCCCATATTCAAGCCGGCTTCGCTCCCCACCCAATCCCGGGACTCCGTTTTGGCGAGCGGGATATTCTCCTTGAAAACACCCTTGGTTCCGGATCCCGGCCAGATCTGGAAGCCCTTCCCCCTGTTTGCGGGACGAACCCGGAACCTCTCCCACATGTCATGCCATGCCTCGACCTTGTTGCCCGGCCATTCGCCCCACCCCCCGCACCAGCACGAGGACGAGGAATTTCTGATCCTGCTTTGCGGCGAGGCGGATTTGATCATGCCCGACAATCCGGAAACCACATGCCGATCGCTTCACGCGGGCGACTTTGTCTATTACCCCGCCGGCTATAGTCATACTGTGAAGGTCACGGGAACGGCTCCAGCCAATTACCTGATGCTGAAGTGGACGAATTCCCGAAAGAATCCCACGCCCCGCCTGCCTTTCCAGGCCGGCTCGATCCGACTCCCTTCCGGAAGTCCCCCGCCCCCCGACGGCTTTTCCCTCCGCCCGGGATTCGAGGGGCCCACCTCCTATCTCAGCAAACTTCACCTTCACCATTCCACCGTCACCCCGGGCAAAGGCTATGAGCCCCATGTGGATTCCCATGATGTCGTCCTTCTGATGCTGGAAGGTGACATCGAGGCGTTCAATCAGTTCGCCGTCCCCCACGCCGTCGTCTACTGTGCGGCAGGCGAACCCCACGGTTTGCACAATCCAGGCCCCCTGCCGGCCCGCTATCTTGCCCTCGAATTCCACGGCATCCCCACTCCGCCCGCGTCCCGCCTCACCTCAATCCGCCAGTGGGTGACCTCGCTTCTGCGATGAAACTGATCAGCACATACTCCCCAAGCCATCGCCCCCTGGCTGAATCCTGGTTCCTTCCCTCCCTCAAGGATGACTACGAGGTCTTCTGCCAGCCCAACGACATCGAAGGCCCAGGCAGTTATATGATGCCCGGATGGTCCAAGGCGGTGGCGTTTAAAAGCCAGACGATCATCCAGGCCATCAAAGACAATCGTGGAGATTCCTTTATCTACTCGGATGTGGACATCCAGTTTTTTGCCTCCACCAAATCGGCTATCCGAAAGGCCCTTCAGGGGCATGACATCGTTTGCCTCATGGATGATCCTGAAGGGCTTCTCTGCACCGGATTCTTCGCCATCCGGGCCAACCGCCTTACCCTCCAGTTGTGGGAGCGCGTTGCACGGGCCGTGGAAACAGAAGGACGGGATCAGTTGGCGTTCAATGACATCGTAAGGCAGATCCCCGGACTTCGCTACGGCCTTCTCCCTTACCGTTTTTTCGGACCCGGCACATTCAGGCGGAAACGGTGGGAACCCGGAGAGCGAATCTACATCCCCTTTTCTCCTTATCTTTTTCACGCCAACTGGACCTTGGGCATACACAACAAGTCCATGCTCCTTCAGCAGGTGAAGACCATTGTCCAGCGAGGAAGGCCCGGCATTCTGGCCAACAATCTTCTTTATCTTCTCCACTGCGGACCCAAGTTCAGGGCTGAGGTCTCCAAAGCCAAAGCCGTCACCCGATCGCCCCGGGTGAACCACTCCGCCACAGGGATTCTGCCCGCCAGGGTTACGCTGGAAGCCTCCACCCTATGTCAGCTGAACTGTCCAACCTGCCCGACCGCCCTGGGCATTACCCGGGAACGGTTTGGCGCGGGGTTTCTAGCCTTCACGGATTTCAAACAATTCGCGGATCATCATCCGCAGGTTTCCGAAATTGAATTATCCAACTGGGGCGAGGTTTTTCTGAATCCAGAACTCGGAAAAATCCTCGAATACGCGCACGCCCAAAACATCACCCTGACCCTCAGAAATGGAGCCAACCTGAACACGGTCAGCCCCGAAATCCTGGAAGCCCTGGTCCGCTTCAGGCTTCATAGTTTGTCCTGTTCGATTGATGGCGCTTCCCAGGCCACTTATTCTCAATACCGGAAGAACGGGAACTTCGAATCCGTGATCCGGAATATCGAGAGCCTCAACACACTCAAGGCCAAATTCAAAAGCCCCTACCCCGGACTGGCCTGGCAGTTTGTCGCCTTCGGACATAACGAGCATGAAATTGAATCGGCCAGGCAAATGGCCCGGAAACTCCACATGCGGTTCGCCCTGAAACTCTCGTGGGACGATCTTTACAGCCAGACATTTTCACCCATCCGGAACCGGACGCTGCTCCGGAGCCAGTCGCCCATGAAAGTGGCGGATCGGGCTGAATACGAAATCAAGTTTGGCGAATCGTACATTTCCCGTTCCTGCCTCCAATTATGGCATCACCCACGCATCAATTTCGACGGTCGATTACTGGGATGCTCCATCAACCATTGGGGCGACTTCGGAAATGTATTTGAAAACGGCCTGGCCCCGTGCCTTGAGGCCCCTCCGATGCAACGGGCCAGACAGATGCTTATGGGAGCTCTTCCGAAACAGGACGACCTCCCCTGCTCCCACTGCACAGTCTATCATCACCGGCTTCAATCAAACCGCTATGTACGTCCGCAGGAACTGGACGATTTGGAATAAGCCAGCGGAACATCCGTGGCGAGAAACAGGGTCTCCGCGAGTCGCCGCCCGGTGTTCGTCGCAAATACTTTTTTGATAATCGGGCGCAAGCGCTCCGGCTCCCAGCCGGGATATTCATCGGGGATATTCACCAGCCAGTCGGCATCCCAAAGCACGCGGAATTCGGGTGTATCAAGCCCCTTCACATGGTGATGCAGGCTAATGATTTTGCAGACATGATCAGTCCGTTCCGGATCCAATCCAAGTCGCTCCAGAATTGCCCGGGCAATCGGAGGCCCTTCGATTTCCTGGTAATTGCCCGCCGTGGACTTGTATTTCCGTTCCGCCTCATGAATCCCGATGTCATGAAGGATCGCGGCGGCCACCACCGTCAACTCGTCGCCGGGCTCGCTCTTGAGCAAAGTTTCCGCATATCCCAGAACCGTCAAGGCGTGCTGGATCCGTTTCTGGTCAAAGCCAAAAACAGCCTTCATCGTCTCAATCAATTGTGCTTTCATTCAAATTTCCTTTTAAACATCTACTGAAGTTCCCGACACAGCCACGGGGCCTGCCTGACCCTCAAAAAGATCACGGGCGTTACTCCCATTCAAAAATATCCTGGATTACCGGACGACCGTAATGAGCGGCACCCGTGTAAGTGATCAGATTTGGCAAGATCTTGGCGATACCGCTTCCATGAGTATGACCGCACAGGACTGTCATGCGCTTCTCGGGATGCTTCATCATCGCCTCTTTCAAGACATCACCTGCCGCTTTGCAGGCGAAAAACGGGAGCCAATTTGAATCGCTGGGCTTGCCCTCATGCCAGGCCGCCTGTTCAAACGGCGGCACATGGATTACCACAACAACGTGATTGGCCTTCAAAAGCGCCTGCGGGAGCACAACTCTAAAATGATCAGCCGCCTCATCACCGAGTGCCTGTATCTTCAGCCGAAGAGTGTCTCGGCTTAACCCGCTGAGTTCATCGATAAGCAAAAAGTCGTTAAGTTGGACATGCGAGCCGCGGAAATCGCCAAACCTTCCGTCACCCCATCCATCATGCCCGATGAGAACTGTATTTTTTGAAAGCGCTGTGACAGCCATGTCGTTCAGCCAGTGCAAATTGTGGGACAGACCTACCATTTCCCGGATGCGTGTACGCACCTCGGTGATGGAGCCATGATAATAATCGTGATTACCCAGAACAAAGTGGATGGGGCAATTGAGAAGCGAGTCCATCTTCATCAGGCATGACGTGACCGATGGCCCTTGAGCGATGTCCCCGGCGATCAGAATATAATCTGCTTTCTTGTCCTCCAGATTCTTGAAGAATTTTCGTTGAGCGCGATCATCCAGGAAATCCAGGTGTATGTCATTGATCCAAAGGGCTTTCATATTTTCACGCTGTTCCATCAGGGGTATGTACCTATAGGAATTTCGATCTTAGGTATCATTGAATCCGACTCAACTTCTGCCGGATCCTCCGTTGATGGCGGATTCTGCTGGGTTTCCGGTTCCAGGACAACCGCAGGCTCAATGACCACTGGCGGGGGTTGCTGGGCTTCCAGCGCTGGAACAGGGGTCTCCTCGGATTCGATTGTGATCGGGGCAGGTTCCTGCAGTGGCTCCGGCTCGGGAATGGGCTCGACCATAACCGACGGGGGATCCTCCGCCACAGGTTGCTCCACGAGAATCGGCTCGGCGGGAATGGCGGACTCGATGGCCGCCGGGGGTTGCGGGTCTTCCACCGCCGGGGCCGGTGCCGTCGGGACTGGTGCTTCGCTGATCGAAGTCTCGTCGATGGCCTCTTCAGCCGCCGGTACCGGCGAGACGCCGGTTACTACAGGGGATTCGATGATGATCGGGGCGGGTTGAGTTTCTGAAGATGGCACCGTGACGATGACCGGCGCAACCGGAATCGTGACCGGAGGGAGAGGCGCAACTACCGCTGGCGGCGCTATCACCAGTATGGCCGGACCGGGAGCGGCCTCACCGGCGCTATGATCCAATGGAATAATCCGATTGCCGGGTGGCGATCCGGCCAGTAGCGCCAGCAATAGTTCACCAGCGGCCTGTCCACGTTGCCGCTCGGATCGTCTCGTCCCCACCGGTGACGGCTGGCCGCCCGCCTCATCCTCATGGTACACCCCCGGCAAAGCGCCGACGGGCAGGCCCAGTATCATCGTCGGGCCCAGTCCGGCCAGAAGTGGCGCCGCCCCCACGGGAAATCCGGAGCCATAGATCAGTCCGGCCAGACCATCATGATTCAATCGCCGGATTCTTTCCCCCGTCGTGACGGGATCCGTTCCACCACTGACAACCACCAGGCTGTATCCTGCGGCCGCCAGAACCGGCTCCAGGCCGGCCATCAGTTCGCCGACATCCAGTGTCCCCTCCGCCAGAATCAGGCCAACGAGGGTTCCGCGTCCCAGCCGCATGTTCCGCGCGACCCGGTTCGGTTGGTATCCCGACTGGGCAATCACCGCCTCCACCCGCTGCCGGGTCGCCGTACAGATCCGGTATTGAGCAGCCTTCCCGTTGAGCACCATCGACACCGTCGTCGGCGACACACCCGCCGAAACGGCAATATCCTGAATCGTCACAGCACGTTGATTTGTAATGGATTCCTGCATTGCTAAAACGTTTTAGCATACGATTATTGATCAGGCAAGGAGTCTATTCTTGTGACTAAAATGTGATCCGAAACTCTTTCCTTGCGTCAAGCTTGGCGAGGCATCCCGCTTGATCGAATCATCATCCACGGCTGATCGGTCGGCGCGGGGATCGCCCAGCAGGATTATATGAGCCAACCCTTGCGATTCAATTCATCGGCAAGCACAGTGGCGGGCACAACCAGTGTGCCGCTTACGGTTTTTCCGCACAAATGCCCGAAATGACGTTTGTCACCAGTCCAAAGATGGGTACACCTTGCCGCCACAGCTCCGCCAAGAACGGGCTGGTCATCATCAGGTCAGATGCTTACGAAGGTCAGCCTCCTCAGCATCAAATTCAGCCACACGGGTATCGGAGTAGATCTCAATGGGAAACGCCACGCCCGGGCGTAACAGAATCCCTTTCTCCGATGTTTCGGCAATAATCCGCCCCCCATTATCGACACCTAGCAGGTGCCTCATAGCCTTCGGAAGTGTCAGTGTACCCCGAGAATTCAGTTCCAGTATCGCGTTCATGAGTCCATGAATACAGGACTGGTAATATTCAGTAAAGCTGAATTGGTTTCACTCAAACCGCAACTCGCCCCACTCCTCTTGCCGGTGAAAGTTGAGCTCCTTATGCGGCGAGGTGGACGATAGGACCGGGCGTTCCTGGCCGCGAGTGTAATCGTACCGGCTGAATGAAAACAGCCACCGCGTATCGCGCCGGGGTTGCGAGGCCTCGCTTACCAGGTCGAACGGGATCTCAACCGCTACTTCCCATCGTTGAATTGCGGCATTAACACGAACCCGGCTCTCAATAACAGGGTGGTTAATGAACCAATCAGGAAGAAGGCCCGGCTGGGCACGGGGCACCGCCAAAGCGGCTGCGGAGGGAAATCGCAACTGGAGCTTCTGGTTCTCCGGGGTTACATGGAATTCGAAATAGGCGTCCTGATCACAAGGACGCAGGAAAATCTCAAACACGTCGCCTTTCGTAAACGACAGGGCATTGAACTGCTTCTCGGGATTGAAGATGTCCGCATCCTCAATCTCGGCATGGACATACAAGGCATCGCGTGTCCACCCCGTCTTCACACGCATCGGGCGAAAGCCCGGCTCCAGTTCGCTCCGCCACCCCTGTTTCGATTCTACTGCCTGAGCATCGGAAAGAACTGAAACGAGCTGGGACCACGATTCAAGATCCGCTTTTACAAGCGATTTCACATTCAAGAAGGGCTCTTTATTCAAACATTTTTCTCCGTCAGTCATTGGATTAACACGTTATCAATGGTCTCATAATTGACTGCACATGACCCAAGGGTAGGGACGGCTCTCCGAGCCGTCCGCGGAGGCCTCGGAGAGGCCTCCCTACCCAGATCATATAAAGACAATAATGAGACGGTTAATAATCAGGCAGAATCGAGTCACAGGTACAGAAAGATAGGATTTGGCCGAATTCATCCGATCCCTCCGCCCAGCAGGAACCGGCGGCGGGTAGTTCCGTGCTCAATGGGCTTGGAAAGAATGGTGTTGCGGCCCACGGCCTGGCCGGCGCGATGAACTTTCTCATCGATGCGGCGGCCGGAGCCTGATGTCTTTCGGAGCCGGGGATGACGCGCCTTCATATAGGCCGCGAGCTGAACATCATCCCGCTTCATCAACGCGTAGGTCGCCGGACTCTCCGTCTCGATCTCGCGATCCCGGGTCTTTAACTTCTCCGAGAACCCGCTCAAGAGGCCCAACGCAAAATCCACCTTACGTCCGGAGGTGAGCGAACGCCCCTTCCGGAAAACCTGCCACTGGTCCTTGATCACCCGCTTGAGAAAGTCATACACGTAGCCTGCCATCTTGACATTTTCCGTGGTGCCACTGATTTCCAAGATCCGCCCCATCCGCTCCTTATCAACCACATAGGCGCAAATCCACACGGCTTCAACGAAATAGAAATCCTGCAGCAACCGGCTCAACGCATATTCGTGCGCGGCCTGCCGCAGCTGAGGTTCGCCAAGACACAGACTGCTGTACTGCCGATCCCTCGTGCCTGAAAGCAGATCAATATGATAACGGGCAATGGTCTCATGAACTTTCGTCATGGCCAACTCAGCCTCGTGCCGGTTCGAACTCGCAGAGAGGGCCAGCAACTTCTTCACTCGAAGCAGAATCCGATCGTTTTCATCGAGTCTGCCGGTATTGCCCGTTTCATAAAGCGAGGGGTAGTCGCCCGCCGCACGGTGATCCGCATTCAGCAAACGACACGCCTCCTGAAACCGGACACCGTGCGGCTGGTCGGTTCCGCCCAGGAGCTCATCCGTCACCTGGTGGGCCAACTCGTGGAGCAGCACTTCCCGGACAGTCATCCAGGGATAGTTCATCACCAACTTGCGACTGAAGGCCATGACCCGCCGTTCGCGATTCCATTCGGCCCACCGCTTGTCGAAGTCACGCAATTCGAAGCCCGGAAGCGTCAATCGGGTTCTAAGCGCGGATGACAGAAAAGCAACGGCATTCTTCCATTCACAGATCAGCCCATGAAGGATGCGCCGTTCCAGTTCCGGATGGGTATATTGAGAACGCATAATGCCTGCCAGCAACCTGATCAGTGGTGGGGCATTTCGGCCCGGCGGGTCACCCTCATGACTTCCTCGATCGTCGTGTCACCCCGCAGCGTGCATTTCCAGGCATCCTTGCGGAGCGTGACAAATCCATCAGCCTCGGCCTGTTGCCGGATTTCGTTGGAGGGCCGTTGTTTGACAATCATGGAACGCAGGGAGTCATTGAGCACCATGATCTCGAAGATCGCCAACCGACCGCGGTAGCCCGTAAAATTGCATTCGGGGCAACCGCGCCCCTTGCAGAACTGGGCGCCTTCCAGCGCCCCGGGCATGGTCAGGCGGATTTCCTCCAGCACGCTTTCGTCCGGCACCATGCTTTCCTTGCAGGCGGGACAGATGCGGCGCACGAGACGTTGGGCAATTACGCCCTCCAGGCAGGATGACACCAGATAGGGTTCAACGCCCATATCGGACAGCCGCGTAATGGCGCTGGGTGCGTCGTTGGTGTGCAGGGTGCTGAACACCAGATGTCCGGTGAGGGAGGCCCGAACGGCAATGTCGGCGGTCTCAGAGTCACGAATTTCGCCGATCAGGACGATATCCGGGTCATGCCGCAGGATGGACCGAAGGATGGTGGCGAAGGTCAGCCCGATTTTGGGATGCACTTGAATCTGGTTGATTCCCTCCATTTGGTATTCAATCGGATCCTCGACGGTGATGATTTTGACGGCCGGGGTGTTCACCCGGGAAAGCGTGGCGTACAGCGTGGTGGTTTTCCCGCTGCCGGTTGGTCCCGTAATGAGGATGACCCCGTGCGGCAGGGCGGAAAGGGCTTCGATCGTCGGCCTCTGATCATCGCCAAGTCCGAGATGCTGAAGATCGAAAAACATCGCCTTGCGATTGAGAATACGCATGTTGACGGTTTCCCCGTAACGGGTGGGGAGGATGGACACGCGCAGATCGAACTCCTCGCTGCCGGAACGGACCTTGATCCGGCCGTCATGCGGCTTGCGGCGTTCGGCGATATCGAGTTCGGCCATAATTTTCACGCAGGAGGCCACGGCCTTCCTGAATTTCTGGATCCCTTTCGGGAGTGGAATGTCATGGAGAATCCCGTCGATGCGGTAACGCAGGCGGAGATGCGTTTCAAACGGCTCAAGATGGATGTCGGTGGCATTACGCAGGATGGCCTCGGAAATGATCTGGTTTACGAACCGGATCATGCCCGCATCCGCTGCATCCATACCCTTGGTGACATTGGTCTCGAGGATCTCGATTTCTTCCCCCATGGCGGCATCCGAGATGCTGTCCACGGTCTCTGCCCCGAGCCCATAGAAGTGTTGCAGGGTGCGTGCTACATCGTTCTCGGAACAAAGCACCCAGTCCACAGCCAGATTGAGCATCATCCGCAGATTATCACTGACCGCCTGTGTCGGCACCTGGCTGGCGCCAAGAGTGATGACGCTGCCTTTGTACTGGAGTGGAATGAGGTGGTAATTCAGGGCTACCTTGGGGGGGAGCCGGCTGACTTCCTCCTGGGTGATATGGAAATCCGCGACGCCCCGATGGGGGATGTGAGTCAAGGCCGAGAGGGTGTCGAGGACTTCTTTCTCCGATACAAAGTGATCTTTCACGAGCAGGGTGTCGAGCCGGTCTCCAGTCAGGGCGCACCGCACAGTCAATTCATCAATTTGCTCCCGGGTAATCCGCCCATGTTCGACCAGGGCCAGTCCCAGTTCAATCATCAGATGATCGGTAAACAAGCGTGTTTCCGCAGGGCTGGAGGGATGATCAGTTGGCATGATGGTTCTCAGGGAAGGATTGGGGAACTCCGCGTTTCAAGGTGGCAGAGGATTGATCAGGCTGTTTGACACCCATGGTTTCGGCCTCGATGGTGGTAAGTATGAGCCCGAATAAAGTGGAGCCGGCGGAATAAAAGGTGGAACGCTGGTTTTGGGAATCGGTGATCAATGCCACCGGAACCCCATCCCCGCGGACATACAAACCCCGATAGGTCAACGTGATGGTTTTCTGGACAGGGGACGGGGGGGACTTGACGGGATCCTTGTTCGGCTCTGTTTTGGGCGGCGGGTTGGCGGGTTCCGCTTTTTCCTGTTTTTTGGGCGGGGGCTGCACTGTCTCTGGCGGCATGAAAAGACTGGCGGCACGATTAGTGCCGAGGGTCTGCTGGTCTTGAAGGTAGGTGAGAATACCGAGGCCGGGCGTTGTCTGGTCGCGGGGGGCTCCGGTTGCGGGAGGAGGAGTCCAGATCGGGGTGGTGAGTTTCCAACCCCACCAGACGGTCACCACCGCCAGAGCGGCAAGCAGGCAGAAGAACACAGTCCGTGCGTTCGCCTTCTTTAACCATTTCCAGAAGTTATCCATAACTTAATGTCCCATGGCCCGACGGGGTGGCTTGTTCTTGGGTTTAATCGGCGTACTCGCCAGGTCTTCGGGATTTTTCAGGAAGACCAGTGCGCTCATTACGGCCCGGATATTTAACAGGTCGGGGCGCCCCCGTCCTGCCGGTTCAACGCGGAGACGGCTCAGGACAAATACATGCCCTGGCTCCATTACTACATCCAGCAATTCATAGAGATTGTCCTGAGTCCCATACAAGTTCAACTCGAGCGGGTATTCACGAAAATATTCGCCCTGATTGATCCCCATCCGGTGCGCAACGGGAGGAAGGGGGCGGATGCCGCGTACCGTCTTGATTTTCAGATCCAGAGCGAGATCCACCAGCTTTTCGACGACTCTCAGTTGAAGCATCCGCTGGAAGGCGTCCTCGTTGCTGACGATGGTTTCATCCACACCCAGATCGTTGGGAAGGCTTATACCCAGGGTTCTGGATTTTTGAAGTAACCGTTGGCGGACGGTGAACAGCGTCACTTTGAAATCAATGTTCGCCACACTGGAGGTAGTGTCATCGCCCGGGATTTGTGTGCCCAGACGCGTCACGGTCTCCTGCCATTCTTTTTGGAGGTTTTGGTAATGACAAATTTCCTTGTCCAGTTTACGCTGAAGCGCGTCTTCGCCTGTCAGGTAGTTCTTCTGGGCCAGCTCGGAGGCCATGCCATCGATATCCTGTTCCATTTGTTGCCGTTGCCGGTTCATGGGCAGCAGCAGGAAGTACCAGAGGATGAACAGGATGGCGCCGATGGCCAGGATGATCGCCACCACCTGTTGCCGTTCCGAAATTTTTCCCTGGAGACCGGGGTTCACGGGTGCCCCACTTTCACATCGATGACGAATCGCTTGATGCGGCGGTCTGAGGCTTGGCCGTCAATCGTTTCCGGTTGAACCAATTTGTCGTCGCTCAGCAGGTCGGCGGTGGCAATTATTTTCGTGGCCTCCAGATGGTCAATCAGCGATTGCACGGTGGAAAAATCCAGCGTTGGGGTAAATCCCTCGATGATGACATGTTCGAGTCGCGAGGGCTTGTTTGTGCCGGCTTCAGCCACGGCGAGGGTCAGGTGACGTCGGGGATCGGCGAGACCGCTTTCAGCCGGTGTGAACAAGACGGCTGAGGGACTCTTGGATTGATAGGACTCCCCGTCGCAAAAGAGGGTGATCCAATCGTTGGGATGCTTGGCGGCGGCCACACTGGATAAGATGTCCCGTGCGGTAGGTCCGATGTGGAGCAGGTTGCCCACCGGAACGGCCATTTCCCTGATCAGGTTGCCCTGACTTTGGATCGTCTCGATCCGTGCGACCAATTCCCGCCGGTGTTCCAGACTGGCGCGTTGGATGTTTAAATGCTGCTCCATGCGCTTAAAGTCGAAATACCCGCCGGTGAGGCTTACCATCAGAATGAGGGCGGCGGTCACACCGGCCGCCAGCCAGAAGGGTTTTTCCCGGCGGAACATCTGCTCGTCCCTGACGGCTTTCGGAAGAAAGCTGATTCCGCATTTCCGCGGTTGTGCACCCGCACAGGCCAATCCTGCCGCAACTGCCCAAATGGATGGGGGCTGACACTTGCCATTGGTCGGCAGGCGAATATCTGTGGTGACGTTCATTCCTGTCTTCAGGGCGATGTAACGGGAGAAACCGGCCAGCAATGCGCCACCACCGGACAGCACCAGTTGCTTGGGTCGATCCTCCGTCTTGGAAAAAATACTGTTGAAGACCGCCAGGCAGGATTGGAGTTCCGAAAGCCACAGATCAGCTACCCGCTTCAGGGCGGCATTGACCACCGGGTCGGGATCGTCCAGCACACACGCCCCTGTGACTTTCAGGTTTTCAGCCTGGGGCACCTGTAATTGTTTAATTTTAGCCAAGGCTTCCGTAAAGGGGAGACCCCCGACGGCAAAAGCCCGCCCGAACATGAGACCATCCGGACCCCCGATGGCGATTTCCGTGGAGGAACTGCCGATATGTGCGAACAGGGTGAGTTCCGAACCATGGGCGGGAGCAAGGGCGTTATACAAGGCAACGGGAGCGGGGAGAATATCCAGGATTTCCAGGCCGAGATCCCAGACCCAGGCCATGGATTCTTCGATCAGGGTCGGGCGGGCCATGGCCATCAACGCCCGGCGTTCGCCTTGATTATTGCCGAAAGGGGCAATGCTGTACGACATGGATTCGGAGGCCATATCGCGCAGTTTCAGGATTTCCATGGCGCCCACCTGTTCAAGGGTGCGCGGGTCGCCGGGCACCAGGAACATCGGCTGGAACATCGTCTGCTGGCCGGGATAGCTGATCACGCACCGGGCGTCGGTGAGATCGTGTTCCTTGATCCAACGGGTGAGAATGGCTTTGCGCTCAAAGCTATTGGCCGGAAGGCGCAGTGTCTCCACCCGCAGAACTTCGACCTTGCCGCCCTTGGCGGTAACCGACACCGCCTTGGCGGTGTGACGTCCGATGTCGAGCCCGAGTATCTGTTTATTCCTGGCCACAAGCGTTTCCTTAGTTGACGCCGTTCGCCTTCGCCGTTGTCGGGACGTCCGTTTGGGTCGACGTCATGGGAATCAAGTTCTCGCCGCGCTCCGAGATAATTGTGGCGGTCACGAAGATCAGCAGATTTTTCTGGTCATTATCCGTGAGGTCATTTTGGAAAAGCAAACCGATCAACGGGATTGAGGCGAGGAAGGGAATCTTGTCCTTGTGTTTGCTCTCCGAGGAGGTGATCAGGCCGCCCATGACCACGGTTTCGCCGCTTTGCACGATGACTTCGGTGTCGATTTTGCTGCGGCGGAAGATCGGTATCTTGACGGTTGAAGTGCCGTTGGTGGTCGTGGTGGAGTTTTGTCCGTTGTTTCCGCCATTGCCAGCGCCCACCTCGTAGGTTTCATACCGGACGAACTCGCTGATCTCAGGGAGAAGCTGAAGGGTGATACTGCTCATGTCGGCGCCGACACTCGGGCGAACCTTGAGCTCAATCCCCAATTCCTCCAGTTTTGGCGCGCCCACCGGGACGAGTTGAGAGGTGTAGACGGTGTTGCCGGAGTTGCCGGTGACCTGGCTGGGAATGGACTGGATGCTGTACTCGTCGTAATACCGGAAATCATCGCCGACCCGGATACGGGCAGTCCGGTTGTTGATGGTGGTGACCTTGGGCACGGAGAGAGTGCGGGCTTTGCCGGTCTTGTCGAGGGCATGGATGACGGCCTTGAACATGGGATCCGTTAGAAGCCCCTCGTAGGTCATGTTCAGCCCTTGGGCGGCGTTGGCCGGGGCGGTGAATCCTGAAGTGGCCCCCATGTTGATCTGGGTTTGATTCTTGCCGTCGGACTTGGTGACTGAGAGGGGACTGTTGAGCACCCAGTCGATTCCCAACTCGCGCAGATCGGTGACGCCGGTGCTGATAAATCGCGCTTCTATCAAAATCTGGGGCGGGCAAACATCCATCGTCACGATGATGTCCTCGACTTTAGTCAGATTTTCGACCGTATTTTTGACGATGAGTGCATGCGATTTCTTATCGTAGAGCAGATCCGCTCCGTCGGTTTGAGGAACGAAACGCTGGATGGCCTGAACGATAGGAGTAAGGGCTTCCTTGGTGTCATTTGCCGGTATGTCGGTGCCAACTTCCAGTTTGCCGTCGATCCCCTTGCGCAACCGGTACATGCGGGTTTCCATGGGGATGGCCGCTTTGCTCTGGTTTTGCGGTGTGGCCCAGATGATGTTTTCACCGATGAAGAAGGCAACACCGAGATTGCGGGCGACATAGTCCAGGATTTCGGAAAGCGGAACCTGGTCGGCATGAATGGTCAGCGTCTTGTTGCTGGCCAGGTTATCGGCCACAATGTTGACCTTCTCGGAGGCGCCAATAGTGAGGATGAAGTTGGTCAGGTCCACGTTGTCGAGGTGGATGGTGACTTTCTTGGCGAGCGCCTTTTGCATGGCGTTGCCAGGCGTGCGGAGCGAGGAGGATTGGCCGCTAATGGTACGACGCAAACCATAAGTATCGGGGACATCCTTCAGGCGGGCGACATCCGTGTCAATACGTTTAACGGTCATTGCGGCGCGGGCGGCGGCGCGGGCGGCGCGTTGCGCCTCCAGTGAAGCCATAATCCGTTGTTGCAGCGAATCCAGTCCCGCCAGATCCGGATTCTTCTGAGCCAGATCAACGCACTCCAGCATGGCGCCCGTGAAGTCACCCTTCTGGAACAAACCCTCGGCCTTTGCTAGTTGCGGAGCGGTTACCGTCTTTCCAGCGGTGGATCCCGCTTCACGTGTAGTGAGGCAGCCTGAAAGACTCACTGCCATGATAAGAACCGTCATGATTCGCGATGCGTTATGGATCATTTGCCCTGCTCCCTCACTTTGTATATTCCCACATCAATGGCCCCTCGTAAACATTGCCAGCGTAAGAGACGTTCAGGGTCAGACCCTGTTTGGGGTTTTTCAGGTCCGTGGTATCAACCATGCGTTCCCGCCAATGATGAAAGCATCGGATGACGGGGAATGTCGTCTCGGAATATGGTGTAAAATGGTTTGCCTTAGAGTTGTCGCCGTAGGCAAGTTGATTTTTTTTGACGTCCTTCCATGTGGCATTTTCAGGAACGGAACTGGTCACGTATCCACTATATTCCCACTTGCAAACAGCGCCGTTGAATTCGTACATGTAACTGCATGCATTTATACCGTTGTTGCCGATGTTGTCGCTCAATCCTTGATAGATTTTTTTTTCTGTTTCCGCACTGTCTGGAGGTTCATAAGTAATTGATTCAATTAGTTCTACAGGTTTGCAGGATAAGTCGCTTTTGCCCTGGGTTCGGTCAGACTTGCAAACAAAGACTCCTTCACTCCCTTTTCCAATGTACTTTGGGGAGAGGTCGGATAGCCAGTTTGGTAGATCCTTGTAGTCATCCTTATACATGATCAGAGCCACGCTCAGTTGATGCAGGTTGTTCTTGCAATTGGCCTGGCGGGCCCGCTCACGGGAAGATTGCAGGGCAGGCATCAATAACCCCGCCAATACGCCGATAATGGCAATCACAACAAGGAGTTCGATGAGGGTGAACCCTCTGATTCTGTTTTGGGTTGCGTTCATGTTTGCTCTCAAATGATTTAGCAGAAATCGTGCCATTATGGCTCCGCGCAATTTCCCTGTCTTTATGGGCTGTTCTGGAGCCATCATTTAACTCAATGTGCGTACGCGAGTATGCACTATTGGCTGCAAGTGCATCATTTTGTACTCATTTCTTGCGCGGTTAAAAGTAGGGGGATATCCATCCTGCACCAGACCTGCGCCTTGCAATCGTCCGTTCACGCCAAACCGCTGTGTGGCATGAGAAATGCTACCTTTTTAATGTTCGTGTAAGTAGGTAAGGCAGGGAGAGTGATTTTTGCACAAGTTTTTTGGACTATTTTTATTGGGTTTATTGATTGAATCCGCGCAGGCGCTCCCGATCGTGGAATGGCGCTATCCTTCCTTTCCCCTGCGAACCGTATTCCGCGTGCCGGACACGATCAGTACCAACGTCATGCTGAGGGTGACGCGTGTAGGGAACATGCCGGTGACCCGCAATGCGTTTCTGGCTTGTGGTCCCGACGGGACTCCTTTGCCGCTGCGCGTGCTTCATGCGGGGGATGGCGAAGTGGCGCTCGCACTGGAGGCACCGGCTTCAAGGTCCGGCTTTTGTGCCGTTTACTACGGGGGCATTCCCTCCAATGCTCCGGTGACCTCGCCGGAAACCGTTACAGATCCGGCTCCCTTGGCGATAGGCCTGATATCGTTACCGAGTCGTGGAATTCCCTCTTCATGGGAGCGGTTGCGGCATATGCTCAAGTCGCCACTGGGTCAGATCAGAACCCCGTACCGAACCGCCGACTTTGACGGGATCGGGCGGGAGATCGAACGCCATGGTAAAGGGGGTGGCGTGAAGTTGGCTTTCGCGCGGTCATTCCTGCTTTGCTCCCGCGAGGGCACGTATCGTTTTGCCGTGGATTGCAAGGATGCCGGCTATGTGCTGGTGGACAGTGAGAGGGTGGCGGCCTGGCCGGGCGAACACGCTCGCGGTTCCTGGCAATTGGGGGGGCCGGTTTCCCTCAAAGCGGGAATGCACTGCCTGGAGGTGTATAATGCGTTTAACGGGGAGATTCCGAATCTCCGTGTGGGCTGGGTGACGCCGGGGGGTAAAGACGTTCTCCCGTTGAGTGTTCCAGATCTGGTTGCCGCGTGTGAAGTGATGGATACCAGGGCGGAATGTATTAACCGGACGCTTCAGCCGGGTTTTGAGGCCACCCCGGTGCAGTCCTACTCTTTTCGCGGCGTTCCCGATGTCTTCGTGTCGGTGCGGTTCAAGAATATTACCGAGAACTGGGTCGCGCCGGGGATGGAATCGTTCTGGCGTTTTGGCGACGGGACTCAGAGCACGGAAACGAATCCTATTCATATTTACAGGGCTCCCGATGTGTATAAGGCCTCGCTGGAGGTTCGGGATACGTTGGGTTTTGTCGCCGGCTACAGCGAGTCTGTGGACTGCCGCCAGGTCCAGCACGAGGAGTTTGCGGTGTCGTTTGACATGGCTGGATTACCGGCGGTGTGTTTTGGCCGCGACAAGGTGGTTCCTTTCCTCCGCCTGCAAGGCGTGGGCCCGAGCGGGGTTGCCATTGACGTGAATTGGGAAATACAGTTCCGCTCGGGTGCTGTTGAAAAGGGACATCAGGAAGTGGTGCCACGCAACCAGACTCAGATGGTTTCCCTTGCCCCTGCGGTCGCCGGCGAACTGGAAACCCTGCGCTGGAGTGTCAGTCACCGGCAGGCCAGATTGGCTGGCGAGCTCATCCGGTTTGTGCGCCCTCCTTTTAGTGCGCTCCCCGCCCGTATTGAGGGGGACAGGCTATATGACGCCAAGGGCACCCGGTTGGTGCTGGTCCCCAAGGAGGAGGCATTGGCGTCCCGGCCTGCGCCCGCCGATCCGCTTCGTCATTTTGGCAGGATGGTGTGCGTTGATGATTCCCTGGCGGTGGCGGGCTTCAGGGAGCCGGGTTGTGAACCGTTTGATCGCATTCTGGCGCGCCTGCTGCAGGGGCGGCTCGATGAGGTGCGCTATGTGGCGCTCCCACCCTGGGAGCAATTCCAGGAATCCTATGGGCCGTTACGTAAACTGGTCGATGTTCCCGCCGCCTTACGTCTCGCACAGGCCGATGTCGCCATTCTCAGCATCGGGCTTCAGGATCTTCTGGCGGTGAAGGATATCGCCAGTTTTGAGCGGCAGGTGGCTGCCCTTTCAGATATCGTCGTGACGTCCATGAAAATTCCGACGGTGTGGGTGACTCCGCCGCCTTATCCCTCTGCGCCAGACCGGAGTCGGGTGTTGGCGGCGACCATCCGGCGTGTGGCGGAAGCCCGGGGGACCCCCGTGGCGGATCTCTTCACCGCTTTTAGTTGCGCTTCCGATGGGCGTCATGTGTTCTTTCAGGATAATCCCCTCATATTGTCGGATCAGGGACACCGGCTTGTCGGTCAACAGATCGTCCGGGCATTGATGGGGAAATAAGAAAACGAGGTTTATGGTGTCAGTAGTCAGCAGTGAGCCGTCAGCAGATCCCTTGATGCTCAGCCGTTTGCGGCCGGGGTTGAGCGCCAGGGTACCGATCACCCGGGCCCAGCGGATGGTGCTGGTGGTGGCGTGCGGCGTGCTGTTGATTCTGGTTGCCTGGCATCCCTGGCTGACGGCCAGGGCCTTTGTTCTGGCGGCTACCGTCTTCTACGTGGTGCACGCCATTTACAAACTGACGATGGTTCGTTTTTCCATCTCTGTTAATTCCGAACTCGTCATCGGGGCGGCCGAATTGGCGGCGGTCCGGGATCAGGATCTTCCCGTCTATTCGATCATGGTGCCGATGTACCATGAGCGCGAATCAGTGAAACACCTGGTCCAGGCGTTGAGCCAATTGGATTATCCTGCCGATAAATTGGATATCCAATTGCTGTTGGAGGAGGATGACCACGATACCCGCGCGGCAGTGGAGGCGATGACGCTTCCACCGGCCTTCCGCGTCACTGTGGTGCCGGTTTCCCAGCCGCGTACGAAACCCAAGGCCTGCAATGTCGGTCTTGAATTTGCGCGGGGAGAATATCTGGTGATTTATGATGCGGAAGACCGACCCGAGCCGGATCAGCTCAAGAAGGCGGTCGTCGGGTTCTCACGGGCCGGGGCGAAGGTCATCTGCCTGCAGTCCCGGCTTAACTTTTACAACCCGCGCCAGAATTTGATGACCCGCCTGTTTACCGCCGAATACTCGGCATGGTTCGATCTATCGCTGCCGGGACTTTCGGTGGCGCGTGCCGTGATCCCTTTGGGCGGGACGTCGAATCATTTTGTCACGCTGAAACTGAAGGAGCTGTTGGGGTGGGATGCGTTCAATGTGACGGAGGACTGTGATCTTGGCATTCGGATTCAGCGGGCGGGCTATGGGACCCGCATGCTGCAAACGACCACCTGGGAGGAGGCCTGCAGCCGGATAGGATTCTGGATTCCCCAGCGGACACGCTGGATCAAGGGCTATATCCAGACGTACCTTGTCCATATGCGCCATCCTCTGCAACTGGTGCGTGAACTGGGAGTGGTGGGGTTCCTGCATTTTCAGGTGGTGGTGGGTTGCAGCACACTGGCGACGTTGCTCAATCCTTTTTTCTGGTTTTTGGCGACCTTGTGGTTCCTGTTTCGCATCGAGTCTTTGACCGGTTTCTTTCCCGGTCCGGTGTTTGCGATGGGTGTGACCTGTCTTTTCGCCGGGAACTTCGCGTTTGTCTATTTGGGCATGCTCGGGTGCTACCGGCGGCGGAACTGGGATTTGGTTGGCTATGCGCTGCTGGCCCCGTTCTATTGGGTCCTGATGAGTTATAGCGGTTGGCGGGCCTTTTTTCAGTTTTTCTCCGATCCGTTTAAATGGGAGAAAACCCGGCATGGGTTATGTGTGGAGCCTGATGAAACCAAAACATGAGCCGATATCATTTTCGCGGTGGGGCCTCTGGTTAATTCTGGCCGTGGTGCTTCTGGCTGCCGGGTTATACCTGGGGCGGGAAGTCGGTGGGGAGGGGCTTGTTCGCGAAGGGATTTGCAAGGAACTCCTGGCTGGGCATACCCCGGGCCGGCAGGGTGTGGTCAGCTCGATCTGGTGGGGCCCCTTTCCGACGCTCGCGATCCTGCCGTTGGCATTCCTGCTGCCGGCGACTTTATGTCTCCCCGCCTGTCTGGTGGTCAGTGCGCTATTTGGCGCCGCGACCCTTGTGCTGTTGGAGCAGTCCTTGCGGATGTGGGGGACCGGGCGCTGGCGCTGGTGGCTGATACTGGGGCTGGCCCTGAATCCCGCCTTCCTCGAGCATTGCTGGAACGGATCCTCCCTGCCGATGGTCACCTGTCTGCTGGTCCTGTCACTGTACAGTGTGACGGCCTGGGTGCAGGGGCGGCGCCTGCTGGATTTGATCTGGTTTGCCTTTGGTAGCGCCCTGCTTCTGGGGACCGGATACGAGATGAGCGGGTGGGTCATAGCGGCGGTGTGCGTGGTGGCCATCGAGGAGTGGCGTCGTCCCGTGTCCGGGATGGAAAAAAGAGCGGTATTGTTGGTGGCGTTGTTGCCGTTGGCCTATGCGGTGGCCTTGTGGTTGTTGATGTGCTGGTTGATCATGGGTGATCCTCTTTATGCCGTGAGATCGTTGCTGGTGCCGGGACCGGGCAATGCCCTGATCCTCCCGGATCTTCTCTGGTGGTGCCATGCGGGTTTGGCGGCGTTGGTGGGCGGGCTGTTGGTCCTGGCGCTACGCAGACATGACCGGGGCGGAGTCTGTTTGACGGTACTCGGCCTGGCCTTGCCGGGTGTGGCGGGACTCATGGCCTGGTATGAACGGCTTTGGGATGCCGCTCCGCTTTTGCTGGCGTTTTTGCCCGCTGCGGTTCTGGCACTCGGGCACGGGTTGGCGAAGCGTGAACAATCCGAAGACTCAAGCGAGGCGGGTTCCCTGGCCCGCCGACCCCATCGCACGGCGGTGATCTTGTGGGTTCTCCTTCTTTTGGTTGTGGCTGATGTGATCCCGCTGGCCCTCTCTGCAAGATCAGTGTCATTGAGGCCGAGGGTTGCGGAACAGGCGACCGCCGGTGTTGTGTCACAATTTTCCTGGCTGCCGGAACTGGAGCGACACGTCCGCCACCGGACGCCTTTTGCGAAAGTGTTTGTCTGCGGCTTCGAAAGTTTCGCCTTGTTACAACCCGATAGCAGCCCGGTCTTTCTGCATGCACTAGACTTCAACTTTGACAAATCCAAGCACGATTATTACGGTCAGGTGCTGTATCTGCTTATTCACCGGCCCGAGCGGCGTAATGCCATGGACAGTATTCATTGGAAATACCGGAACATTTATGTTCAGGGCGGGAAGGATACGCTGTATGACAGCGACTGGGGTGATTGGCGGTTGTTTGAGCATATCCAAGCCACCGCGCCAAGATAGGAGTTTATGAAAGTGTCGTGGATATCAATAAAGATTCTGGGAGGTGCCGTCCTGATGGCGGGGGCGGTGATGTTGGGTTCATGGAGTTGGGGTCTGCACAGTGAGGCGCAATTGCGCCTCAGACAGGCCCGGTTGCTTGAGGCGCGCGACCAGTCCCTGCGCGCCGAGATCAAGGTTGGCGCTCTTCAGATAAGGGAATTGGGGGATGCTTTACAATCCGCATCCAACCAGATGGCGGAGGTCGACCGACAGCTTGAGGCGGAAAAAAAGACCCATGATCCGATCCGGGCTCAGATCGAAAAAATGTTGACCGAACAGATCAGCATGAGAGACAACCTCACCCGGCGGGAAAAATCCTTCGCGGGGGTGGATGCCGCCCTGAATGCGGTCCGGAAGACAAACGAGGTCCTGCGCGCGGAGTCTGACGGGCAGCGTAATCAAATCGCGAAGCTGGAAGGGGAATTGAAGGCGGTGAACGAACGTGCCGCGGCGGTGAGTTCACAATTAAGCGAGGCCCAGACCAGTGCCGCCAGTTTGAAGGCCAAACTGGAAGATACCCAGCGGCGTCTGGTGGAAAGCGAACATCTGTCCGGTGAGCTTCAAAAACAGAAACAAGGCCTGGAGCCGGTAGCGGCCACCAATTTGACGTCTACTGTTTCCTCACCTTGAGCGCGATATCCCTCGAAAACGGGGGAACGGGGATGGCCAGACTTCCTGCCTTGGCCTCGGTATCCTGACTTTTTGTCAGGACTCCCCCGGCGGTTTCCCAGAACTCGACGTGGTAGAGGCCGTTGCTCATGCCGTCGAGTCTGGCCACCAGGTTGCTGATGGTGGGATGGGATTCATAGACGGCGGTGCTGAAAGCCGGGGCGTCGTAGATCCAGCACAGGGCGCGGGTTCCGCTTTTCAGGGATTGGGACAGGAGGCTGACGCCGGGTTGGTCGGGCATGACGAGGGCCGGGCTACAGGATACGAGGGCCGGGTCGCGGCGATCTTCGCCTTTCATGAATCGGCTGACGGCGAGAAATTCCGGATAGAAATTCTCCTCCTCAATCAGTCCCCACCACCAGAAGAGCGGGGTGCCGGCGATGGGGATACAGGTGGAAGACCACAGTGCGGCATGCAGGCTGTTTTCGAGATGGACCAGACCCTGGGCGTTTGAGGCACCTCCAAACTCAGTTACCATCACCGGTTTTCCACTGGGGTTATTGCATTGGGCGGTTCCCGCAAGAAGGTCGACAATATTGAGTACACGGGAATCGCGATGGTAGGCATCCACGGAAGAGTGGGTGAGGCCTGGAAGCGCGGTGATGTCCATGTTTTGAGAGGTATAGTCACTGCAATAATGCGTGGTGATCAGATGTCGATTAGGGTCCATTTGATTGATGGCGGTGGTGGCGAAACCATGCCAGCTCACACAATTCGTGGTTCGGTAGAATCCCCAATCGGAACCGGTAAGATTCAGTTCACTCCATAATTCCCAGGCAAATATCCGGGGACTGTATCCCCAGCGGGCAATGATGTAACGCATCAACTGCTGGAAGGCTTGTTTGGCGCGGGGGTCGGAAAAATACTCTTCTGATTTTTCGAGGTCTCCCCCCAGCTTTTTATTGAATGGGTTGTCGTCCCATTCCCCATCTATAATGCCGCTGAACTTGCCGTGGTTGTGAATGACGAGATTCAGGTAAATTCCGTTACGGTCGGCGGCATCGATGACCCGATCTAATTCCCACGCATTCATGAGGTTGTACTGGCCGACTCCGTGGTATCCGGGCCATTTTGGGGACCATTCGAGCCCGAGGGACCAGGCGGCCATCCAGACTTCGGCCATATTTTCCCCATTCTCGTGCATGGCGGAGAAATGGCGGGCGTAGGCGGTGGTTCCTTCTGTCCAGCGTTTCACCCAGGGGAAATTGGAATTAAACCGTTCATCGAATGGGGACCGGATATTATGGCCGATGGGGAAGAAATAATTTCCGTTGTCGAATTCAAAATAGCGGGGGTCGGTTTTTGAGACGCGCACAAAACCCGGATGGGTGGAGGGTCGGGCAACGAAAACTCCCGGGCCCCAGGAGGCGGAGCCATGGGCATCGCGGACATGCAGAGAATAATGATAGAGCCCAGGCTGGGTGGGCGCGTATCGGATTTTCCAGTGAGAAGGGCCTTGGGGGAGGGTTTCCTCGCCGGTGGGAGTGACGGTCCGGTAGTAATCACGCGTGTGGAATCCGTCGATGGTGTTGGTTTTACCATCGGGTGTTGCCACAGTTGCGGTGACGGAAACCTCCTCCGGGTTGAAGGGGTTGGCATACCGATCCGGGATGTCGAATGTGACTTCGAATTTTTCATAGCAAGGCACCTGTTGAGCGGAAGGCCGCACATCGCGAAGGGTCGGCGGCGTGGTGTCAACCGGCAGCCGTTTGGCCGAAACATTGCTGATCGAGCCGGTGAGGGCCCCGGTGCCGTCGAGGAAAACGCGGATGCCGAATTCACGGGGCTCCATCAAGGTCCGGGCATTCCAGAGGGCATGATGTCCGCACGGTTCCCATGCGGTAGCGTCGGGCGACAGGTTGACGGAGTAGAGACGGGGGCCTCCGGGGGCGACATAGCCCGGCAACAGTTGTTGGTACCAGAGATAATCCCAATCTTTCATGAAGACCAGTACCTGCACATTGGTGGGGGCGCCGTCGGACAGGGTCATCGTCCAGTTTAATTGCCCGAAACCGAACCAGGTGCGGGTGGGGGCGATCAAGGCCAAGTCCCGGGTCCCAGGTCCAGTGAGCGTGAAGGACAGCCTATTGGTGCCGTCGGGAATGAGATTTGTGGAGATGGCCGAAATGGGCTGAGACGAGAGGCCCAGAGGGACGACCTCACTTGAAAGGGAATGATCCTCTGCACGGATCACCGGGAGTGCAAGATGGGTAAGGACGACGAGGCTGATGGCTATTCTATTCATAGGTGCTTCCGATCGCATTTTCCGAGTTTCCTGGTGGGGTCATTCTTCCCGCACGATATCGGCCCCGAGGGCGCGGAGGCGTTCCTCGACGCGCTCATAACCACGGTCAATGGTCTGGGCGTTGTGAATGACACTTTCGCCCTTGGCGCAGAGAGCGGCAGTGAGGAGTGCCATACCGGCGCGAATATCCGGACTGGCCATGCTGATGCCATGCAGACGGGACGGGCCTGTGACCAGGACACGGTGCGGATCGCACACGACAATCCCCGCCCCCATCCCGATCAGGTAATCCACAAAATACATCCGGCTCTCAAACATCTTTTCAAAAAACAGGACCGGCCCCTTCGCCTGCGTCGCCGCCACCAGCAGCACACTCATCAAATCCGAGGGAAACATCGGCCAGGGACCATCCTCGATCTTGGGAATCGCAGAACCGAAATCCCTGACAATCCTCCGCGTCTGGCGGGCGGGTAACGTCAGCGATGCCCCGTCAAACTGGAGTTTGATTCCGAGTTTCTGGAAGGTCTTACTGATAATGAGCATCGGATCGGCTTCCACGCCACCCACTTTCAGTTCCCCGCCCGTGGCCGCCGCGGCGGCCACAAAGCTTCCGATCTCAATATAATCCGGTTGCACTGTGTGTGTCGCCCCGCCCAGCGTCTCCACGCCGCGAATGACCAGGCGATTCGTTCCCAACCCGGTGATTTGCGCTCCCATTTTATTCAGGAGCAGGGCGAGGTCGGTGACGTGCGGTTCGCAGGCCGCATTGAAGATTGTTGTCTCGCCTTTGGCCAAGGTTGCGGCCATGAGCACGTTCTCCGTGGCGGTCACACTCGCTTCATCCAGCACCATTGCGGTGCCTTCGAGGCGGTTCCGGCGGAACACAAAATTCTTTCCGCCCTCCACATCAATCCCCAGCGCCCGTAATCCCAGAAAATGAGTGTCCAGTCGACGACGGCCAATCACATCACCGCCCGGCGGGGACAGGGTCACCCGCCCCAGCCGCGCCGCCATCGGCCCGGCCAGCAGGATAGAGGCCCGTACTTTCCGGCACAGTTCAGGATCCAGCTTGCTGCGGCGAAGCCCCTTGGCACAAAGCCTGACCGTGTGGCCCTTCAGTTCGATCTCCACCCCGATGCCGGACAGCAGATCCAGCATCGTACGAACATCCTCAATTAAGGGGACATTCTCCAACACAACCGGCTGCTCCGTAAGAACACAGGCCGCCAACATCGGCAGGACGGCATTCTTGTTGCCGCCAGGCACGTAGGTACCGCCAAGTCGTTTCCCGCCGTGTATGATAAAGCGAGCCATAGCTACTGGGGACGAGATGAACCCGTTGAACCTTTCCGCCTGGCGCGAACCGTCTTGTACGTCGCACCGGCTTCTTTCACTCGATTGGATCCGACCACAGAAGTTGCGATGTCGTCGTCCTGCGCCGAAAGCTTGAGGCTCGGCAATACTTCCTGGGGAATGGAATCGAAGTGCGCATCCCTGTGAACCAGCACGGCACCGCAAACCGCCGCGCAGGCGGCAATCAACGCATCCACAGCCGGTAAACGGCCAACCGCCGCATCGCGAATCTCCATGGCGCGTCTGGCCACTCTCTCGTCAACCGTCACGACATGAACGAGCTCTCCTACATAATCATTTACAGTCTTCCGTCGCACGGCTTCTTCGACGCCGATGTCGCAAAGACAGGCCTCTAACTCGAGAAGTGACGGCGCGGCAATCCACAGAACCGCGTCGTCATCATCAAACAAGGCCTGCACACGGGCATGGCCGACTTCCTTCCTGTAATGCGCAACCACTGCGGAGGTGTCCAGAAGATAGGCGCTCATGAGTTCCCCAAGGCCTTCACGCGCTCCTCATCGTCACGGACGCGCTGTTCGATGAGCAAGGCGACCGCATCCGCACCAAGGCGTCCCTTCTCACTCCCTGCACCCCAAAGTTTACGCGCGGCTTCTCCACGCGTCGGCAAAACCCGCACCTCAACCGAATGACCATCAGCAAGAACCCGCCAATCCAGCCGCGACCCGCGATGAATATCGAGCTGTTCTGCAATTGTCACCGGTATGGTGACCTGATTTTTTCCTGTTACCTTCGTTATCATAACCACTCATCAATCCTTGAAATATTTCATCAAGGAATATTGTTAATCAATGACAACTTGTCGTCAAGGAATAATCAAAACCTGTCAGCCCAACACTTCCTTCGCCAGTTTCACCACATTCGCTGTGGTGTAACCGAATTTCTCGGCGATGGTCTTTGCCGGCGCTGAGGCGCCGAAGTGATCCACCGTCAGTTTCCGCCCCTGGCAGCCCACATACTTACTCCAGCCAAAGGAGCAACCGGCCTCAACCGCCACCCGCTTCTGGCAGTCATGCGGCAACACCTCGGCCCGGTACTCGGGGCTCTGCTTGTCGAACAAATCCCAGGACGGCATGCTCACAACCCGGATATTCCGGCCTTCCTTGGCCAATTCCTTCGCCGCATCCAGCGCGAGGCTGACTTCGGAACCCGTCCCGATGAGAATCAGGTCGGGCTTACCCTGCCCGCTCTGCCACAGCGTGTAGGCCCCCTTCTCAAGATTTGAGGCGGCCGGATAAACCGTGCGGTCAAGCACCGGTAAATTCTGGCGTGTCATCAGGAGCAGGGTCGGGCCGGTCGTGTTTTTCAAAGCGGCGAGCCAGGCGGCGGCCGCCTCGGTGGGATCGGCAGGCCTGATCACGGACACATTGGGCATACAGCGCCAGCTGGCGATCTGCTCGATGGGTTCATGCGTCGGGCCGTCTTCGCCCACGTGGAAACTGTCGTGGGTAAACACATACACAGTCGGCAGATTCATCAGCGCCGCCGCCCGGATCGTGGGCCGGCAGTAATCCGAGAACACAAAGAAGGTCGAGCCATACACGCGGAATCCGCCATGAAGCTGCATTCCGTTCAGAATGGCCGACATGCCCAGTTCACGAATACCGAAGTGGATGTTGCGTCCCTCGAACTTGCCCGGCAGCACCGAAGCGAATCCGTCCAGGAACGTCTTCGTGCTCGGTGCCAGATCCGCCGCGCCACCCACGAACCAGGGCATGGCCTTGGCAATCTTCTGCATCACTTTTCCTGAGGATACCCGCGTGGCCTCGGGTTTATCAAAGACCGGCATTTGTTTCTCGAAATCGGCCGGGATAACCTGCTTCATGCAGGCATCCCACAATTTTGCCTGCTCGGGATAGGCGGCGGCATACTTTTTGAAATCCGCTTCCCATCCGGTAACCTTGGACTCCATTTCCCGGGCACGCGCGGCAAACAGGTCACGCACGGCATCGGGTACATAAAAATCCTGATCTTCCGGCATACCCAGAGCCTTCTTGGTGGCTTTGATCTCTTCCACACCCAGGGGCTCGCCATGAGCCTTGTGGGAATCATGCAAATGCGGGGACCCGTGCGCGATGTGCGTGTGGGTGACGATCAGGGTCGGGCGGTCCTTCTCAGCCTTGGCGGTGAGGATTGCCTTGTCGATTTCCTCATAATTATGCCCGTCAATTTCGAGGACATTCCACTTATAGCCAACAAAGCGCTTGCGCACATCATCGCTGTAGGCCAAATCCGTGTCGCCCTCGATGGTAATGTGATTGCTATCATAAAAGACAACCAACTTGTTCAAGCCAAGGTGACCGGCGAACGAGAACACCTCATGCGAAATGCCCTCCATCATATCTCCGTCGCCGCAGAACACATAGGTCTGGTGATCCGCCGGGGTATACACACCGCTATTGAAACGGGCCGCCATCATGCGCTCGGCCAAGGCCATACCCGTTCCCATGCCGCACCCCTGCCCCAGCGGACCGGAGGTGGCTTCCACGCCCACGGTGTGGCCGTACTCGGGGTGGCCCGGGGTTTTGCTACCCCATTGGCGGAACTGCTTTAATTCCTCGATGGGCAGCGCGTACCCGCTCAGGTGAAGCATGCTGTACAACAGCATTGAGCCGTGTCCGCCTGATAGCAAAAATCGATCCCGGTTTGCCCAATCCGGACGGGAGGGGCAGTGATTGAGATGTTTCAGGAAAAGAACGGCGGCTACATCCGCCATTCCCATCGGCATGCCGGGATGTCCTGAATTCGCTTTTTGAACGCCGTCCATCGCGAGACCGCGAATGGTGTTTGCCGCCAGACTCAAGGGTTTACTCACAACTGATTCTCCTCATTTTCATTACTCGCAAGAAACGCCTTGCGATGTGACTATGCTTGCAATATATTGCGCCGGTTAATCGTAGCGATTCAAGTTCGGTTGTCCAGTCCGCATTTCTCGCGGTCGGCGAACACCAGTCACGACTTTCCTCGTGGCCGGATTATGCCGAACGCGCGTTTTTTTGTGCGTTCGGGCCGTTCTCAGGATTCGCAATGATCGGGTTTGAGGGTTCAGTTTGAAAATCCGCGCCGCAGAAACGGCGCGATAAAACATAAACAGGAGTACGTAGCGATGGCATCGAATAGTGGTAAGAAGTATGTGTATAGTTTCGGCCCCGGCAAAACCGAGGGTGGCGCGAGTGACAAAAATCTATTGGGCGGCAAGGGCGCGAATCTCGCCGAAATGTGCCATCTGGGGCTTCCCGTCCCGGCCGGGTTCACCGTTTCAACTGATTGTTGCAACGATTTCTTCGCGAACAAATCCAGATTTCCCAAAATTCTGACCGAACAGGTGGATGCCGCACTTCGCCAGATGGAAGCCGATATGGGCTTGAAGTTCGGCGACCCCCAGAATCCCCTTCTGGTGTCCTGCCGGTCCGGCGCCCGCACCTCCATGCCGGGCATGATGGAAACAGTCCTGAACGTGGGTCTGTGCACCAAGACGATTCCGGGCCTGATCGCCAAAACCGGTAATGAGCGCTTTGTGTACGACTCCTACCGCCGCCTGATCATGATGTATTCCGACGTGGTGATGGAAAAGTCCGAGGGCCTCGAGCCTGCCGAGGGCAAGGGTATCCGCATGCAGCTGGAAGGCATCATGCACGAGCTCAAGGACAAGAAGGGCTACAAGTCCGACACCGATATGACGGCCGATGACCTGAAGATCCTGTGCGAGAAGTTCAAAGAGCGCGTCAAGAAGGCGCTCGGCAAAGCCTTCCCCGATGATCCGATGGCCCAGATGTGGGGCGGCGTTGGCGCCGTGTTCAAGAGCTGGAACGGCAAGCGCGCAATCTCCTACCGCCGCATTGAGTCCATTCCGGACATCTGGGGTACCGCCGTCAATGTGCAGGCCATGGTATTCGGCAACATGGGCAACACCTCCGCTACCGGCGTGGCCTTCACGCGGAACCCGGCCACCGGCGAAAACAAGTTCTACGGCGAATGGCTGATCAATGCCCAGGGCGAAGACGTGGTGGCCGGTATCCGGACCCCCAGCCCCCTGAACAACGATACAAAGAACGACCAGAACAAGCACCTGCAGTCGCTCGAGGAGCAAATGCCCTCGATCTACAAGGAACTGCTCAAGATCCGCAATGCCCTTGAGAAGCATTACAAGGACATGCAGGATATCGAGTTCACCATTCAGGAAGGCACGCTGTACATGCTCCAGTGCCGCAGCGGAAAGCGCACCGGTACGGCGGCCCTGAACATGTCCATGGACATGCTGGCCGAGAAGCTGATCGACGAGAAAACCGCCGTGTTGCGCCTGAAACCCGCGCAGCTCGACGAACTGCTCCACCCGATTGTGGATCCGAAGGCTGAAGTCATGGCCAAGTTGCTCTGCAAGGGACTTCCCGCGGGCCCCGGCGGCGCCTGCGGCCACATCGTGTTCACTGCCCAGGAAGCCGTCACGCAAGCCAAGGCCGGCAAAACGGTCATTCTGGTTCGCGAAGAAACCAATCCCGAGGATGTCGAGGGAATGCGCGCGGCCGAGGGCATCCTGACGGCCCGTGGCGGCATGACCAGCCATGCGGCGCTCGTGGCCCGCGGCTGGGGCAAGTGCTGTATCGTCGGTGCCGGCGGCATGCATGTGAATGCCCAGAAGAAAACACTCGTCGTTGGTAACGTGACGCTGAAGGAAGGCGCACTGGTAACCCTGAACGGAACCCGTGGCCATGTGTACAACGGCAAAGTGCCTCTGGTGGATTCCTCGGAGAACCCGCGTTTCCAACAGTTCATGAAGATGGTCGACAAGTTCCGCACCATGGGCGTGCGCGCCAACGCCGACACGGCCGAAGACGCCCGCAAGGCCCGCGCCTTTGGCGCTGAGGGCATCGGCCTGTTCCGCACGGAGCATATGTTCTACGGCAAGGGCAGTGATGAACCTTTGTTCCTGCTCCGGAAGATGATCCTGAGCTCCTCCGTGGAAGAGCGTACGTCGGTCCTGAAGAAACTCTTCCGCTTCGTGAAGAGCGACATCAAGGCCACGCTCGCCGCCATGGACGGCCTGCCCGTGACCGTGCGCCTGCTCGATCCGCCGCTGCATGAATTCGTGCCGCAGAGCCCGATCAAGCAGAAGGAACTGGCCACCAGCCTCGGCATCAGCCCGAAAGAGGTTCAGGCCCGCGGCGAAGCGCTTCATGAGTCCAATCCCATGATGGGCCATCGCGGCGTCCGGCTGGGCGTCACCTACCCGGAGATCACGGAAATGCAGATCCGGGCGATCTTCGAGGCGGCAGCGGAGCTCATCAAGAGCGGCAAGCACTGCCACCCGGAAATCATGATCCCGGTCACCTGCGACATGAACGAGCTGAAGCACCAGAAAGCCATCGTCACACGCATCTACGAGGATGTGATCCAGCGCAAGAAAATCGACTCCATCCCGTATCTGTTCGGGACGATGATCGAGATTCCCCGCGCCGCATTACTCGCGGACCGCATGGCGAAGGAAGCGGATTTCTTCTCGTTCGGAACGAATGACCTGACTCAGATGACCTTCGGATTCAGCCGCGATGATATCGGCGGATTCATGAATGATTATCTGGAGCAGAAGATCATTCCGGCGGATCCCTTCCAGACCATTGACCAGGATGGCGTGGGCCAGCTGATCAAGATCTCAGTGGAAAAAGGACGCCAGACCAAGAAGGCCCTCAAAGTGGGAATCTGCGGCGAACAGGGCGGAGATCCCGAGTCGGTGCGGTTCTGCTTCAAGACAGGCCTGAACTACGTGAGCTGCAGCCCGTATCGCGTGCCGATCGCACGCCTGTCAGCCGCCCACGCGGCTCTTCAGGGCTAAGCGGCCCTGCCCGTCGAAAGACAAAAAAACGCCCCGGATTAAACTCCGGGGCGTTTTTTTATTGTCGTCTGGTTACTTCGTCTTGCCTTCGGCATCGCCTTCCGGCCCGCGCTCATGATGCTTCATCCGGCCACCGTCTTTGCGGGTTTTTTCCATTCTTGCATTCATCTTGTCCCGCATTTTCACGCGCTGTTCCGGGGTAAGAATCTTCCGGGCCTCCAGCATTTGCTTCACGCGGATGCGACCAATCTCTGCACGAATTTTAGCAATCTCATCCGCCCCCTTTAAAACGGCCTCTTCATTCGGCATATCCTGACTCATCAATTCCGCTTGTGCCTTGGCCGCTTCCTGCATTCGGGAGCGCAGCGTCGTTATCTCGTTTGTGGAACCTGAAAAGATGCTTCGCATTTGTTTCATCTGTTCTTTGGTTAGATCAAGCTCCTTATGCATTTGCATCATCGGCATGTCGCCCTCCATAGCGCCCATCTCCAAGCCGGCATGCCGCTCCATTCGCCTCTCTCTTGGCTCTGCAGGCTTATCCTGAGCCACTCCCATTGCAACAAGCCCGAACAAACATCCCGTCACCATCACGATTCTTTTCATTGTGTCTCTCCTTAACTAGGGTTGAAGGTTAATGCTTAAACGAACCAACTGCCTGATTTATTGCATCCAAATGCTTTTTTTTCAATCCGGCGCAAGACGTTTTTTGTCCTTTTTCGAAGGAATTACCCCTTCCCGGAAGTGGCTGTTCACTTCTTTCAGTCTGCATACCCTTCAAAACAAATAGGTTAGGACTGTGTTAGAGATTCGCGCCACCCTTCCCCCTGAACCCCCAGTCACAAATCCTCATCTAGATTTAAAGAGGTAAAGCGTCATTAACGCTACATATTGTGGGCATGTTCTTAAAAAATAACTACCTGTCGTGGGTGAAACAAAATCGAAAGAAATCTCACAAAAGCCCTTGCCTGCTTTGTTTTTCTTCCCTATTGTCCTGCGTCAGCGGGCTAAAGAGATGAGAAGTGTAGGGCTGTTAACAACCTGTTAACAAGTCATAGCAACTCGGATCGAGCCTGCAAAACGGGCTTATAATTGATGCCGGCCCCTATGGGGCGGGTTTGAGTGTTTGATTTATTTGAAGCGTCCTGGCGTTTCCGGATCTGGAAGCGCCGTCAGGAGGAAGAATGACGGGATCAGCGAATAACGCACAGACAGTGTGGCGGGCGGCATGCGACCATCTTCGGACGGTGTTGCATCCGGATGTTTTTTCCCGGTGGATCGAGGTCATCGAACCCGGCGCGCTGGAAGATCACACGCTCTCGTTACTGGTGGGCAATAATTTTTACCAGACCTGGCTCGAGGAGAATTATCTTTCCCTGATCCAGTCGGCCGTCACTGCGGTCTCCGGCGAATCCTATGCCATTACCTTTGTGATCGGGCGACGCACCACGCCGCTTCCCGAGGAGGTCAAACCGGAGGTTGAGATCAAGCCCTCCGCGCGCCGTCATCCCGCCGCGCCCCGGACCGGAGGCAATCCCGTTTTCAATCCCCGGTTTACGTTCGATGATTTCGTCGTGGGCTCCTCAAATAATTTTGGACATGCGGCCGCTCTGGCCGTGGCTCAATCCCCTGCCCGCGCCTACAATCCCCTGTTTATTTACGGCGGATCCGGGCTAGGCAAAACCCATTTGATGCAGGCAATCGGGCATCATGTTCTGAAAAACTCCAATGCGAGAATTGCCTACCTCTCCTCTGAAACCTTCACCAACGAATATATTGATGCGTTACAGAACAAATCCCTGGTTCAGTTCCGCAAGAAATACCGGGGAATGGATCTGCTGCTGATTGACGATATTCATTTCCTGGCGGGCAAAGAACGGCTGCAGGAGGAGTTTTTTCACACCTTCAACGCGCTGTTCGACGCCCACAAGCAGATTGTGCTGACGAGCGACAAGCCGGCTAGTGAAATCCAAGGGCTGGAGCAGCGTTTGGTCACCCGGTTCGAATGGGGGCTGGTCACCGAGCTTCAGCCACCGGATCTCGAAACCCGTATTGCCATCCTGCGGAACAAGCAGGCGCTGAGCGGGTTTAAACATACCGATGAAATCATTTTGTTCATTGCCAAAACGATCCGGTCCAATATCCGCCGCCTGGAAGGGGCTCTCATCCGGGCCACCTCCTACGCATCGCTGATTAACCGCCCCCTGACCATTCAGGACCTCGAAACCCTGCTACGTGATACCCTGGACCAGGAAAAGCAGGAGGACCTTACCTTCGAGCAGATCATGAAGACGGTGGCGGACTATTACGATATCAGACTCGTCGATATGACCAGCAAGCGCCGGCCGGCTGTCATCACCATGCCCCGACAGGTCGCCATGTATCTCTGCCGCTCGCTCACACCGTCGTCCCTTCCCGAAATTGGAAGCGCCTTCGGGAAAACCCACGCAACCATCCTTCACGCGTGCCGTCTCGTGGAGAAGAAAATGGAAACGAATTCGGAGCTCAGGCAGACCGTGTCGCACCTCTCCCGAGTTCTGGAGAAGAAAAGTTGACAACTGTGTTTATAACTTGCAGAAATGGTGTTGGTAAGTCCGGAGAAGCATGTTATCAACTGTTGTCTTCAAAGTATTGGTGGGTGTCATGAACAGGCGCATCGGATTTTCCGAGTCCTGTTTTCAGGCAAACCATGGCTGTTTTGAAGTTATTGACGTTGTTGACAGGGTATAATACGGATAGTTTTTAGATAAATAGAATAAGAATAATATTCTTCAAGTGTTGATAGTGTGTCAGGAGGATCGATGAAACTGGTCATTAGTAAAAATGCTGTCATGACGGGACTTCAAATGGTGCATGGTGTAGTGAATGTCAGACCTACCCTGCCTGTTCTTTCCAACGTCCTTCTGGAAGCCAAAGAAAACAAACTCTGGATGACCACCACGGACATGGAAGTGACCATGCGTTGTGCGGTGGAGACCCAGATTACGCAATCCGGGGCCACAACACTCCCAGCCAGGCGGTTGCTCAGCATTATCAGGGAACTTCCCACGGATAATATTGAAATTGAAATTGATGACAAAAATGCCGCCTCCATTACGTGCGGGTCTGCCTTTTTCAAGATTAACGGTCTGCCGGATGATGAATTTCCAACTGTGGCAAAGAGTGAAGAGGGTCATACGTTCACTCTGGATCAGAAAATTCTCAAGGATATGCTTCAGAAGACCTTTTACGCCGCATCCACGGATGAAACACGGTTTATCCTGAATGGAACCCTGATGAGCTTCAAGGGAAGCAAATTAACCCTTGTAGCCACGGATGGGCGGCGTCTGGCACTGACGGAAAATGAAGTGGAATTTCCGAAAGAAGCGGAATGTGAAATCATTGTGCCCACCAAGGCGGTCATCGAATTGATCCGGATTTTGAAGGATGAGGGTTCAGTCAAGATCCATGCCGGAAAAAATCAGGCCAGTTTTGAGTTTGATGATGTCATGCTGATGACCAAGCTGATTGAAGGAACCTATCCGAACTTCCGCCAGGTGATTCCGGCGCAGTGTGAACAGCGGATTGCCGTGGATCGCGAAGTATTATTGACGGCTCTGAAGCGCGTGGCGCTCCTGACCAGCGAGAAATCCAGCTCGATCAAGTTGACCTTCGGGAAGAACAAGCTGAAAATCAGCGCATCATCCCCGGATGTCGGTGAAGCCCACGAATCCATGGCCATTAAGTATAATGCCAAGGAAATTCAGGTGGCCTTTAATCCGGAATACATCATGGAACCCCTTCGGAACCTGGTAAACGACGAGATTTATGTCGAATTGACCGATGAGTTGAGCCCCGGTGTCATCAAGTGCGATGTTCCGTTTATTTACGTGCTGATGCCGATGCGGATTTCGTAAGCAGTACCGTTTATTCGACTCCACAAAACGGATGAATGACGTAGGGTAATTGTTATGACCCAAAAAGCATCGCGAACAAAACGGAAAATGCCGCGCGGATACAGAACATCCGTTGGGGAAAAGAAGCATAAAACGGTTACTTTTGGATCTGTCACTGTAGAAGTCATTCCCTCGACGATGGCTGAGGTTAGACACAATGTCCAAGTTGGGCAAGTGGTGATGGGAAAGCTCCTGAACCGTATCCAGAAACCCGGAGTTATCCTTTCGCTCGGGAAAGGTGTTCCTGTTTTTTATGCCGACCCAAAGGATCCGAAGTATCTCATCCGGAAGGTGGCTGGCAGGAGGGAACGTGTTCGCTTTGAAAAAGGTGATTTCGTGGTTTGCAAATGACGGAAGGTCATCTACGAGCGGTGGTGTCGGGCATAGCGACGGAATTGAAGAGAACCAAACGCCCGCTTGCGGTCATTCTCGCCGGGCATAACGGTTCGGGCAAATCAACGTTATGGTACAGCCATCTCGTTGATGCGCTCGAAATCCCGTTGATTAACGCTGATCGTATGATGTTGTCGCTTCTGCCGGAGCCGAAACCCGGACAATCTCTGCCTGCATGGGCCGTTCAAATTCGTGATAATCACGCGAGTTGGATGCAAGTGGCTCAAAAAGGGGTTGAGGCTTTCGTTGCCCAAGCCATTGAAAAGAAGGTTCCGTTCGCAATGGAAACTGTCTTTTCACATCTAAGAAAAGACACCAGTGGACGGATTGTGGAATCGAAGATTGACAAGATCCGGCAACTTCAGGGGGAAGGATATTTTGTCCTGTTGCTTTTTGTCGGGCTGGCCAGTGTCGAATTATCGATTGCGCGCGTCAAAATGCGTGTCGCGAACAAGGGAAGTTCCGGGCACGATGTCTCGATCAATAAATTGCTTTCAAGGTTTCCTCGCACGCAAGAAGCGATTGCCCATGCCCTGACGGTGGCGGATGCGGCACTCCTGGTGGATAACAGCCGAAAGCCAGAAGAAGCATTTACCTTGTGCCGCCTTCAAATGAAGGAAGCCGTTCCGTTTGACTTGCGCGTTGGAGGTAGATCCTTGGTGCCGCCAGAAATTTTGAGGTGGCTTGATGTGGTTTGTCCAATGCGCCGGGTTAGCAAGGAATAAGGGGTTGAGCTGTTGCAACATCGTAGTGAACTCATGCCGAAATATGACCATTTGAACCCTGCCGAGTGGGCAGACCAAGGCATTTCTGGGCGACCAATTTGCAGGGTTGCGGTTGCGCGAACTGGCGGATGACCGGATTCTGGAAGATAGCGAGGCGGGCGATGTGTTCGTCACGACCTGGCAGACGGTGGCCACGCGGGTCTTGGATCGGCGCAATGTGCGCAAAGTCACCGAGAACACCGATTCGGTGGATATGCTGGTGCAAAAACTGCGTGAGCGGGGCTTCCGCATTGGCGTGGTGGTGGACGAGGCTCATCACAGTTTCCATGGACAGACTCAGGCGGGCACCTTCTTCCGGGATGTGCTTGCACCGGACTATGCATTACTGATCACCGCTACGCCCGACGACAAGATGCTGGAGACCTTCGAGGAGAAGATGGGTATCGTGCCGGAACAGCGGATTCGCATTGGGCGCGAAGACGCGGTGGAGGCCGGCTTGATCAAGGTTGGCGTCCGATGTGCGGCTTACGTGATCGAGCCCGAGAAGGCCAGATTGGTGGATTTGGAAGGGTTGGCACTTCGTGACGCGGTGGGGGCTCACCGGGGCATTAAAGCGGCCTTAGCGGAGGCGGGAGCGGACTTTACGCCGTTGCTCCTGGTGCAGGTGGATTCACGCGACGATGAAGCTGATGAGCGGACGGAAAAAAGCGTACAGCGCGTGAAGGAGAAGTTGCTGAATTTGGGGTTTACCGAAGAGCAAATCGCGGTTCATACCGCTAAAGAACCGGACGATGGCTTACTTGCGCTTGCGCATGACATGACACGCGAGGTGCTTGTCTTCAAGATGGCGGTGGCCTTGGGCTTCGATGCGCCGCGTGCCTTTGCGCAGTGGCTTGATGGCGATAACTTGGGCGTGGTGCGCTGGTGGCTCCGTAATTCACCGCAGCAGCCGTGGTCGGTCAATGTGCCGAGGCCTGACGGACGCGGATTTTTCCCGGATTTCGTTGTTGGGATAATGAGAGCGATCACGGTAAATGATGGACTGATTGTCGCGGTAAATGATGTGAGGGGGACGCTGTCCCCCTGAGCCCCCTGGGATTTTGAGGGCATGGAAGGAACGACATCATGGCGAGGATAAAAACGGGGAGGCCATGATTAGGAGTCGCGCAGAAATAACTTGAGCAAATAGAGTGGATGTGTTGAACTGGGC
>JBAXMJ010000008.1:0-40371 GCA_037134355.1 bacterium | reverse complement strand
GGGTTCAGGGCTGAGGGCTCAAATCGTCGCCTTTTATGAACCCCGGATTCCGGGTCGGGTCTCATCCAGCCCCGCGCCTGGAGCGAGTCGGGGAAAAGTCCCTCCACAAGAACGATATAGCGCTTCACCACTTGCCGCCGGGCAAACTGGGCGCGGCACCTGGCTTCCACCCCGGGATGCTTCGCCACAACAAGTAATCCCGATGTTTCCCGATCAAGCCGGTTCACCAGAATGGGAGCCTCCAGACAATGGCGCGTCTTGAGGAGTGCCCACAACGTATGGTTGAAATAGCGCCCGGCAGGATGGCAGGGCAGGTTCGCCGGCTTGTTGATGACCATCAGGTCATAATCTTCAAAGACAACGGCAATATCAAAACACACCGGGGGTTCCGTGACATCCTGCGCAATGAACTCCACCGTTTCGCCAGCCAGCAAAACCCGGTCGGCCGCCGCCGCATGATCATTCACAAGAACCCGCTGTTCCGCAATCCGCTCATTCCATTGATCCCGGGTGTGGTAGGTGAACCGGCTCGCCAGAAAATCCAGAAGAACGACTTCTTTCTGCCCCGGAGGCAGGGTGATTTTGATGCGTCTTTTCATGGCTCCGCCGCCTAGAAACTACAGCTGCCGTCGGAGCTGAGCATTTTTTTCCTGGAATTCAGGTTCAACAATAGGGGAATCAGTCTCATCCGGTGGCGACGGGTGTAACGCCGCACGATAGACCCTATCGAATAGAATCGTTTGTTGGCCTGCTTGACCAGTGCATCCGAAATGCACGGCTTGTCGGCATATTTGACGAGCGACCGGATCCCCGTTCCGAGATGAAGCCACCACTGGTTATCAACAAGCTGATTCCGTTCCTTCATTCGCCCGAACAAGGCGGTTCCTGGGAAGGGGGTCAGGCGAAAAAAGGCGGCCAGATCCACTTTGTTCTGAATCAGGAAATCCACGGTTGTGTCCACGGTGTGCGAATCGTCGTGCTCCAGTCCGAACATGATGCTGGCATACACTCCGATCGAATGCTTGCGGAGCATCTGGATCAGATTGGCGTATTCATCCGGCTTGTTGAATTGCTTGTTGAATTCAGCAAGACTGCGGGGATCCAGACTCTCAACCCCGATGAACGCCATAAAACACCCCGCGCGGGCGGTTGCCCGGACCAATTCGTCCCGCTGGCGGGCCGTGGTATCGATCTGACACATGAACCGGATTTTCAGCGGCTCCAGAGCCTCGCAAAGTTCCTGGGTTCTTTTGGGATTGGCAAAAAAATTGTCGTCCGTAAAGAAAATGGCCCTCCCCTTGCTGGCCTTGATCTCGGCGACAACCTCAGGAATCGGCCGGAACCGGATCCGTTTCCCCCAGAACCGGGTCACGCTGCAAAAATCACAATTATGGGGGCACCCCCGCGTCGTCTGAACCGGCAGCATGGGAAGATCGCTGAACGGAAGTTTGACATAGCGATCCGCCGCGATCAGATCGTAACGGGGAAAAGGCAATCCTTCCAGAGACTCACGCGCCGGCCGATTGTACGATTTCCGGAGCGTCCCACGCTCGACATCGTCCAACAACTCAGGCCAGGAATCCTCGGCCTCGCCCAGCACCACTGCATCCACGTGCTCCATCGCCTCTTCGGGAAGTGTTGAGACATGGATTCCTCCCATGACGACCTTCACCCCGCGGCGACGGTACTCGTCCGCAATTTCGTAAGCGCGCCGGATATTGATACTCGTGGATGTGATGCCGACCAAATCCACCGGATCGTCAAAATTGAGAGCCTGGATCGCCTCGTCCACAACGGATACCGAATGACGCGGAGGCACAAGGCCCGCCAGGAAAAGCGGCGTGAGCGGCGGCATCATCGCTTTCGCCGGCCGGAACAGATCCCCATTGGGGGTATAGAACGTCGGGCAAATCAATGTGATCTTCATAAAACGCTCCTCCGCTAGTGGCTCGCTCCGGAACTTATTGTTTTAAGGCTCCGGTTGCAAGCCGGAGGAATGCGTGTTTCTTGACTTTCCCGCGTGGTTTGTCTTCACTGGGTCAACGCGACGGAGAAAAAATATCATGCCCCATACTTCTTACGGAACCTTGTTACAGGGAGAGTCGGCCCTGATGGATCGCCAGTTCGAGGCGTTTCAAACGCAGCCGGTGGATCAGGAGTGGATTCCTGAACTCACCGAGGCCGACCGTTTTCAGACCACCCTCAGCAGGCCGGTCTCCGTCACCGGTCCCGGCACCTTTTTCGGACGCGCCCAGCGCACCCTCCACCTTGAACCTTCAACCACCGGGGGCTGGTGGTTCGACCGCACCGACCTGCCAGACGCCATGCCCATCAAGGTGGCGGCCAACAATGTCTGGACCACCCAGCGCAATATCGTCCTCTGCAGCGGCTCACCCCACAATTACATGCGTATGGTTGAACATATCGTCGCCCTGCGCCTTGCCTTGAACGTGGATAACCTGATGATCCGCATGGATTCGGGTGATCCGCCGCTGTTTGACCGGGGCAGCATGGATCTCGTGGAGGCCATCGAACAGGCCGGTGTCAAAAAAACGAGCCAACCCACTCACTATGTAACCGTCAAAAAGCCCGTCGCCATGCTGGCGCCCAACGGCAGTTTTCTCGTATTCAAACCCTGCACGGACAAGGTTCCCGCGCTGAACCTGGATGTCGGAGTCAATTTCAAAACCGCCATCGGAAAGCAACGCCTGCGTCTCCGACTCACCCCGGAAACCGGGCGCTACGGCTCGCTCGCCCGCACCAACTGCTCCTTCACGCAGATGCTGTTCACCAAAACCATCGGCAATCTTTTCGCGGATGTCCGGAACCTCGGCTACACCAACAAAAACATCCTGGTCGCCGGGCGGCGAAGCTATTACAACACCCCCACGATGTTCCACAACGGAAAGGCATTGGAAGCCGTCTGGCATCGCGCCATTCTGGATCTGGTGGCGGCCATCGCCTTGATCGACACCGGACGGTTCGTCGGCGATGTGTATTCCTATAAAGCCGGCCACACTCTGGATGTGGTGATGGTGCGAAAGCTTTTTGAAAACGATCTCTTGTGCCCATTTTAGGAAGGCCGCGAGACATGACGACGGGACGATTGAATCGCTGGCTGTTGGTGAACTATGCGGGGTATCCGCTCACCCCCAGCAGCCTGATGCCTGATAACGGCCTCGCCAATCTGGCCGGCATCATCATCGCCGGCGGCGGGGACGTCGAAATTCTCGACTACAGCACCGTGAAGTCAGTCGCCCGGATGACCTCAATCCCCCTTCAAGCCCACCTGACACGGGCCTGGAACACACTGAAAGCCCCTGACCGCGGCCTCCTTCCCTCCCTTCGGAAATTGGCCACCCTGGCCACACTGCCCGGCGCGGAAAAGGAACGTCAGGCGCTTCAGGACAAGGCTGTGGCTGAAATTGGCGATGAACTGATCGCCCATATCCGGCACAAAAACATTGAGGCGGTTGGCTTCAAACTTTGGAACGGGGACGGACTGATTGGTTCGGCCACACTGGCCGCACGACTACGCCGGGAATGCCCCCATGTCATGATCTTCGGCGGGGGGCCCCATGTTGACCTTTTCCAGGCTCGCATCCTAAATCACTATCCAACGTTCGATGCCCTGATCTATGGCGAAGGCGAGGATACGCTCCGCCATCTTCTTGCCGAGGGCGCCAACACCGGATCTTATCCCGGAATTCCAAATTTGATTTACGCCGGCAAGGACGGCATCCAGATGACCGAGGAAACCATGGTCAAGGATCTCAACCAGCTCCCGATGCCGATCTATGATCCTGCCGTGTATCCCGCCATGGCGGGCGACGAGAAAATCAAGATCATCGTGATTGACGAAAGCCGCGGCTGTCGCAACGAATGTGCCTTCTGCATCCACCCCGTCAAGAGCCATCGCACGGTCCGCCTGAAAAGCATTGACCGGCTTCTCCAGGAAGTCCACCGGCTCCAGAGCGATTACGGGTTCCGGGCCTTCCGGTTCGCAGGCTCCTGTACCCCGTATTCCCTGCTGAACGCCTTTGCCACAGAAGTCATCCGGCAGAATCTTTCCTTTCAGTATGCATCATTCGCCCACATCCATCATAGCGGAGAAGCGGACTTCGCCCTGATCCGTCAGTCGGGCTGTGTTGCCCTGTTTTTTGGAATTGAGTCCGGCAGTCAGCGGATCCTGGATCGCCTCCGGAAACGGATCTCCACCGCTGAAATCACCGAGACACTCCAGCGGGCAAACCAGGCGGGGCTGTTCACTGTGGGAAGCCTCATTTTTCCGGCGCCGGGCGATGACGCCGGTTCCGCCGCCGAGACGATTGAACTCCTTCGCCATCTCCATCTGGGCTCCATTACTCTGCAACCCCCGGTTTTAATGCCCAGAACCCGCTGGTTTGCAGATCCGGAAGCTTACGGATTCAAATTCTCGAAACAGTATCTTGAGATTGGGTTAACGTGGAAACTAAAACTCCAATTGCCGCCCCGTTTCTGGGCGCCGCTCCCCATCAGCCTTGACGGGCATTCCTACCGTCAAACCCTGAACCGAACCAGCGTCTTTTCGAAACAGGTGGGCACTCTCGGCATTCCCACTTCCATTTCCGACGAGAATTACCTGATGAGCAAATTGGCCGGACTCGACCCCGTTGCCTTCCGGGATCGCAGCCTGGGAGCCTTCTATGCGGGTGACACGGCCACCATCCAGTCTCTGGTAGGTTCCATCAACCAGGCTGGTGCGGAATTGAAATCGTAATCTGGGTTCCTTGTCCAGGCTGGCTCGTGATTCGAAGCGTTCCGCCATGAGCCTCCGCCACCTGCCGGGCTATAAACATCCCCAACCCCGTTCCCCCGTGTTTATTTTTCGTGGTATAAAAAGGTTCGCAGACTTTCCGGATCTGATCCTCATCCATCCCGTGACCATTGTCCTCCACAGCGATTTCAACACCACTCCCAGTCTCCCGGCATACGATTCGAACCCATCCCTTTTTGGAGTAAACCGCATGAATGGCGTTGGTGGCCAGATTTTGGATCGCGCGGGTAAGTTGAACCTGGTCGGCCTCAATCACGGGCTCAGGCGTTCCAATATCCGCCGACACCGTCACCTCATGTTCTCCGGCCACCACCCGACTGTCTTTCAGAACGAATTGAAGCAAACTCCCCAGTTTCACAGGCGTCCTATGCAGGGAGCCCCGGCTGACATTCAACCACATCTCGGACAGGTTTTTGCACAGCATGGCGTTTTCCTCGATGATCCCGATATAGTCCGAGGGGTTCTCCGGATTTTGCCCCGGGGCGCCTGCAGGATTCTTAACCCATTCCGAAAGCAATCCGAGATATCCCATGATTGATGTCAGCGGATTTCTAAGATCATGAACCAATTCCGCCGACTTCTGTCCCAGCGTGGCCAGACGTTCGTTTCGGACAAGCTCATTCTTGAGGTCTTCGTTCATCCGCCCCAAATCCGTTTCCACATGCTGTCGCCGACGCTCCTGCTGGGTGCGCCCAACGCGATTCCGGATGATTTCCCGAATTTCGAACGCATCAAACGGTTTCTTGATGTATTCATTGGCACCCAGTCGGATTGCCTCCTGCGCTGTCTCCAGGGCACCAAACCCGGTAAACATGATGATGGAGACCACTCCATCAATCTCCCGGATTGCCTTCAGCCCTTCGATTCCATTTTTGCCCGGCATTCGGATATCCATGACCACCGTATCCGGTTGATGTTCCTTGAGCAGTGCAATGCCGTCGTCCACCGATTCCGCACACAATACCTGATACTCCGGCTTCAGAAGAATCCGGAGGCTTTCCCGCGGCCCACGCTCGTCATCAATCACCAGCACCTTAGGCAGGGCCACGGGGGCGGCGCCATCGGCATTAGAATGAGCGCACATAGGATACACTCATGAGGTGCGAGGTGGTTTCGTATGTTCCGTTATACGCGGGATTCTGGTTCTTCATCACGTCCCGATCTCCAATGATGCTATAACCATAGGCAAGATCAATCCGATCTGGGCCACGATGCCAGCCTGCGCCCAGGGTGACAACATGCCGGTCTGCATCAGGCAGTGTGGGCGCCAGAGTTTCTTCAGGCACCGGGCTTTGAAGGAAAATATAGCCGGCGCGTAACGTCAGCGCTTCGGCCACTTTCCAATCCGCCCCCGCCCCGAACGTCCAGGTATCTTTCCAGTTTTGACGCACCACCAACGGGGCGCGGGGATTGGGGGAGGTCGGGCCGTTCAATAACGGATTGCTGTTGCCCGCATCAAGAGTCAGGGAGTCATATCGCGAGAACTCAATCCACTCCACATCCGCCTCGATCCGGACCGTATCAGACAATTCAATGCCATAGCCAAGTCCCACGATAGTGGGGAACTCGATGGAAGACTCAAAATCACTCGAGGGGCTCATCCCCACCGCCTGCGCCCCACTGAATTCACCGTCGCCATCATAGTCCACCTTGACCGGTGACCGGTACGTCAGGGCCAGGGATTGGGCCTTGGTCGGGTGATACGTTGCGGCGACATTCCCCCCCACTCCCGCACCATCCCCCTGAAGGTGCGCCGTGCCATCCGGAAGGGCGCCTCCTGTGAGCAGGGACCACGGCAGAACCTGCTTCATATCCAACCGCGACAGATACATATCCAGTCCAGCGGCGACGGAAACCTTTTCACCCAGTTTGGTCGCAAGAGTGGGATTGATGTTGATCACCGTCAATTCCGCCGAGTAAGGGGCCGTATAGCGGAATGCGCTAGTTTTGTCCCAAACGGTAGACTGTCCGAACGGGGTCGTAATTCCCAGGCCGGCGGTAAAGTTGTGGTTCGATGACGGCAAAGCCACAAAGAAATTGGGAAGAACCTTCCAGGAATCCTCGGTTGAGGCCGTTCCCATCGGCGAATGGAACTTCGTGCCCGTGTTAATGATCGTGACCGACCCCATAACCTGAGCTTCCTTGATTTCCGCAAGGTTGGCCGGATTATGCTCCACCGCCGAGGCATCATCCACTTGGGCAATTTTTCCACCCACCCGCCCCAAGGCTTCCGCCCCTGCGGGGGGATTCCTGAATCCATTGGCCAATACCCACGATCCAGTACACACGACGGCCAACCCGGCAATCAAACCTACATATCCCGTTGTCTTCATTATACTTCCTCCGTTGTTTAGTGTTCTCTAATGGCCAACTTTCAATAGCATCGACAGTGCCAAGTCGTTTCAATCAATATGTTGTGGATCAATCAACTTTGACACCATTCATGTAGCGTGCTGTACAATTATGTGCAGATCAATAATGAACAGTTGTCCGTTTATGTACATTTTCTGTTAATAATATTTGCATTATTTTGATACTTATGCACAATTCGAGTAGATTCAACTTTTCACTATGGAGACAAACCGAATAGTGAGCCGGAATAGAGTGGTGGTGACCGGCCTTGGCGTTGTGGCTCCCAATGGAATTGGGACTGAGGCTTTTTGGTCTTCCCTCCTTGAATGCCGAAGCGGCATAAAAACGATCACGCTTTTTGATGCCAGCAAACACTCCTGCCAAATCGCGGGGGAAGTGAGCGACTTTGATGCGATTCTTCATTTGCGTCCGGGAATAAATCCGAAGCGCCTCGCTCGCCAGACTCAGATGGCGCTCGCCGCTACCGAACAAGCTTTTCAGGATGCCAATTTGTCCCGAGAAACCCTGCTCTCAGACAAGGCGGTGCCGCTGATCCTGGGAGTCAGTTCCAGCGCCATCGAAGTCATCGAGCACGGCATGGAAAGAATGGCCGGTCGGGGCCCCACCCGGGTTCCCTCACATATCGTCAATGCCTGTCAACCCCATCAAGCCGCAAGCACCCTCGCCCTGCACTTCCCGCTACTCACCCGCGCCACGACCATGGCCTCGGCGTGTGCGGCAGGCCTCGATGCGATCGGGGCGGCCGCAGACCTGATCCGGAGCGGCCGGGCAGACGTGGTGGTCTGCGGAGGGACTGACGCGCCCATCAATCCCCTGACGTTTGCCTGCCTCGCCAAGGCCGGTCTGGTTTCATTGCGCAATGAAACCCCTGAAAAGGCCAGCCGCCCCTTCGATGCGGATAGCGACTCAGGCGTCATCTCCGAAGGCGCGGGCATCGTGATCCTTGAAAGTCTCACCCACGCCCTCGCCCGAAACGCAAAACCCTATCTCGAAATTACCGGCTTCGCCACGCGTTTTGACACGGATCCGGTAGTCTCCGGTTCAGGCCTGGATGCAACCATGGGGGAAGCACTGGCCAATGCGGGCCGACGCCCCTCGAATGTGGACTATATTTGTGCGCATGGCCCCGGCCATCCCGTCATGGATCGCAGTGAAACCCGCATGATAAAGTCCGTGTTCGGGGAGCTTGCCTACACAATCCCCATCAGCTCCATCAAGGGCGTCACGGGCAATCCCCTCTCCGCAGCAGGCCCATTTCAACTCATCGCCTGCTCTCTGGCCATCCGTGACGGAATGATCCCTCCCACCGCAAACCTCGAGAAGGCTGACCCTGACTGTGACCTCCATTACACCCCCAAAACTCCGCGCGCCTCCCGCCTGAACTGTATTCTGGTGAATTCACACGGGTTGGGAGGAGGCAATAGCTGCCTTGTTCTGGAAAGGGTGAATCCCTCATGACCCTGATTTCCACCGCTCATTTTTTGGGCATTGCGATCAGTTTTTTCATCGGGGTCTTCGTCTTCCTCACCAATCCGCGACGAAGGACAAACCAGTTTTTCCTCATGCTGTCCATCCTGCTGACGACCTGGCTGATCTTCATGGCCATCGCATTCCTCTACCCCGATGTGAAGACCGTCGCCATGTGTGTGCGTGGCTGCATGATGGCCGGAGCCATGATTCCGCTCTCATTTGACTGGCTCCGGGTCTCCATCATGCACCCCGAAAAATCCCGGTGGTGGATCCTGACCCAGTCTCCTCTCTGGTTGATGGCCTCGTTGATTATCGCCGCAGTTTCGCTGACCCATCTTTTCGTCCTGGGCGCAACCCCTTCCCTCGCCGGGGTGACTTCGCATATCATCCCGGATCCCGTCTATAGTGCGGCCTTCCCGCTCTACAGCGCATTCCAGATCATCAACATGGGCCTGCTGATCCACCGGTTTACCTGTGATCTCAGGAAGACACGCGGCATCCAGAAAACTGAACTGCAATTCATTCTTCTGGGCAGCGGCTCCAGTATCTTCATTGGCATTTTCACCGCACTGGTGATTCCGGTTATTACCGAAAACTCCCAATCCGTCCAATTCACGCCCCTGTCTGTCATCTGCCTGTATGTGGTCATCGCCTATGGAATTGCCACCCGCCGCATCATGGATGTGGCCTACATCATGCGCAGGTTGACCGCCTATGCACTACTCCTTGTCTATCTGGTGGCCCTGTACGCCGGCGTCTGGGCACTCCTGAACCGGATACTCGAAGCGATTTGGGTTCCCTTCACGTCCCTCCCTTATTTTGTCGCCTCCCTGGTTGTGGCGATTTCCCTGGCACCCGCCAATGGATTGATGCAGCGATTGGCCAGCCGCCTGTTTGTACACCTCGCCCCCCTCGACATGAATCAACTCGCGCATTCGGCCAATACCCTTCTACGCTCTATCAATACACTTGACACCCTGCTCGAAAAATTCTCGACCCTGATGATGGCCACTGTGGGAACGGACCGAGTCTGCATTCTGATTAATGTTTCCGGAAATCATGAACAACGGTTCCCCATCACCGAGCATCCGCCGGGCCTCTCCTTCCCTGCGGACAGCCCCCTTCCCGCTGTCCTTTTCCAGACTGAAGGCACTCTCGTTCCGGAACTCCTGTACCGGATGAAATCTGATGCCCATATCACAAAAGCGTGTCGTCTGCTGGAGGAAAACGGGTTCGCGGCGGCGGTCGGCCTGCGTTCCCAGGAGGGATTGGAGGGACTCGTCCTCCTTGGCCCACGGCTCTCGGGAACCATCTACGGAGCTCCCGAACAACAGGCCGTCCAGCTTCTCTGCAACCACCTCGCCGTGGCACTCAATAACGCCCGGCTCTACACGCAACTTCAGGATGGAAAAATCTACAACGATATCCTGGTCGATAACCTGGTCAGCGGGGTCATCGCCGCCAATCAGGACGGTAAAATCACCGTCTTCAACCGCGAGGCTCAACGCATCACTCAACTGCCCCTGGATAAGACCGTGGACCACTCCCTGTTTACCCTTCCCCCCGCCCTGGCAACGCTCCTCACCGACACCATTGCCCACAGCGAAGGAATCCGCGACCAGGAAGTCTCCCTTTCCCTCCCCTCCGGCGATCCCATTCCTATCCGCGTGAGCAGTTCTGTCTTTTATGGCCATTCCGGAACGATGCTCGGCGCCTTTCTGGTCATCACCGACCTGTCCACGGTCCGGCAATTGGAACTCCAGGTTCGCCGTACCGATCGCCTGGCCAGTCTGGGAACCCTGGCAGCAGGCATGGCGCACGAAATCAAAAATCCGCTTGTCTCCATTAAAACGTTCACCCAGCTCCTTCCCGAGCGTTATGATGACGCTGATTTCCGGGACACGTTCTCCTCGCTGGTGGGCGGCGAAGTTAAACGCATTGACTCCATCGTCAACCAACTCCTCCGGTTTTCACGTCCCTCCAAACCGGTACTGGCCCCCTCCTCACTCCATGAAATCCTGAGCAACACCCTCAAACTCCTCCAGCAACAATTGCGCACCAAAAACATTCAGCTCGTTGCTTCATTCACCCTGGACTCAGACCGGATCTACGCCGATGGAGACCAACTCGGCCAGGCTTTCGTCAACTTCCTTCTGAACGCCATCGAGTCGATGCCGGACGGCGGAACCCTGACGGTCACCACCCTGCACCCCTCCCGTATCAGGGAAAACGGGACTCATCACAACCCCGCCATCCGGGTCTCCATCCAGGACACCGGTTCCGGAATTGCCCCTGAAAATCTCTCCCATGTTTTCGACCCCTTCTTTACCACCAAGAGCCAGGGAACAGGCTTGGGCCTTTCGGTGGCCCATGGCATCATTCATGAACATAACGGAAGTATTGATATCCAGAGCCAGGTCGGACAGGGCACTACATTCATCCTGACATTTCCCCTAATCGAGGAGGCAAAGCCGTCATGACCGCACACTCATCCTGTTTGCTCTACACGTCCGATACTCCCTGGGCAACCCGCATCGGCGCTTTCCTGTCGCCTCTGATGTTGCTTCATCCCTTCGAAACGCAGCCTTTACTTCAGGGCTTTCTGGAACAACACCCCGCCAGTCTTGTATTGCTCGATCTTCAAACAACGGGCGCCCTGGATCTGTTGAGCACCCTCAGCCATCGCTATCCCAACACCCTGGTCATCGTCTTTGGAACCGCTACTTCCGACCCCATGCTTGAGGCCGCCCGGCAGGGCGTTTATGCCCTGGAAGCCAGTGATGTGAGTTGCCAACGCTTGACCCATCTTGTTCAGCAGGCACTGGCCCATCTCGAACTAGCGGGCGAAAATCGACTGCTCCGGCAGGAAACCCTCCGGCTCAACGCCATGACCGAAGTCGCCCACCACCTCCCTCAACCAGACACGGATTCGTCCCTGGATATCCGAGATTTTTCGGCCGCCTTACGTCATTTCACCCATGTGGAAACCCTCCTGCACCGACTGGTTGACGAAGTGGCGGGATCCCTCCGGGTTTCCCGTGTGGGGATTTTTTGCCGCACCCGGGATGTTGCATCCTACCGGCTCCGGGCAGGTCTTCGCTGCCTCGAGTCCTCTTCTAGTCTGGAATACTCGGAAACCCATCCTCAAGTCCTGTGGCTGGCAAACCATTCCCACGCTGTCACCCGCACCAATCTTACCCATGTACGAAATCCCACCACCCGGTTGATGTTACAGGATCTTCTGGATCAGATGGGGGCTGAAATACTGATTCCGCTCCAATCCCGGGACCGGATCATGGGCTGGCTCTTTGTGGGGCATCTGGCCACCGGCCTGCCGTTTGACGACCGGCACCTTCACAAACTCATCACCCTGACCGAGTGCGTTTCCACAACACTGGAAAACGCCCTGCTCTATGAGGAAATCACCATTCAAAAAACCCTGGCGGAAACCCTCCTGCATTCCATTCCAAACGGGATCATCGCCGTGGATGATGACGGCATTGTCCGGTGGTATAACGAAACCGCCCAGAGCCTCCTCGGCATCCAGGCCGCCGTTGCCGTTGGCCGTCCCATTGAGGGACTGGGAATCCGCCTAGCCGACCTGCTCCGACGAACACTCGGGGAAAGCGGCACCCCTCAATCCGGCGAGTGGATGGAGTCCACCACGCAACGCTCCTTCACGGCCCGCACCCGCAGACTGTCTTCTCCTGCCCGATGCCTGGATGCCGTGGTAGTGCTTCAGGACATCACCGACCAAAAAAATATGAAGGAAAAGGAGGATCGCCTGGATCGCGCCACCTTCTGGGCCGAATTGGCAGCCAGCATGTCGCACGAGGTTCGCAATCCCCTCGTCGCCATTAAAACCTTTGCCCAGCTCCTTCCGGAACGCTACCAGGACACGGAGTTCCAACATGAATTCAAGGATCTCGTTTCATCCGAGGTCGAGCGGTTAAATAGCATCGTAGATCAGATCCATGCCTTCGCCCATCCCCCGGCTCTCACTTTCAAAGCCATCCAACTTCAAGCCTGTATTGCCTCAGCCTGTGCCCGCGTCTTCCCGACTGAGCCGCCTTCCAAGATCCGCGTCACCGTTTCCGCCCCGGACACCCTGCCCACCATCCAGGGCGATGACCGTGCCCTCATTGAAGCGTTCAGCCACATCCTGACAAACTCCAAAGAGGCTCTGGCCGTCACACCCAACCCCGAAATCACCCTCACGCTGCGCCTCGTTGAGGATCCCGGACAGACCCCCGCCATAACCGTCAATTTCAAGGATAACGGCCCTGGCATCGCACCGGACATGCTGGATAAATTGTTTTCGCCTTTCTCCACCACCAAGGCCCGGGGGCTCGGCCTGGGGCTCCCCATCGTCCGCCGAACCATTCTTGACCATAATGGAACCATCACCGTTCACTCGAATGAATTTGGAGTCCTGATCACCATCCGACTCCCTCTTCTACTCCCTAAAACGGGGAGCCCCTCATGAAAACCATGCTCATTGTTGACGATGACCGGGGCAGTCGCGAATCCCTTCGACAAACTTTTTCCCGCCTCTACCATACCCGCCTCGCCGAGAATGCCACTGCCGCCCTCAGGGAATTAAACGACCATCCCGTGGATATTGTCATGCTGGACGTGATGATGCCGGAAAAGGACGGGGTGACTTTATTAAAGGAACTGAATGAGCTCCATCCGGGCCTTCCCTGCGTCATGGTCAGTGCCTCGCCAGCGGTACGGCCGGTAGTGGAGGCCATGAAGGCCGGGGCGGGCGACTTTGTTATCAAGCCCTTCGATGTGGAGGAAATCCGGCGCATCGTGGCACGGGTTATTGAAACCAGCGCCCTGCGTCGCCGGGTCGTCATTCTTCAGGACGAAGTGTCCCGGGAGCACCCCACCGATGAACTCGTCGGCCAGGCACCGGCCTTCCTTGAAACCCTCACGGCTGTCCAACAGGCCTCAACCAGCAACGCCACCGTCCTAATCCAGGGGGAAAGCGGCACCGGAAAAGAACTGATTGCCCGGCGTCTGCACCGGCTCAGTCCGCGGACCGATGAACCGTTTATCCCCATCCATTGCTCGGCCTTGCCGGAAACCCTGATGGAGAGTGAATTGTTCGGTCATGAAAAGGGCGCCTTCACGGGGGCTGACACCCGGAAAATGGGCCGGTTCGACCTGGCCGGATCCGGAACACTTTTTTTCGATGAGGTCGGCGAAATGTCTCTGTCCATGCAGGTGAAACTGTTACGAGTACTACAGGAACGCGAATATATGCGGCTGGGAGGAACCCAGGTGATCAAGACCCATGCCCGCATCATCACCGCCACCTCCCGGATCCTGGAAGATGAGATACGCCTGCATCGGTTCCGGGATGACCTGTATTACCGGCTGAACGTCATTCCCATCACGCTCCCGCCTCTCCGGAAAAGAATGCAGGATATTCCCCTGCTCGCCCGGCATTTCCTCCGGTTATTCCGGCAAAGCATGAATCACAGCGTCCGTGATTTTTCAGCTGAAGCCGTGGAAAAACTGGCCGCCTATTCCTGGCCGGGTAATATCCGGGAACTCCGCAACATCGTCGAACGCACCCTCGTGTTGCACAGTCAGCAGGAATTGATCCTCCCGGGTCATCTTCCCGAATTCATCCAGACAAGACCGGTCAGTGCCTCACCCGCCAGACGGGAGGGAACTGATTTGGAAAGCGCCATATCGGCCTGTGAGCGGGAGCTGATCCTGAATGCACTTCGGGAATCCAAAGGGAACCAAACCCGGGCCGCCCGCCTGCTGGGAACCACCCGCCGAATTCTGCGTTACAAGATGGACAAACTGTCACTCAGCGCCACATCGTGACCAGCCGCCAACCGCTTCCATTTGATCCTGATGCCTGAGAAAAGCGTCCACCACGGCAGGATCAAAATGCGTACCCTGTCCGAACCGAAGTTCCGCCGCCGCCTTGTCGGGCGACATCGACCGCCGGTAAGGCCGGTCTGACCGCATGGCATCATAGGCATCGATCACGCCGAATATCCGGGCGCCCAGACAGATCTCGTCGCCTTTCAGGCCGCGGGGATAGCCCTTCCCATCATACCGTTCCTGATGGGATCGGACCACTTCCGCCACGTCCTTGAGGTAGGGGCTTGAGGATAGGATGGTATACCCGACTTCCGGATGGGTTTTCATCACTATCCATTCACTCTCCGTCAGGGGTCCTTCTTTAAGCAGGATACAGTCCGGGACTGAAATTTTACCGATATCATGCAACTGGGCGCCTCGCGCCAGAATATCAAGGTCTTTCCGGGAGAGGCTCATCAACTTGCCCAACGCGTGGGACAGAGCCCTTACCCGGTTGCTGTGCTGTCCCGTGTTGTGCTCCCGCACGTCCAACAACCCGACAAAGGCCTGCAAGGTGAAGTCGTAAGAACTCTTCAACGCCTCCATCGTCTCCAGCAGCACCGCACTCTTCTGGCGGATCATGTCCTCCAGATGCAGCCGGTACCGCTCGTTCTCAATGCGCAACCGGCGATGCTCGAGAACCTTCTCCATAACCGCCAGCAGTTGTGAGGGCGCCACCGGTTTTTCAATGAAATCAAAAGCCCCCTCCCGGAGACACGCCACCGCGTTTTCCTTGGTGGCATATCCCGTCATCACCACCGTCATCACAAAACTATCCGTCTGGCGGAGCGCCGCCAGCAAATGCAGGCCGCTGACCCCGGGCATGGTTAAATCCGTAATGGCAACATCATAGCGCCCGGGATTCATCCGGACTTTGTCAATCGCTTCCTGGGAGCCCCCGGCCGTATCAACACGGTATCCGGCGCCTTCCAGGACTCTTTTCAGTACTTTGAGAATCATCTCATCGTCGTCGATCACCAGGAGAATAGGCGTATGAGGAGATCCCTCCTTCTGGTCGTCCCCATTCCTGCTCGCACTGGCCGTCACTCTAAACTCGCTGGCCTCAGCCGGAGTCCACAGGCAACACCGGTTCCGTCCTTCCCGTTTCGCCGTGTAGAGCGCGACATCCGCAAGACGCAGCATTTCGGAAGCATGATCGGAGGGCGTAATATCACGACTGGTAGCCAGTCCAACCGAGGCCGTCAGTTTCAGACAGAGCGTATCAGCACAGAACACATGCTCATCCACCGCCTTGCGGATACGATTTCCCAGAGTAAGCCCTGAGGGAAGATCCGTCTGGGGAAGCAGGATGACAAACTCATCCCCTCCGTACCGGGCAACCACATCGGACGTTCGGGCCATCTGTGTCAGAATTCCGGCAAACTCCTGAAGGATCTTGTCCCCCACCAGATGCCCGTGAGTATCATTGACGGCCTTAAAATGATCGAGGTCCGTGATGGCCACCGCCATACTGTGGGTATACCGTCGGGCCAATTGCCAGGCCTGTTCCGTCTGCTCCTCGAAGTAGGCACGATTGTAAAGTTTCGTCAGGGAATCATGGGCCGCCATCTGGCGGATTCGAGTGACGGCAGAAAGAATTGAGGAAAGCACATTGGCGATATGATAAACAAACGCCACATCCACGGCCGCCAACTGTTCCTCCTTCGCGGATGCCAACAGCAGAACCCCCTGAACCTCACTATGAACAAGAAGCGGAATGCTCAACAACCGACCTGGAACCGAAGGCCCGTCTGGCCCCGGAGGAACCCCTTCAATCTGAAGTCTCAAATTGCCACGATCAATGCTCTTGCCGCTCAAAGCCTCATACCGCGCCACTATTTCCTCGCTCGCGGTTTTGAGGAAGGCATCAGACACGCAACTCTGGGCACTCAAGACAACGATTGTCTCGCCCTCCGAAAACCCGAACAACCCAGCCACGTCACAGGACGTCAATTCGCCCAAGCCCTCGCTCAATTCCTGAAGGGCCTCAACAAAGGTTCCCGAGGCCAGAGCCGTTTCGCCGAGTTGACCCAGCATCCGCAATTGGCGTTGATGCTGCTCAAGACCGGGGCCTGCAGCGCCCATTCCCGCACGTCGTTCGCGATACTCCTCAAGTACACCCTGCGCCAAAGTAAGGGGACGAATCGGCTTCTCGAGAATACGATGAATGTTCAGTCGTGCGGAAAGAGACCCCGCAACATCATCCAGATAACCGGTCAGAATGATAAACCCGAGCCAGGGCCAGATGTTCCGGGCCTCCTGGATAAAGGTGAGACCGTCCATCTCATGCATCCGCAGGTCAACCAGAACCACGTCAAAATCCTGCCGAAGAAGAATCTGCAGAGCCTGGCGTCCGTTTTCCGCAACCTCGACCGCGCCACCATAGGAGCTCAGGATGCGTTCCGCCAGAAGGCGGATGGCCTCATCATCATCCACCACGAGAACACGAATCCCGGCCAGACTGATTGCTTCCCTTGTATCGGCTGTCATTTTACCCCCATCAAAATGAAACCATTTCACACTTCACCCCTTCGCCGCAAGGGGTTTTTCTCCAAAAAACAGCAAAGACACCCGTTTTGACAGTCAGAAAAACCCTGACTCAAAATCAGGGTTTCCCCGATTGTTTCTCTAGCCCAAATCGGGCATCCTTCCAACCATGAAAACAAGGAATGCCACAGGTCTTCTGCTAGCTGTCTTCAGCGTAAGCGCAATTCGCGCAGCTGAAGCCGCACAGTCCCTTGGCGAAAAATGCGGAGCCCTATCAGCCTTTCAGGAAGCTCATCCGATACTGGCTATGCTGACTAACATTATCGGCATCCTGGTGTTAGTTGGATTTTTCGTTTTTTTGTTCGCAAGCTTCTGTCGGGATTCGAACAACTTTTAGCCCGATAAGCTTCCCTGAATCAGCAAGTCCCCCTTCTTGACCTCCACTTTCACGCCCTCGCCCTCTTTGACGCCCCCGGTGACCAAAAGGCGGGCGATAGGAGTTTCAATCCGATTCTGAATCAACCGTTTCAAGGGGCGCGCCCCATAGACCGGACTATACCCCTCACGGGCCAACAAATTCCGCGCCGCATCACTGATCATCAGCGATACTCTTTGTTCCGCCAACCGCTGCCTCAAATCTCCTGTCTGAAGATCCACAATCCGGCCAATCTCCTCCAGCGTAAGGGGCTTAAACAGGATCACATCATCCACCCGGTTCAGGAACTCGGGCCGGAATCTCCCCTTCAATTCCTCCATCACCTCGCGCCGCGCCTTTTCCGTGATCGCGCCATCCGCCCCGAGGCCTTCCAAAAGGATGGGCGATCCGATATTGCTGGTCATAATAACAATCGTGTTCTTGAAGTTCACGGTCCGTCCATGCGAATCGGTCAGACGCCCGTCATCCAGAATCTGGAGCAGGATGTTGAAAACATCAGGGTGGGCTTTTTCAATCTCATCAAGCAGGATGACAGAATAGGGCTTCCTCCTGACCGCCTCCGTCAATTGGCCCCCTTCCTCGTAGCCGACATACCCCGGAGGGGCGCCGACCAGGCGCGACACGGTATGCTTCTCCATGTATTCGGTCATATCAATGCGGATGAGATGATCCTCTGAATCAAACAGGGTAGCCGCCAGTATTTTTGCAAGCTCCGTCTTTCCCACTCCCGTGGGTCCAAGAAAAATAAAGGCGCCGACCGGCCGCTTCGGATTCTTGATCCCTGCCCTTGCCCGGAGAACAGCATCGGCTACGACCTGGACCGCCTCGTCCTGCCCAATTACCTTTTCGTGAAGGACATCCCCCAATTTCAGAAGTTTCTCGCGATCCCCTTGCAAAAGCCGGGTCAAAGGAATACCTGACCATCTCGAGACAACGCTGGCGATCTCCTCCTCTGTAACCTCTTCTCGAAGCAACGCCCGGCCCCCTCCCTTCGCAGCGCCTGTTTTTTGAAATGTCGCCAGCTTCTTCTCAAGATCAGGAATCACCCCGTGCCGCAACTTGGCCAACCTATCCAGATCATATTTCCGCTCAGCATCATCTCCTTCTCTTCTCGCCTTTTCAAGTTCCTCCCGGACCGACTGTACTCCGGCAATGGCCTGCTTCTCGTTTTCCCATTGCGCCCGCATGGCGGTGGAGCGCGCCTTATCATCGGCCAGCTCCTTTCGAAGCGCCTTCAGTCTTGCCTGACTGGCCTGATCCTTTTCTCTTTTCAAGGCGGTTTCCTCAATTTCCAACCGCATCACTCTCCGGGTGATTTCATCCAGCTCGGCTGGCATGGAATCAATTTCAGTACGGATCGAGGCGCACGCCTCATCCATCAAATCAATCGCCTTGTCGGGAAGGAACCGGTCACTGATATACCGGTCCGCGAGTACGGCCGACGCCACCAGTGCGGAATCCTTGATCTCAACTCCGTGGTGAACTTCGAACCGCTCCTTCAACCCGCGAAGAATGGAAATCGTGTCCTCTACCGAGGGCGCCTCCACCAAAACCGGCTGAAAACGACGCTCAAGTGCGGCGTCTTTTTCAATGTGCTTGCGATATTCATCAAGCGTGGTGGCCCCGATACAGTGGAGTTCGCCGCGCGCCAACATGGGCTTGAGCATGTTCCCGGCATCGGTGGATCCTTCGGTTCGGCCAGCCCCCACGATCGTGTGAACTTCATCAATAAACAGAATGATGCGTCCCTCCGCCGCCTTAATCTCCGTCAGCACGGCCTTGAGTCGCTCTTCAAATTCACCCCGGTACTTGGCGCCCGCCATCAGGGACGTCATGTCGAGGGAAAAAATGGTGCGATCCTTGAGCCCTTCAGGAACATCACCCCTGAGAATCCGGTGCGCCAATCCCTCCACGATAGCCGTCTTGCCGACACCCGGTTCCCCGATCAGTACCGGATTGTTTTTTGTCTTGCGGGACAGAATCCGGATCACACTCCGGATTTCCATGTCGCGACCGATAACCGGGTCAAGTTTCCCCTGCCGGGCCATTGATACCAGGTCGCTCCCGTATTTCTGGAGGGCTTCATAAGCGCCCTCCGGCGTGGCGCTGGTGACGCGCTGGTTTCCCCGAACGGCCGTCAATTCCTTAAGGAACCGCCCCCGCTCCACTCCCAATTGAGCCAGAATCCGTCCAGCTGGAGTGGCCTTTCCCTCATCCAAAAAGGCGAGCAGCAGATGCTCGATCGAGACATACTCATCCTTTAACCGCCTGGCCTCATCCCCCGCCTTGACGAGAAGCTGGTTCAGGCGTTGGGTGACATAGACTTTCCCGGTCTCCGAAACGGCACCCCGGATTTTAGGTCGGCGTTCAAGTTCTTCTTCCAGCCGGGAACACAACTCCTTCGGCTGAACCCCGAGCCGTTCAATCAGCTTCGGAGCCAATCCATCCGCCTGCTCCATCAGACAGAGCAACAGATGCTCCCCATCAAGCTCCTGATGGCTGTACCGTACAACAGTCTGCTGAGCCATCTGCATGGCTTCCTGCATCTTTTGTGTCATTTTATTCGGGTCAAACATACCGAGGCCTCTTCTGCTTGTATCTTACCCATTTCAAATAGCAACGATCGTTCCAATTCTAATGTTCAGAAGATAGCAAGTCTTAACATATTGATCAACAACAAGTTAGGAAGCAGCAAGGGTAGAAAAACAAAAGCGAAAAAGAGACATTATGACGCAGGCGGGACATTATTTCCCATTATCCGCAAAATCAAGGCACGCTCTTCGTTACGGGATCGGCAATCTTTTTGAGCAGCGTCTTAAATTCACGGTCGTTCCGAAGGGAATCCAAATCCCGGTCCCTGCTCATCCACTCGTGATCGGAATACCCGAGCTTGATGGCACGCTGAAGCGCCTGAAGCGCCGGTTCACGCCGGTTCAACACCGCCAGGCTGCACGCCAGATTGTACCAGATCGTCATGTCCTCGGGTTCTAGCGTGGTCAGCTTCTGATCCACTTTCAAACCGTCCTCATACCGTCCCACACGGGTGTAGAGATCGCCCAACGCCTCCAGGACATCCACATCCAAGGGAAGGCGAACCATCACCTTCTCAAGAAAATCCATCTCAACAAGGTCGGCCGGCGCTATCTCTCTATTCTCTTCCTTCATGGCATGAATTCTAACATAAATTTACCGCTTGCGTACCTTTTGAATGAAATTCGTTGTACTGAAGCCATCCACCATGGGAGTACACACCAACTGCCCTCCCCAGCTCTCAACCAACTCACGCTCCTGCCGGACCCGTTCGGGCTCATAGGAGCCGCCCTTGACATGGATAACTGGACGCAACTGCCGGATTTCGTCAAGGGGATTGTCCCCGGGAAAAGCGAGGACCTCATCCACTGAACCCAGCGCCTGTAGCGCCGCCGCCCTGAACCGCTCCGGAAAAACGGGCCGAGTCGCGCCCTTGTACCGGGCAACCGAGGCGTCATTATTAATGAGGACAGTGAGGAAGTCGCCCATGCTCCTAGCCTCCGCCAGAAATCGAAGATGCCCTACATGAAGAACATCGAAACACCCGTTCACAGTGACACGTTTCACCCCCGGCTTGAAGGGCTTCGCTTTGCCACTCCCCGACGCCGCATCCCACCCCGGGGGCAGAGCCAGGGGTGTCCGGTTAGCGTCCATCGCCCGGATGATATCCCCGCTGAAACACCCCGCCAGCGGCAGGAGCTCCTCAACCCAGGAAGCCTTTGCCTTCAGCATCCCACCGGCGGAGTCCTCTTGCGAATGATCCTGAACTGTAGTCCAGACGAACGGCGCCAAGCTTGTCAGGCCCTCCTCCACCTCATTCCGAGCCAGAGAGGCTACCGCCGACACGCCTCGCAAGTGGGAAACCATCTCCATCCTCGTTTCAAGATGATTCTGAGGATATCCCGATTGACCGCGCTGAACCGCCACCTCATCCGGATCAACCAACACCATCAGGGGCAGGGAAAGTTCACGAGCTTTTCGAATAGCGTAGAGATTGCCCGGATGAAAAAAATCAAATATACCCCTAACCACCGCCACCGGTTTATCACCGGCCACCTCGCGGCGCCAGGCCTGCAGGGTGTCTAAACTCGTGATTCGTGCCAGAGTGTTCATGACAGAAAACGGATCGCCTTCAGTCCGCCTTCCTGACCGGCGGAGGCGTGCGACCGAGATGCTTCAGCACGGCCTGAAGGTCAGACCAGACTTCTTTTTTGCAAGGGGGATTTCGCAGCATAAAGGCGGGATGAAAAGTGGGCATCAGGGGGATTCCCTCATACTCGAACCATGTCCCACGCAACTTGGAAATCCCCGTCTGGTTAATGAGCCCCAACACGGCGGTGGCACCCAGGGCCACGATCACTTTGGGTTGGATCAGGGCGATTTGCTGCTTCAGATAAGGAATGCAGGTCGCCATTTCCTCGGGAGTCGGCGCCCGGTTATCAGGCGGCCGGCATTTGGCAATATTGGCGATGAACACCTCTTCACGCGTGTAGCCCATGGCTTCGATCATTTTGGCCAGGAGCTGTCCCGACCTGCCGACAAAGGCCAGACCCTGCTCATCCTCATCGGCGCCCGGCGCCTCCCCGATGAACATGATTTCAGGCCGTGTTCCATTTCCCTGTCCTGGAACCGTGTTGGTTCGCGCCTTGTGCAGTGAACACTTTTTACAGCCCGCAATCACCTTCGCCAGTTTAGAGAGTTCAGTTCCCACGGTAACTCCTTTCGGCAGGACCGGTTGCCTGCTTGATGGGGCTCGCCCTACTTCAATCCGGGAAACCCCATCCGCCTTTAACCACGCCAGATACTCAGCCGTCCGGCCTAGGAGTTCTGAAAATTCCTGTCGGGGCTCAGGACACACGGCGACTCAGCCTTCTTCCGGGGTTGCCCGACGCGAGACATGCTTCATGTAAAGAGGGCCCAGACAAATATAGCCCAGAACCATGAGAATCATAAAAACCGCCGCAGGCAGGGCGATTTTCTGGGGGCCAAACAGCACCGCCACCATAATGACCATCGGAATAAACAAGGCGGGGTGTTTGGTGGGTTTCGGATAACGCACATTGGAGACTTGGAGACTGATGAACGCCAGAACTCCGGTAATGAAAATCGCCGCAACCCAGCCGCTGTTCAGTGAGTAATTTTCAAACGGCTCGCTCTGGCTGATGAACACCAGCATGGCCACCCAGCCCGCACAGGCGGTAATCGGGAGGCCTGTATAGCCACCCTGCCCGCGCTCCGGATCCTTTGCCTTGAACCGGGCCAGCCTGACTACGCCGGAAAGCACCACCACCGCCGTCATCGCCACCCGCCAGAAAATCCGGGCGTTGTCCTGGGGAAGTGATCCTGTCAACATCACGGTGTAGATCAACACCGCCGGAGCGATGCCGAAGGCGGTCATGTCCACATAGGTGTCCAACTCGGCACCCATCTCAGTGCACCCCCTGAGCTTCCGTGCGACATTCCCGTCAATCCCGTCCAAAATCATCGCCAGCATGATCAACAGGGCCGCCCAACGATGCATCTCTCCGGCCCGGGCCAGCGTCTCATTCATGCTCTCCACGGTCACCAGGATGCTGAAAAAGCCGCACAGCATCGCCGTTAGCGTGATGGAGAGAGGCACCAGTTGTCGCCAGGTCAGTTCGGATTTCATCATGTCAATTCCTCAGACGGGCCACGACGGTTTCCCCGGCGCGAACCTTGTCACCCTTTTTCACGAGGACCTCCACATCAGCCCGCGGGAAAATCATGTCAAGGCGGGACCCGAACTTCATCATGCCAATGGAGTCGCCCTTCTTGATTTCCTGTCCAGGCTCCACCCAGTACACCACCCGGCGCGCTACAGGGCCGACAATCTGTTTGACCAGACAGGTGGTTTTCTCACCCCGGATCACGATCGAACTATGCTGATTCAATTCCGAGGACTTCTCCTCGAATGTGAAATACCGCGCCCCTGGATAATACTGGGCATGCTCCACTTTCCCGGAAATCGGAGCCCGATTCACGTGCACATCAATCAGACTCAGGAAGATACTGATTTTAATGGCCTTGGTTTTTAAAAACTCAGGCTCATCCATCTCCACAACCGACATGATCTTCCCTTCGGCGCCCGCCATGATATCTGCCGGATCCGGAGAGGGAACCCTAATGGGATCACGGAAAAAGACGAGCAGGTAGCCAATCAGAATCGCCGTCACAATTCCACTGAAGACCCAGGTCGTGCGCCAGGAAACCCGCCCCAAGCGTAATGCTCCAACGAGAATAGCCCCCAAGGCTATGGCAATCATGAGAAACGGTATAATTTCTTGTCTAAACGCCATGATATTACTCCTTTTAAGAGGTGAAATATTACTTTAAGGGAAGAAAAGAAGTCAATCCTGTTCCCGACCAGGCTTCCGTGATAGTATTCACTGGTTTATGAAACTTTTTAACCACATCCGTTCCGGGTTGATAGGGCTTACCCTGTTCACGGGAATCTCCCGTTGCGAGGCCCAGTCCAACCTCTTCATCCGTCCCGGATTAATCGCCGATCGGACAGGACGGGTCGTCCGCATTGTCGCAATAACAACATCCCTGAAAGCCAATGACCCTGTGGAGTTTCCCCTGATCACCCGGGAAAGTGGAAAGGATTATGAAGCCCTCGCCATTTCACAAGCCTCCGCGCTCGACATCCATGAATCACTCCGATTCATAGGCTTGGAGCCCGGACGGGGGGTGGACCCGAGCCAACTTCGATTCTGGCCAAAGGGTGATCGTGTTAATATGATTTTCCATGTTGCGGATACCCGGTCCCCGAGCGGCCCGATCCGTCCTCTTCGCGTCGAACACCTGATTCAAGACACCCGAACCGGGAAAACCCTGCCGGAGACCGGTTTTGTTTTTACCGGATCAGAATGGATTTCCACAGGGGACTCGCCCACCGGTAAGGTTTATGCCGCAGACGCTTTCGGCCCCGGCAGCATCGCTTCAGTTTACAACGAGGGCTACTCCGTCCTGGATGTCCCTCGCATCGCTCCGAAGCATGAGGTCTATACCTTCCAGGTTCCCAACCCGGATCATGTGCTCCCCACCAACCAGCTTGTAGAAATTACCCTTGAACCGTTCTACCGGGACACCCTGCCCCACCGCTTTGACCTCTCACTGCTGGTCACGGGCGATGGCACAAACCTGGCCTATACCCTTCTGGACAGCCAGAACCACACCCTCAACACCAATCGATCGCAGAGCGGTGTTCTGGCTGCCCTCTCCCGTTATTCAACTGCCGATCGGGATGCTTTCGTGACACTGACCCCCGACGATGCTATCGCTCTCCGGGACGTTCAGGCCCTTGCCCATTTCATAGATTCCCTGGACAATGAGCGCGGCATTCGTATCGAGCCACCTCCCCCGGGGCACCCTTATTTCAAAGCTTTCCTGCCCAATGAAAAATTCAGGAAGCGCGAAGATCGCTTCGACAAGGTCGCTGAACTTCGTCTGGGCACAGGAGAAGGCGTCACGACCGGGGAACTGATCCTGGTGGAATCAGAATGGAAAGGCGACGACTCCACCCCTGTATTTCATGAAACCCGTATCCCGATCCCTGCGCCAGCCGCCATGGAACCCGCCCTGAAGACCCGGGAAGACGCTCCAAACGTCCTGTTGATTTTTTCGCCTGCAAGACTGCGCTACGGAACCCTCCGGGACTTCATCGCCCCCGCGCTCAGACAGAAGATGATTCTGTACGTCTTCGCGGAATAACAATCAGTTGTCCAGTTGCTGAATTGTTAAGTTGTTGAGGAATACCAACAACTCAACAACCGATCAACTTAACAACTTCTTACTTCGAGCCCTGCTTCTTGACGGAAACGGCCAGTTTTGTTGCCCCGATCCGTTTTGCGGTATCCATCACGGTCACCACATGCTGGAACGGGACATCCTTGTCGGCCTCCACGATAACGGGCTGATGTTCGGGATCGGTTAGCAACTGACGGAGCCGGCCTTCCAGCAAATCAGGCGCCACCGGCATGCCGCTCAGATAGGCTGTTCCCGCCCGGTCCACCTGGACGGTGAGGGTCTGCTTGCGTGGCTGATCAGGTTCGACTTTTTTGATGGCGGGCAAATTGATCTTAAGTTGCGACTGCACCAGCAGAGGTGTCATGATCATAAAAATCAGTAACAACACCAATGCCACATCAATGAACGGGATCATGTTGATCTCGGCCATGATGCGGTGTTTTCCAAGCACCTTGGCGGGGGCCTTCATGCCGCGGGGCCCTCGTCCTTGCAGACCGTCTCAACCAGATCATAAACCGAAAGCTCGACATCCGTCATGAGCACCTCGGACATGTGGATGCAATAGTTGTAGCCGATCAGGGCGGGAATCGCAACCACCAGGCCGCAGGCCGTGGTGATCAACGCCTCGGCAATGCCGGCGGACACTACTTCCGGCCCTCCGCCTGCATTGGCCGCAATGCTGGCGAATGCCTTGATGATACCGACCACCGTCCCGAACAGCCCTACAAATGGCGCCGTTCCCGCGACGGTTCCCAGGATTGGAACCAGGGATTCCAATTTCCGGACCTGAGCCTGCATGGCATGCTCCATCGCCCGTTCCTTCGCCGCCCGCCCCCCCTGCTGCGTCAGAATTTCGGCGGACACCACGGCGATTGGAAAGTCATATTTTTTGCAAAACTCCACCGCCTGTGGCTTTCCCTGCTCCGCCAGAATTCGGAGCAATCGCGCCATGAACGACCGTGCATTCACCTGATACCGGCGGATCAGCCGAACGCGATCCACAATGATGGTGATGGAAAATATGGACATCAGCAACAGAATCGACAGCACCGGCCAACCCTGCATGATCATATCTGTTATTGTGACATTATTCATCCGGACTCTCCCTTGAAAACAAGCCAACATTGATTACGCCTTGACGGCGTAAAGTCCAGTTTATTCGCGCCCGAACTTACGATCCAGTTCCCTGAAAGAGGTGTAGATCAGTGTCGGCCGGCCATGCGGGCAGGTGTAGGGCATTTCGGCCGAAGCCAGGGCAATCACAAGCTGCTCCACCTCTGAAAGGCTCAGCCGGTCGCGTGCTTTCACCGCCGCCTTGCAGGCCGCCTGGGCAATCGCCTCCTCACGCCACCGACTGTGGCACCCCCGCTCACCCAGGGTCTCCAGATGGCGGGCCACATCAATCAGCATATCCTTGACGCCGAGGCCGTCCATGCCCCGGGGCAGGGCATCCACCACAAACGTATCGCCCCCGAACTCGGACACCCCCACTCCGAGTTTCTTGATCAATTCGAGGCTCTTCCGGACATACAGGGCATCGCGCGGCTGAAGTTCAACGGTCTCGGGAACCAGCAGGCCCTGACTCTCAACCTGGCCGTGCTCGACCGCATTCAGCAGTTTCTCGAACAGCACCCGCTCATGCGCCGCATGGGGATCCATCACCACAAAACCATCTTCCGTCTCCAGCAACACATACAGGCCATTGATCTGCCCTACCACCCGGCACCACGTCCAGGGAGCCTTTGGAGCCGCCTTCACGCCATCCTCGGGCTTCCGGGCGGCCTGTGGCTCGACCGTTACCGGACGGGGCTCAATCGGCGGCAATCGGGGATAGGAAAACACACGCGACGCCGGGAGATCATCGATTTTCAAAAGAGGCGTTACTGCCGCCGGCATCGGGGGCGCCGGATCCGGGTTCGGAGTCTGTCCCGCCACAAACGCGGCTCCGGACTTCGTCAGGGCGCTCCGGATAGCTCCGATGATCGCATCGCGCACATCCGAGGAACGTCGAAATCGAACCTCCTTTTTCGTGGGGTGGACATTCACATCCACCAGACCGGGCTCGAGGTCAAGATACATGAAAATATAGGGATGCCGACCGGCCGGAATCAGCGAATGAAACGCCTCGTTGATCGCATACCCGATCACCGGGGCCGACGCAGGCCGCCCATTGACAAACACATACTGCTCCGTACGATCCCCCCGGGTGAGTGCGGGAAGGCTTACATATCCCGACAGTTTAATATCACCCGCACCCCGTTCCAAGGGACGGAGCCCTTCAATCAGCTCCTGCCCGAAAAGCTCCCGGATCCGCTCTAGGGGCGTGGCACCGGGCGCCAGAGCCCACGACTTCCGGCCGTCCAAAGTCAGGCTCATTCCCACAGCGGGCCAAGCCAGAGCCTGCAACAGGAACATCTGCCTGATATGGGTGGTTTCCGTCTGGGGTGACCTCAAAAACTTACGGCGGGCGGGAAGATTGAAGAAAAGATCGCGTATTTCAAGAATCGTTCCCGGTGGACACCCGGCATCCTTCACATCCAGAAGCTTGCCGCCGCTGACCACCAGTTCCGTTCCGGCCAATTCAGCATGACGCCGGGTTCTGATGCGGAAGCGGGAGACTGATGAAATAGCCGCCAATGCTTCCCCCCGGAAACCCAGCGTATGAATGTGTTCAATGTCGGCGGCCGTGTGGATTTTGCTGGTGGCATGTCGTTCAATGGACAATAACGCGTCATCGCGATTCATCCCCGAACCGTTGTCCGCCACCGACACCAGCCGGGTTCCTCCGGCAACCGCCTCCACATCAATCTGGGAGGCTCCGGCATCAATGGCGTTTTCGAGAATTTCCTTGAGAACCGAGGCGGGGCGCTCGACCACTTCCCCTGCCGCGATCTTGTTCGCCACATCGGCGGGAAGAACTCGAATGTGGCCGCCCTCGCTCATCCGGCGCTACTTCACATCCACAACAACGTCATCGGACTTGACGGCGGTGGCGGGAGCCGCCACCTCAACATGCTTGAAGGTTGGCAGGTAGCGGTAATAGACTTCCAGCATCAAGGTACAAAGGGCAGTGGTATAAACCTTCCCTCCGTGATCCCCGTTTTCCCAATGCCCCAATTTTCCCTCCACAATCTGATTCCGAACCAGCGCGGTGGTGAATTTTGGATTCCATTCCTTCCAGTCCGATTCGCCCTTTTGGAACTTCGCTTGGGTAATATAGTACCAGGCATAAACCGGATTTTTCCCGGCTTTTGGGGCTGCTTTGCCCTTATCCGCTTCCTCTCTCTCCCAAGTCACATCAAAAACACCACTCTTTGTCTCATTCATCCATTTAAGACCACTACGCACCTCCGGGCTGTCCGGCTTACCCATTAATTGAAGACACAACGTTCCCGCACCGGTCATGGAAGGCGTTGAGCCCGCGCTAGGCCCTTCCTTTTCGCCCGAATACCCAAACCCCTGCGTGGGTTGGTGTGCTGTATTTCTTAGAAATTTTATACTACTGGCAATAGCCCCGTCCAACCCGGGATTGGAGCTTCCCGCCATTTTCGCCGCCTTCATCGCCTGAAACTGCCACCCGGCTACGGACAGGTCCCACCGCGGCCCTTTTGCGTAACCATAGTCAAACCCCCCACCAGTCTGTTGCCCGTCAATGATGACCTGAATCCCCTTTTCCATGGCCTCTTTCAGCGCCATGATCTTCGTCAGCCCGAAGCCTTCGGCAATGGCATAAGTACAGATGCCATGCTCATAGGGGTTTCCGGAAAAGTTCCCCTTTGCATTTTGCTTGCTCACAATATACTTCATTGCCTTTTCAACAGTGGCCCCGAACTCGGGAGAGGAAGGTGTTTCCCCGTGCGCAAGAAAAGTCAGAAGTGCCAAGCCCGCCATGGCGGGTAGTGATGTGGAATCAACCTTGCTCCATGAACCATTCTCATCCTGATTGGCCTTCAGCCACCGCAATGCCCGCAAGACGGCATCCTCGCCGCGCCCGGAGCCCCCGAACGCGCTCAGGGCACCCTTCCGCCCCCCAGCCGTCCGCTGGGCATACAACCCCCTCATCACGAGAGGACTCTTGGCCATGGCAATTTCAAAGCCCGTCGCCAGAGACGGATCGCCACTGCCAATACCCGCACCCTCCGAATTCCCGAGCCCGCTTCCCGGCGCATCCGAGGGAACCTCCATGGTGCTGACCGTCGCATCCGTCGGACGGTCGGAAACCACCTCCTGCTCAGGCGGCTTCTCCAACTCCTGCTTCACGACCTCTTCCACCTTCTCCAGGACTTCCGCCTTGGTCTCCATCATCGTCACTTCAACCTCGGGTGCCTTTTCCGTCGAGACGCCAACCGAGAATTGAATCAGGAGAACCAGTCCCAATACATGAAAAAACACAGAGCCAACCGGCCCCCATGCATGCTTTTTCAGCGTAAACATCATCTTTTCGTAATCAATATTCATGTCAGAGTCCCTGAAACCGGATTCTCACAACACCACTTCGTATTACCGCATGATTCCAAGATATTACAAAAAAATCTTTATGCGCCCCCTGAGCTGACCACGGACAGGTTGACCAATCCGAGTTTGGAACAAATATCCAGAAGCTCGATCAGTTTTCCATGCGGAGACTCGTTCGTGCATTGAATCAGAACCGTTTGCGTCTTATCAAGATCCGCCAGCTTTCCGAGCAGGCTCGTCAACTGTCGACTGTCGACCCCGCGGTCATTGATGGTAAAGCCATCCGGGAAAACCGTGACCCGAATGACTTTTGCCTGTGACTCTTGCTGGGATTTCGTATCCGCCTGGGGCCGGAACACATCCAGGTTGGTCAACACATCCACCGGATGGGCCGAGATCAGGAAGAAGCTGAGCAACTGAAAGGCCACGTCGATCATGGCCGTCAGGTTCAGTTCCCCCGCGGTAAACGTACTCCGCCGTCTTTTTCTAGCCATGTTATCCTCCGGCCTAGGCTCTTTCCTTCAGCGCCGTAAACTTGATTTTGTAGAGTCCGGCCGCCGTACAGGCATCCATGACCTTCCGAACGGTCTCATGCTTCACCCGGGCATCGGCCCGGATCAGGACAGGGACTTCATTGCCCCGCGCATCCAGTCTCGCTTTTCTCAGAATGGTAGTCAGCATCTGAACCGGCATCGCCGTTCGCGCGATGGACACGAGTCCATTGTCGCTGACATCCACCTTGACCTCATACGGATTTTTAGCGGTACTCACCTTGCCGTTCGGAGCCATGGCGAGCTTGATCCGGTCGTCAATCGCCTTTTCCTGCATATTGACGGTACAGACAAAGAAAATGATCAACTGAAACACCACGTCGATCATGGCGGTCAGGTTGCCGTTCAGCGCTTCTTCTTCTCTTTTTTCCTTCATACGAGGAACTCTCCGGATGATTATTCCGCGACGACTTCGACATTACGCAGCGACTTGATCATGTCGAGCGTCAGGGCTTCCATCCGCAGAATGCTGCTCATGGAACGATTCTTGAAATAATAGAAGAAGATCGTCGCCGGCACGGCGGTTCCCAGACCGATGGCCGTGGCCCACAACCCGTGCGAAATGTTGACGGCCAGCATGGCCGACTGCGCAGCGCCCGCCTCCATCGTACCCAGGGTCAGGAAGGCGAAGATCATTCCCTGCACGGTTCCGATCAGTCCCAGCATCGGCGTCGTATTGGCGATCACGCTCAGATAGGTGACGCGGCTGAGCAGCTTTTCGGTCTCCAGGTCGGCCGCCACGCTCACGGCATCCTGAACCACTTCATACCCTTCCTCAACCTGGGCAAACCCGGCCTTGAGAATGTTCGCCAACTGGCCCGGCGTACTGTCGCAATGCTGGATCGCCTTCATCAGATCTCCCTGCTCCATGGCGGTCCGGACATTACTGATCAAGTCCGGAGGCATAATCTTGGCATCCTTGATGTTGATGAACGAGTCCACAATCAATGCCACACTGACGATTGAACAGGCAATCAGCATCAGCCAGATGACCATACCGAACCAGCCGGCGTTCAGAACGATTGCCAGAAAGCCGCCGCCCCCATGGCCGCCCTTTTTGGCGCCCTCGGTCTCGGCCTTATCCAACTCTAAGGCACCCGCCGCCGCAGGCGCGCTTGCCGCCGCAGGCGCGCTTGCCACCGCCGCCGCTCCGCCACCCGCTGCGGGAGCCGGATCCGCCGCCTTGGCCCACTGGGCCGACATGATCATGCTGAAAACCGCCACAACCAATCCCATCCAGAACGCTTTTTTCATCACCCGTTTCTCCTTGCTTCGTTTTCTTTAATCAATCCCACAATCCCTCATCCGCCCAGCTTCCTTGCATAAGGGCTGTCCGGATACAACGACAACAACTTCTTCTTCAGCTCATCGGCACGCGGATCCCGCATTTCATCCAGCACCTGCACGGCCTTGAAAAGCGCCTCGGGATGAACTCCGCGGACTTCCTCATACAGCAAAACAGCCCGGAGGTAATCCAAAATCGCATCCTCACGCTTCCCGTCCGCCTTGTTCAAGTCCCCGCGCCTGACAATCGCCAGCGCCGCCAGGGTCTTGGAATCCCCCGCGATGGCCTCGGTCAACTGCTTCTTCAGCACCGCCGTCATTTGCGCTCCCATCAGGGCTGTCCAATACAAACCGTACTGCTCATCCGTGATCTGGCCCTTGGGGGTACTCTCCATGAGATTTCCCATAACCTGTGCCGCCTTCTTGAAATCCGTCTTCGCGAAATAGGCATTGGCCAGCAGTTCGCCCGCCCGGGCATCCCACTGCAACCGCTTATACCGGATCGTCAGATCCTCGAGGATCGGAATGGCCGCATCATATTGGCGCGCGGCAATGGCTTGGGCGGCCTTGTCAAATTCGGCCGGCTTGGTAATCTCCAGCGAATCCACCTCGTCGACCGAAACCGGGATCATGGAGCCATCAGCACCTTCAACCTGGTATTCGCGCCGGACCTCAAACCACTTGATCCGGACTCCGGCCAATTCCTTGCCATCCGTTTTCCTCAAAATTTCCGCCGGGGCGACCCGGGCGGAAAGCACCAGGGACCCCACCACCAGAGCCAGAGCGATCACGATCTTGCGGTTCATGTTTGCTTCATCCTTATTACCGGCCCGACGCAAGCTTAGCCTTCGCCTCGTCGCGGCCCTGACGCGCCTTCGCAATAAACTGCCCCTGCGGAAACTGCTTTATGTAGGTTTCGCAGGCCTCTTGCAGACCATCTGTCTTTCCAGTTTCACGGAATAACGGGAGACTCCGATCAAAGGCCGTTTCAACATGGGGACGGACTTTGACATTGGAGGGATCCACGAATAACAGGATTCTCTGGTAGGAGGCCAGGGCGCCCATCTTGTCGCCCATCAATACCTGAATGCCCGCCATTTCAATATCCGCCTTGACCATCATATCCGGCTCGCGCGAATACTGGCGCACCTTGCCCATGGCGGAAAACGCCTTGCTGAACAAATCCTTCGATTGCTGCGGATCCGAGGCCTTCTTGGCGAGTTCCGCATAACACCGGCTGAGGGCCAGGTTGACATCGATCACGTAGCCAGATTTCTGGTATTTTCCAAGAAAATCTTCAAAAACCTTAACGGACTCCTCATACTTCCCTGCACCGGCCAATGCCCACCCGAGCGCCACTGTCGCCCCCTGCCAGAGCGGCACATCCTTGGATTTGCGGGCTTCTGAGAGCAGAAGTATGGCCGTTTCAAACTCCTGGGCATCCAACAGCACCCGCCCCGCCCGCAAGAACTGGGAGGCATTGAACAGCTGCGGGGTCTTGGCCATCTCCGCATACACCGTCACGGCCTTAGCCTTCTCCCCCATATTCATGAGCGAATCCGCGCGCACAAAAACCATATTCAGCGCCTGCTGGCTCTCCGGATAGTTCTTGGCCAGACGGTCAAACGTCTTCCCCGCCTCATCCGGCTTGTTCAACAGGTAATACAGGGTTCCCATCGCGCCCAAAATCGACGGCGCAAACTCGGATTTGGGATACTCATTCAGGAACAACTCATACCCCTCGATGGCCTTGGCCTGATACAGGGGAACCTGATTGGCCGGTTCCCGAAGCCGGGTATAACACTGGGCCTTGGAATAGAGAGCCAGTTCCGCAAACTTTTTCACCCGGGTGGCATCCTCAGGAGTTCCACCAAAGGACGCCCCCTCCTGGGTGATCTGCTTCAGCAGGCGGGCATACTCGTTCAGGGCCGAAACCGTCATGCCGGCGGACCGGTACTCATCCGCAAGCCTCAGGCGCGCGGACAGCACCTCCACTCCCGCAGACAACTGAGCAATATAATTGGTCAGGACCGGCACGGCGTTGGTGTGGTCACCCTGCATGGACAAACAGTAAGCCTGTCGGCTTAGCGCATCGGGATAAACCCGCGCTCTGGGATAATCTTCCACAATTCTCTGGAAATTCTGCAAGGCCTCTACCGTGTTGGTCGCCCGGAGAGCCGTCTCACCCTGCCGGAAAAGAATGGACGGGACTTTAGTATGATTCGGATAACGCTGGTAATAGAGCTGATAGACCGAATCGGACTTCAACCAGGCACGGCGGTCATCATAGGCCGACACCACCGCCAGCAGGGCATTCCCCGCCTCCTCATACTGGTTGGTGGTCTGGCAAAACCGTTCCGCAAGGAATTCAGTCATCGCCCGGGCATAGGGTTCGTCCTGGATCTCCACATAGCTTCGGGCCAGCTCACTCACCGCCCAGGGCACCCCCTTGAAGGCATCCGTGATGTTGAGAATATCCACATATTTTTCAGCCGCGTTCTTGAAATCCTGCTGTTGAAAAAGAAGGCGGGCCTCCCTCAACTGTTCCGTCACCATCTGGGTGTTGTCAAACTCAGGCTTGACCACCGTTTTTCCCAGATCGTTCACCAGCATATCCACAATGGCATCCGCCCGGCGACGCGCCTCGGGCGCCCAACTGCTCCCGGGATAATTCTTGGCTACCGAATACAATTGCGACATCGCCTGCGCCAGCATCTTGATGCCATCCGCCTCCTGGGCCTTGACCTTGACCACCTCACGCCCCTCATCTTCATAAAGGGTCCCCAGCAGGAACTTGCATTCCGCCATCGGACTGAGCTTCATGTTCTCCTTGGCATCACGCAGCATTTTATCCACATCCATGAGCATGGGCAGATAATCCGTGATCGCCCGCCGGGCCCCCGCCCTGTCCCCGTTAAGCATGCGGACATGCGCCAGAATCACCACCGTCTTGGCAAACCACAAATCCGTTCCCTTCCACTGGACTTCCTGGCACAACTTTTCAGCCTCCGCCAGGATCGTCTTCTTCTCGGGCGCCGCCGTGGCAGGCAGTTGCGCCACGCGCAGACAAAGCTCGGCCATTTCGGTCTTCACGCGGCGTTCAATTTCCGGAGAGTTCAGGGGACAGGTCAGCACCCGGCGATACGCCTCCAATCCCCCCTTCAAATCGCCGCTCAACAACAGCATCTGGGAGAATTTGTAGGCCGACTCCCCGTAAAACCGTGCCACGCTCTCCGGGGGGCCTTTGGGAAACTGCTTGAAGAAATCCTGGTAGACGCGCTCGGCATCTTTCATCTTCTGCCAGGCATAATACTGATCGGCAATAGCAAGTTGGATGACCATCGTTTCCGAGGATCCCGCCGGCATGGTCTTCAACAGCGCCTCGGCTTCGTCGAATTTTCCGCGCGAGGTGAGCACTTCCACGCGAACCTTGGCCGCCTCAGCCTTCGCCGCAGGATACCGGATCAACAGCCGATCCATGGTTTTCTGGGCATAATCCGGAAAACGCCACTTGATCAGTTCGGAAGCGAACTGCAATTCCGCCTGAATATCGGCCTGCTCGTCCGCCAGAACGGGAAGCGGAAGCACCCGCCCTGCCCCCACGCACAATAACAAGACTATCCCTGCCGAAAACCCCGATATTTCGTATTTTTTCGTCAGCATGTTTCACCTTGGTATCAAACAAAATTTGACCCGTCAAGAAGACAGCCCAGCTCAACAGGGGCTGAGAATACACTTTTCAAAATCCTCTTCAACTGTTGTTTTTTTGATTGAGTCTGACCCATCCCTGAACTAGAGTCCCGCACGACCTGACACAGGCTGATCCTATGAAATACCGTTGCCCACACTGCCGCATCCTGTTCGAAAAATTCGAGGGGCCCCACTGTCCCTCATGCGGGAAAGGCCTGCGGCATCCGGAAAAATGGAAACTCCTCAAATCGGAAAAGACCCGGCGCGAGGCGTTTCTCAAACGACACCCCGGAACACAGGAATTCAGGCGGCCAATCTGGATGGTATTCCTGAGTCGGCCCCGTTTCCTGATCTGGGTTCTGGGCGGCTGTGTTCTCGTGGTAACCTTTCTGCTGTGCGCCAGGATTGAAACAGTCGTTCCCTACCGTCCCCCGACCCGGAGCGCCCAAACCCAGCGGGAACTGGTGGTGATTCGCACCGCCCTGGAATGGTTCCGAACTCATTGCAACCGGTACCCCACCACAGAGGAAAGCTTGAAAGCCCTGGTTCGGGATCCGGGAGTAAAAGGCTGGAAGGGCTACTATCTGGAAAGCCTGCCACCCGACCTCTGGGGACATCCCTTTCTCTACTCAGCCCTTGAGGACACCGTTCAGCTTTCCTCCATGGGTCCGGACGGAAAAGCTGGAACCGCGGATGATGTGATCTCGCCCCCGCCCGATTACAAGGCTTTGATGAAACGCCTGGCCCAGGACAAACGGTAAGCCGTCAGGGCTTTTTCGCGGGCGCAGGACTGGCTTGCGGAGCGCTCAATTTCGGGGCCGCTGCCGCTTTCAAGGCAAATTCATTTCCGGGATAATCCCGAATCAGACTCTTTCGCAGGTCGTCGCCGCGCGGATCCCGCGCGGCGTCCAAAAGCTTTGCCGCTTGAAACAACGCTTCCGGCTGAATCGCCTTGTTCTTTTGAAATAAAGTCGTCACTTTCAGAAAATCCGAGAGGGCCGCCTCCTCATCCCCCGCTTTCAAGGACAAGTTTCCCCGCATCAAATAAAGGGGGCCAATCATCTCGCTGGTTCCCCGCCCAATGGCGGCGTCCAGCTGTTTCCGGATCACCTCATTCGTTCCGCCCGTCAGCAACGCCTTTTGATAGAGCGCCTGGAACTCCTGCGAGATGCCGCCACTCCCCTCGGGAGCCGAAAATGAAGACCCCACCGAAACTAAAATCCCCAACCCTGCCAGAATCATTGTCTTCATGACGCTTTCCTTCCTCGCTTGCTTATCCTCGCCGGCTTCGCGTCGGAGCGCGTGCCGGAGTGCGTGCCATCTGAACCCGGGCGATCGCCGTGGCCGGAATGGCCATGCGGCCGTCTGAAAATTCAATGACATGTCCCTTTTCAACCAGCCATTGCAGCTGCCGCTTCAATTCACTTTCCTTCTTCGCCGCGGTCTCCGGAGTTGGCTCGACTCCAGCCTCGCCGGTCGGCGGGGCAACGGAAACAAGCTGGGCGAGCAGTTCCGCGCGCGTACAGCCCGGCTTTCCGGAAATGATATCGAGCACTTCCCGAATCCCCTCCACAGCATGCGCGGGATCCATGGCATTGGGAACCACGGAGGTCACAAACGTGTGCCCACCCGCCGCCTTGAAGGTATGCAGACCCAAATGCCGGAAGGCAAGACGCAGAATCACGGACAATCTCAAAGGGAATCGGGATTCACGCTCCCAGGCGTCTTCGATTACACGGCGCAACGGGCCGGGCTCCATGGCTTGGGCTACTGTCCCCGGCATGACTACCGACCGCGCCTCTTTAATCGCGTCCTTCAGGCAATGCTCCCGGAAATACACCTCGGCTTCGGAAAACCGGGTGAAGACCACGGCGGCGTCTCCGGCTCCAAACCGGTAAGTCACCTGCTTGCGCATTTCCTCTTTCCACTGCTCAATCAGCGCCGCATCATGAATCGTCTCGATCCGCTTCCGGTACGCCTCCAGCGGCATATCCGCATATCGAGTCCGGTGGATTTCCGCCACCTTGTCGTTGTACCCATGATAGTTCAGCGGGCCCAACAGCAGGCCCGAGAGCCCGCATTTAGCCACACACACAAAATTACCCTTGGGCGGCTCAGTCTCCTGCTCAACCTTCACGCAGAACTTTTCAAAATGCTTCGCAAAAGCGTGACTCACCGCCGAATCACGATCAAGGAATACTGTTTTGCAGTCGGAGCACTGGAAAAAGGAGAAATTCTCAAGCCCGACCGGCGCTTCAATTTTGATCAGGTAGTAGTCCGGCTTGCTCAGAAACAAGGTGGCAACCTCAAACAGCGAATACGCCCGACCCGATTTGGCAAGCCGGTTCGCCAGCGGTGCCAGTCCCCGGCGCTCCGGAAGAAACGACATCTCCAACGACGCAAGACGTTCGTCAACCGGAGCGACTACCTCACGGACAAAAGGCGCCTGCCCTGAGTCACCCCGTGGTTTGTCACGGATATTCTGCCGCCGTCCGCCGCCCCCGCCAGCTCCGCCACCCCTTCGATCCTGATATTGAGGGCGCTCCCTCCGCCGGGCGTCACCACCCCGGTCATCGTCCGGGGTACGGGATTCGCCTCCCCCAAAGGTCCGGTGCTCCGGCGGTTTCCTTGCCCAGACGGGGACAAAATTCAAATCAATCACAAGCGCTTCTTTAGTTTCAGGGGGCGATTCAGTCATAACCGTGCAAAATAACGGAGATGCAACTGATTTTCAAGCCCCAACAGCAGGAAGGTTTTTTTGCGGTTGGTGATGCACCACTGTCAGGCTTTCACTGACTGGGTGATTTGATATCGCACCCGCTGGGGTTCAGTGCCTGATGGGCGGCGCGAAAGATAGGCTGTTCAGCCCGCTTTTAATCGATTCAGCGCCAGAAGTCGTTCAAGAATAGTTTCATCAGTGAGATCCCTGGGCCAGCCGTACGCGGCCGCGACGGCACCGTCAAGTTTCGCGTGGCAGGCGGAAAGCCAGGCGGGTCGTTCGTTGTAGAGCTTGGTCAAGGTGCGTGCTTTGAGGCGGACGGCACATTCAGCGTCACGCGGCACAAGGCGCGGATAGCGCACAGTCCCGACCTTGAACGCGCTTCGATCCGTCACGGTGACCGGGTCAATGTAACGATCCCAGGGGCCACCTACGGTGCCGGGAAACTCATTGACTTCCGTGCGCACCCATTCAGGTGGGTTTAACCAGTTTTCGCGGAGTTCGTTCAGTTCCTTCGCGGCGGCGGCAATGGCTGCGAGAGGAGGGTGCAGGGCTTGAGGTTCGGGAATGACACCGGGTGGGAAGGGAAAAGTCTCGAAACAGGTGGTGGGCGTGTAGCGGAACCCGCTTTCCTTCTCCCTTAACTGTGTGCCTTGCGCTAATGCCCACATTTCATGGAAGCGCGATTGAAGGACGCCGAAGAAAAGATCGTCTGAACGAGCGAAAGCAACGACGGCACTGTCACACAGCACCTCATGAGTCAACCACGCCACTATTCTGTGTTTCGACACTCTGGGTGTCGCAGCAAACCTATTAAGACCAGATAGCGCTTCTCGCATGTCCGGACACGGGCGGGCAAAGAGCCACCAATACTTTGCCTGTCGTGGCTCGCGATGGTTAATTCGTAACGGGCGGATGGTCTTTTCCACTCGATTGAAGGGCGCTTCATAGCGAGCTGCTTTTTCAAGAGGCATATCCAAGCCGAAGTCAATATTCCAAATATTTCGTGTGTGTTGCGTCAAATCCATCGCATTCCGAATTGGAACTAGGACATCTGAATTGGGGCGACCGTGCGGATTACACTCCCGAAACATTAAGCAGGCTTCTTCGTGGGAAATGTCGAAAGGAGCTTTCTGAGCTACGCCAATGAAGCCAATGTCAATATTGGCGATAAGTGAGTTTGCTGCACATGTATCCGACACAGCCGTAAGATTTGCATGAATTGTGGATACAGTTTCCCCGTCAAGCGTTCGAGATGTTTCCGACCGGTCATCGAATGCCACAATGCTGACGTGAACATTGGCACCATCGAGGATCCACTCTCGGTCGGATATCGCCCAGAAAATTCCGCCGCCGTCCTGGATCCGTTTAAGAACTTCGCGATTCGCGCCGCCTCGTATTCCCTGGGTGGCAAGCAGTCCCGCACGCTTGCACTTGCCGGCGGCGATATGGGCGCGGGCCTTTTCAAACCAGTAACAGCAAAGATCAGACTGGCCGGGGATCCGGCCATCATAGAGAGCACGCAACCTGTCAACGTAAGCATCGCCCAACTCACGGCGCATGATTTTGTCGCCAAGAAAAGGCGGGTTCCCGACAATGAAGTCCACGGTGGGCCAGTCAGGCTCGACCCCTTCGACAAGCTCAGGGCTGGCAGGCTCACTGCAGGCGGGTTCTTTGCACTCCGCATTCGCCACTCCGCACTCCGAACTCAAAATGGCGTCCATAAGGCGGATGTTTTCAGAGAGGGGCCGCAAGATCGGATCAGCCGGGAAACCGAAGCCATTGACGCGAATCCATTGGAGCCAGCCAATCCAGACGGTCATTTGCGCCAGGTCATGGGCGTAGGAGTTAATCTCGATGCCGTAGAGTTGCGAGGGTCCGACCATTGGCAGGAACGAGCCTAAGCCGTTGTCATTGCCGAACAGGATCGCCTCTTTCTCCAGGTCCTTCAGGCGGAGCAAGGCGACATAGAGGAAGTTACCCGAGCCGCACGCCGGATCAAGCACCCGGACATGTTGGAGGCGGTCAAGGAAACGAAGAAGAATGGTTCCGGCTTCGCCTTTCGCCTTTTTCATGGCGGAGGCGTTCAATGGTTTGGCAGGGGCTGTGGCGACAGGAGCCGTTTTACGTCCGGTGGTAAGCAGGGCGTTGATAATTTCACGAGATTCGTTCCATTCGCGGCGAAGAACCGACATGACAACCGCGTCCACCACGAGTTCGATGTCTGCTCGGCTGGTGAAGTGAGCTCCGAGTTGGGACCGTTTGGCCGGATCCAGGCCGCGTTCAAACAGCGTGCCAAAGATAGACGGATCAACAAAACTCCAGTCAAGTTCTGCGGCGGCTGCAATGCGCTTCATTTCATCGGCAGTGAGGTCAAGGACGGTCCGGTCGTCAAACAGGT
>JBAXMJ010000007.1:0-41804 GCA_037134355.1 bacterium | reverse complement strand
GGAACCCGGTGAGGGGGATAATAGAGGTTCAGGGTTCAGGGTTCAGGGTTCAGGGCAAGAAATTTGGAGTAATGATGAAGTTGATACTAGTCTGCGTTTGGATGTCGGTGATGTTTGTTATCCCTTCCTTTGCCCAGGAAGTGGTGGTTACAAAATCCGGCGGCACCAAAACCAGCCTTGACCTGTCCGCCTATGGGGCGTCGGGAGCGGGCGGATTTATTTTCCGGCAAACCCTGACTGATGACCTGTCGCGGTGCGGGTGGTTCTCCCTGACACGGCCGGCCTCTTATACCGTAACCGGCTCCTGCCACGACAACAACGGCTCGCTCTCAGCGGATTGCCAGCTCATGAATGTCCTGAAATCGACCGTTGCCTTGAATAAAACCTATACCGACACCCCGGCCAACGCCCGACGCCTGGCTCACCGGGTGGCGGACGACATTATCATGGCGACCAAAGGCTTTCGCGGCATCTGCTCCGGGCGAATCGCGATGGTGGGCACCGCGTCCGGAAACAAGGAACTGTATCTCTGTGATGCCGATGGGGGCAATATCCGCCAACTCACGCGCGACCGCTCGATCAGCTTGTCGCCACACTGGTCGCCCGATGGCTCACGCATCGTCTACACGTCCTTCCTGAAAGGATACGCCGACATCTTCATGATCAACACCCAAAGCGGAAGTCGCTCGGCGGTGGCCCGCTACCCCGGCATCAACATGGCGGGCGCCATCTCGCCCGGAGGCGGGGAAATGCTGATGGTTCTCTCGCGGGACGGTAATCCCGAAGTCTACTCAAAATCCTTTGGAAGTGAACAACTGACCCGCCTGACCCGTACCCCGCGCGCGGGTGAAGCCAGCCCAACCTGGTCCCCCGACGGATCCCAGATTGCCTATGTCTCCGATCTAGCAGGAGCGGGCTCGCCTCAACTCTATGTCATGGACCGGAGTGGCACCAGCAGGCGCCTGACGTCACGGGGCAAGGAAAATGTGGATCCGGACTGGGGCGCGAATAACCTGATCGCCTACTCAAGCCGCCGCGGCGGGCTCTATGGAATCTACATCATCAACCCCTCCTCCATGGATGAAAGGCTCATCAGTCCGGCAGACGGCAACTACAAGGATCCGGCCTGGGCATCCGACGGCCGGCATCTTGTCTGTTGCAAGCAGGAAGGGAACAATTCGCGCTTATATCTCCTTGACACAATGGGAGATGCGCCCGTATGTTTGACGCCGAATGGTGGAAATTGGTTCTCCCCCGCGTGGTGTTCCAAATAACCCCTTTAATCAAAGTAAACGAACTGAATAAGGAATACTGATGATGAATAAACGCATGATGGTTTCGGTTTTGCTGGCTTCCGTAGTTGCGATTTCCATGACGGGTTGCAAGGGCTTTTTCGGCAAGAAAGGCGCCAAGGATGGCAGTGTCACGGATGTTCAGGGAATGGGCAATGCTGATGGTCTTGGCGGTATGAACGGAGCCGGGGGCACCCGCATTGAAGGCACCGGAGCGATCGTTGACGCGCAACTGGTCGCGGTTCAATTCGCCTTTGACAGCGCCCAGGTGGACGATACCGAGCGCGCCAAGGCTGAAGCCGCCGCCAGTTACCTGAAAGCCAACTCCGGCAATTTCGTAACTTTGGAAGGCCACTGCGATGAACGCGGGAGCGCCGAATACAACATGTCCCTCGGTGAACGCCGCGCACAGTCCGTCCGGACTTACCTGATGAACCTCGGCGTGGACAGCACCCGCATCCAGACCAAGAGCTTCGGCTCCGAGAAAGCCAAGGATCCCGGCCAGGATGAAAAGGCCTGGGCGGTCAATCGTCGCGTCGAGTTCGTCGTCATGAAGCAGTAATACGACCGCGATCAATCTTAATCGTAATCGTAATCGTAATCGTAATCTCAGGCTAGAGGTCTGGATTAAGATTAGGATTACGATTAAGATTAGGATTTTATGAATCCAGCCTGTTCCATGCCGTCCGCTTCCTGCCTTGCCCTCATCGGCGATGTCGGCGGCATGGAGTTGCTGGTGATCATGGGTGCCGTTCTGATCCTCTTCGGAGGAAAAGGACTTCCGGGCATTGCGCGATACCTCGGCAAAATCACCCGGAATCTGCAGCGCGCCTCGGAAGAATTCAAAAACCAGTTGTTGACGGCTGATCAACCGGATGCCGCCGACACGGCGGCTACTACGGAAAACACGAGTAAAGCACCTGGTGTAACCGGCGTCTCGCCGGTAGACGCACAAGGAACAACCACAAAGAGAGCCGAGCCCCATGACACCGCAGGATGACAACAACTTGCTGGTGGAAACGGTTAAGCCCTTCCTGAAGCATCTTGACGACCTTCGCCGGGCGCTGATCTGGAGCGCCGTAGCCCTGCTCATCGGCATGGGGACGGCTTGTTATTTTGCACCCGCTTTTTTTAAAATCCTGAAGGCCCCGTTGAAAGGAGTGGTCCCCAACCCTGACACCTTTATCCGCTCTCTGGATGTGACAGGGGGAATGAATGTGGCACTGCAGACGATTATTTGGGGCGGTGTACTGTTCAGCGCCCCGGTGATCCTGTTTGCCATCTGCTGGTTCGTTTTCCCGGGATTGACCCGCCGGGAGCGGCGCACTCTGATGGGAGGACTTTTGTTCGCCGCCCTGCTGTTCATAACCGGGGTCCTGATGTGCTACTTCATGGCTCTGGGCCCCGCGCTCGAAATTATGCTCTGGTTTTATTCCTGGATGGGCATTGATATCGAATACTTCACCGTGACCAGCTATGTCGGGTTCGTTTTAAAACTGCTCCTGAGCTTCGGCCTGACCTTTGAACTTCCCATTGTAATCCTGATTCTGGGCCAGTTGGGGATCATCAACTCCCGACAACTCCGGGACAAACGACGCCATGCCATTGTTATCATCCTGGTTCTGGCCGCCATTATTACGCCTACCCAGGATCCCTTCTGCCAGCTGATCCTCGCGCTCCCCCTGATTTCCCTATACGAGCTATGTGTCTGGATAGTCTGGGCCAAAGAGAAGCGGAAGAAGTAAGGATTGCCTCTTCCTTTTTCGATCATTATGATGGCCATTGGTTAAGTGCTCATTATGGCAGGACTAATTATAGGGGAATTTTCAGCACTGGTTACGCTGGTCGCGCTTTCCGCTTTTTTTTCAAGCGCGGAAACGGCTCTGTTTTCACTCACCCCCATGCAGATTCACCGTCTCCGCCGCCACCACCCCAAGGCTGCTAACCGGATTGAATCCCTTCTCGCCGCACCTGCCGACCTCTTATCCAGCATCCTGATCGGAAACACCGTCGTGAACATGACCGCCGCCAGCCTTGGTTATGTGCTGGCGGAGCAACTGGTTCCCAATCACGGCGAGATGATCGCCATCCCCACGATGACCCTGATCCTTATCATTCTGGGTGATCTGGCCCCCAAACGCCTGGCCGTGCGACACCCTGACATCCTGGCACTGCGCTATCTTAAGCCGCTGAAGGCCCTGATTTGGCTGTGTACACCGCTCCATATACTCCTCGACAAGATCACCCACACCTTCCGGGAGCACCTGATCCCCCATCGCCCTGCCTTGACCGACGACGAACTGCTGACCGCCGTGGATGTCGGGCACGAGGAAGGGGTTTTGAACAAGGAGGAACGGATGATGGTTGACGGCATCATCCGGCTTGAGAAACTTCAGGCCAAGGACGTCATGACCCCCCGCGTGGATCTGATCGGCATCGATCTGGAGGATCACCCTGAAACCTGGGGCAACATTTGCCGAAAAGCCCGCTTCCGGTTCCTTCCCGCCTTCACGGGGGATCTCGACCATGTAAAGGGGTTTGTGGATGTCGCCCGCTTCCTGATGGATCCGGATTGCGACATTTCCGCCTCGCTACACCCACACTTCTACGTTCCCGATACCGCCCCACTGGACACCCTGCTGACCATGTTCCAGCAGCAGGCACGCCGGTTGGCCATTGTCATTGACGAATACGGCGGGACCGCTGGCCTCATTACACGGGGTGACATATTGGATGAAATTGCTGAGTTTGCTGGAGAAAAACCGGATGGACAAAGCCCGAATATTGAACCCACGGGAGTCCGCCGCTGGCAAGTCGACGGCAGCACCTCCCTCGAGGAAGTCAATTACGAGCTCGATCTCACCCTCGATGCTGAAGGGGCGGATCGCATTGCCGGCTGGGTCACAGCCCGCGCCCGCCGTTTCCCAAAAACCGGCGACTTCTTTGAGGACAACGGGTGCCGGGTCACAGTACTCCAGATGCGGAAACACCGCATCACCCGGGTTCAAGTCGAAAAGCTAGATTCCCCGACGGAGTCCGAGGAGGAGGTCATGGTATGATTATCTCCGACATCATTCTCCTGCTCTGTTGCCTGGCTGGAGCCGCCTTCTTTGAGGGCATGGAAACCGGCGTCATCTCCCTTAACCGGATGCGCCTGCGTCATCTCGCTGAACAGGGAGACAAAGCGGCGCGCATCCTTCAGAACTTTCTGGAGCAACCCGACCGTCTTCTTGGAACCACGCTCATGGGCACCAACCTTTTCATCGTCACGGCCTCCGTCATCTCCGCCAACAGGGGCTCCCACCTGGGGGAATGGGGAGAAGCCATTACAGGTATTATCACCACCCTTCTGGCACTGGTGTTCTCCCAGTACCTTCCGAAAGCCTGGTTCCAAAGCCGCCCCCTTAAACGTTGCCGCCCCTGCGCTATTCCTCTGCGTTGGAGCGCCCTCATGCTCCGCCCGTTTATCAATGTCATCAACTGGCTGACGGCATGGATCATTCCGTCCGGCGGAGAAAACATCTCCTCTCGCCCGCTTGTTTCAACCAAGGATGAATTCAACGTACTCGCCCAGGAAAGCGAGGCGCACGGAACACTCTCCCCTCGTCAGCGAATCATGATCCGGCGCGTTCTGGAATTATCCACTAAAAAAGCACGCGACATCATGACGCCCCGCGATAAAATGACGATCCTAACCGCACATTCAACAATCAATGATCTCATGGCGACAGTCCGCCTTTCCACCCACCCCCGCCTCCCTGTCTACGCCGCTGATGGAAACACCTTCCAAGGCACGATCAACTTCTTCGATGTCATGGCGGGTTGTGAAGACAACAAGGAGTGTCCCATCGAACGATTCGTTCGCCCGCCCTTCTTCATTAATGAAGACACCCCCCTTATGGAAACCTTCGCCAAGCTCCGCCTCTCCCATCAGGCGATGTGCCTCGTTATCGATTCCAAGTCAACCGTTACCGGACTGATCACAAACCAAAATGTGCTCCAGGAGATTGTGGGGAAAACATGAGCCATCCCTCCGGAGGATTCCCCTGCCCCGCCTGCTCACGCTTTATTGATCCAGTCCCGGACTGCCCCTATTGCGGCGCGGAAATACCCCGTCACCGCTTCCAGATAACCCTCCGGTGGGTGGCGGTTCTATTCACGCTTGCCGGTTTTCTGGGGCTTCTTCTGTCATGAGCGCCACCCCAGCCCTCGACAAGGAATTATTCAGCGCGGAGCAGATCCGTACACGAATAAACGCCCTCGCGGACGACATTGCCCGTGACTACGGAGCCGATGATATTCTGGCGGTCTCCATTCTCAAAGGCAGTTTCGTCTTCACCGCCGACCTGATCCGGGCATTGGCGGGACATCAGGTTCATCCGCTGGTGGATTTCATGACACTTTCAAGTTACGGGTCCAGTTCCATGAGCAGCGGAAAGGTGCTCCTTCACCAGGAGCTTTCACTTCCCGTTAAAGGACATCGCGTGCTGTTGATTGACGACATCCTGGATACCGGCCTTACGCTTCAGACGGCCTGTAAACTGCTGCTTCAGAAGGGGGCAACAGACGTCCGCACCTGTGTCCTACTGGACAAACCATCGCGGCGGATAGCCCCCATTACGGCGGACTACATCGGGTTTCAGATTGAGGATGTGTTCGTGGTTGGATACGGCCTGGACTACAACAACCGTTATCGCCACCTGCCGGGACTGGCCACCTTGAAATTCGATGTTGCTCCGGGAGCGACATGATATGGGACTCTCCCTCGCCTGTACCCTGTGGTGTTTGCCGGCCTTCCTGATTCTCACCCGTGTCCCGCGCCCTCCCCGCACTGCCCTTTCGGGTCGGGACCATTTCATTCAGGGAATGACCCCTGTTGCCGTTTCTGTCATAACCCTCGCCCTCGCCAGCGCGCTTATAGGGTTTTTGTTAATCCATCCGGCTCCTTCCATGCATCCAAGCCTGCCCAGCTGGTTCATGGAAACCGGAATTTGGGTCATCCTAGCCATAATCGGCATCGGACTTCTCCCCTATGGCTTTCCCTCAAGTGGGTTCATCCGGGAAATCCCACTGGATGCGGCGACACGCCTCATGGCAGGACTCGCCTGGGCCTCATGCTGGACAACCGCATGGGAGTCAGCACAAAGCGGAAATCCAACCTTATTCCTTTTGGGTGCCATTTTTGGAGTGTTGCCCGACACACTAGACCACTGGATCGCCAGACAACTTCATCGAACCCATATCCACATTGTGCCTGACCCTTTGGCTCCTGACACACACCTGATTGCCGAATCGTTATCTTTGGCACTTGCCCGCTGCCGTGACCGACACAGCATGATCCGGCTTCAATTATATCCCGGCCAGACCCAGACCGGCCAGTGGCGCCGCTATACACTTCGTTTTGACAACTTGGAAAGACTGTTAGTCGTCACGCACGATCACGTCACCACCATCGTCCCCCTTCCCTGCGCCATCACAACAGATCAATCCTTCACTCTGGCGACAGAACACAAACCCTTATGCCTTGAGTTGGACTGGATTCCGGACGGACGGATCAATCTCCGCGCGGATCCGAATCAGCAACAATGGAGCCACAGTCTGGTGACTGCCACGGGGTTCGGCGTAGTGGCAGGAATGGTATGGGGAGTTCCGGCAGGGTGTATTGCCGGCGGAGCCTACGCTCTTCATTGCATCGTCGACCAGCTCGGGTTTAACGGATCCGCCCTTTTGTTTCCCTTCACCCGGAAAAACAAAACCGGGATCCAATTTCTCATTCCTTCCCGGGAGAGTCGCTTTCAAGCCTGTATGATATGGCTGGCTCTTTTACTCACCTGCTGGAACGGGGCGCGAATCATCGTTCCTGACAGTGCCACGCCCTCGCCTATTTCCGTCCTCCTCCTTGGCGGCGCCCTTCCCTGCGCGATACTGGCAGGGTTTTTCAAAAAGCAACACCGACCGCCGAATCCATGCTGAAAACGGGAGGCATTACGCGAGAGTTGACAGCAGTCCAGTTTTCGCTATGGTTTAGCGCGTTTTATCTCCCCAAACGCCAACATAGCTCAGCTGGTAGAGCAGCGCATTCGTAATGCGCAGGTCGTCGGTTCGATCCCGACTGTTGGCTCCATCCTTCGCTCTTAAAAAAACTGAGGAATGTCACTCCGCTGGGGGCAGGACACCTTCTTTGACGAGTTGATCATCCATCTCGGGAGTCAACTCCAAGGGCAGGGGCGGCCCCTTTTCGCCTTTGGCACGGATCAGCTCCATCTGATAGTTCTTCAGGTGCTCTTCCAATGCCGCACCGGTGAGGAGGGGCTTGACGGGTTCAGGCGGCGGGGTGGCCATACCACGGCGCATGACTCGGGCACCCGGTGCCAGGCCAACGGGTCGCGCGGCTACAGCCGACACAATGACCGGCGCGGCATTCATATCAAGCCAGGCTTCCTCTGCCCCTTTCCTCAGCAACGCCTTCTCGCCTTCGTAGTCGGCTGACACCAGCTCGATCCCGTCTTCCTGGTCGCCCTGGTACAGGAAATAGCTCTTCTTGGTCGCCGTATCGACCAATCCCACCTGAATCCTGTTGTTGAAATGGTTTTTGGTAATAGCACACAACTTCAGTGTCTTGGTGAAACTGTCGGCCTGTTGCTGCTGGGCGGCAACCGCCTGCGCCGCCGCGGCGGCAGCTGCGGCGGCTGCCGCCTCGTCGCCAAAGGGCATGCGGGCAAGGATGACCTGGTAGCGATCGAAGGAAATTGATGATTGTTGATTGATGATTGTTGATTGAGAGGATGCGGGGCGAGCCAGGCATAGGAGTCCATAGCCGATCAACGCCAACTTGAAATAATGACCCTTATTGTTCATGCAGGTTCTTATTATGGTTTCCCAATCTCTTGCCAGCAATAGAAAAGTAGGGACATGATTTCACTGGCGTCCCATAGGAGCCTGTCGAAAAATACCCCGGACGGCGGCCTCGCCGTCCGCTGGGAGTTTTGCAAGTGGCTCAAGATGATGCGAATTTCCTTACAGTCTTCAGCCTTCGGCCTTCTAACCTGCGTCCTATGGGACGCTACTGAGTAATGGGTCACTCATGAGGGCATCGCTGTAGTAGCCGCCGTGTCGGCGGCACTCTTTGCACACTACCGGCGAGGACGCCGGTTACTACAAGTCCTTCGGTCCTTTTACTTACCCCCTCGTCAGTGACCCATTACGCTACTGACATGATTTCGCTTGTTCCCAATTTAGGAACACAGTATAAACCCGCTTCTTAATTGATTGTTAAGTTTTCTGGAGAGTTAATCATGCCCTGTGACATCTGTAGCGCGTCCCCGTCGGAGTCGGTCATCACACCGGTCGCCATGAGCGGGGCGGTCAAAAAGGGGTTCAACCCATTTTCTCTCGGTCTGGTTCCACCCGCCCTTGCCCGGCTGGCCACCCCCGACTACCCCGCCAAATGGGAACACCAGACGATTGACGGAATTCTGTCGCACTCAGACTGGACACTCTGCGAAGCATGCACGGAAGGACTGAATCGGTTCCTGAATATTCGCGGCAGGGATCATCGCGCCTGAATTTCCACCTTCAGCCACTCCAATAAGGCCGCTGGGTCGGGAGCAATTCCCTCGAGTTGGGCATCGTAGGCTTTTTTTCGCCAGACACCGATCTCAGGGCCTTCCTTGATCCCTAACGCCATGATGTCGCGGCCATTGATCCAAGGGGGCGGCAATACCGGCTCGCTCTCCATTTGTTTCCGGAATTCGCCCAGATAGTCATAATTCGTCAGATCACCATGACAGGACGCGCAATCCAGCCGGTGCAACTCCAACTCCAGAGGAAAGGTGGGCGCCCCTACCAATCGCCGCAGGGTGGCGCGCCTCATGGATTTAACGTCCACAAATCGCATATGGTTGCCCACCATGAACGCGATGGCATCCATATCGTCATTGGAAAAACGCAACCGTTGCATGATGGCGCGGGCGGCGTCCTGCCCCACATTGGCGTGGCACTCGAACCGCCAGCGACCTTCCTTGAGCTGCGCGGTGGGCGGCTTGCCTACATCATGAAGCAGCACCGCCCAAGCCAGCCGGAAGTCGTGGGTACGCATCTCATTAAGCATCACCACGGTATGCTGGAAAACGTCACCCTCGGGGTGATATTCGGGCGGCTGTTCAACTCCCTGCATGGCCGCGATCTCGGGAAGAATTACCGAAAGAAGCCCAAGATCCCGCAGCAGAATGAGGGCGTCTCCTGCCCGCTTCGCTTCAACCCATAACCGGCTGAGTTCCTCCCTAATCCGCTCTGCGCTGATGGTTGTGATCCGGGGTGCCGTTTCGCGGATTGCGGCCGCTGTCGCCGGCTCCAAGGCAAATCCCAGGGTAGAGGCAAACCGCACCGCCCGCAACAGGCGCAGATGGTCTTCCCTGAACCGCTCGCCGGGATTGCCCACCGCCCGGATCACACCCCGCGCAATGTCTTCACTGCCCGCCACATAATCCAGAACCTGTCCCTTAAGCGGATCAAAAAAAAGGGCATTCACTGTAAAATCGCGGCGTTGGGCGTCGGTTTCCGGATCAGAGAAGGTCACCTGGGTCGGATGGCGCCCATCCTCGTAAGGCGCATCTTTCCGGAAGGTCGCCACCTCATACCAGTTTCCCTGAACCGGCACCCGTATGACCCCGAAGGATTTTCCAACCGATACGGCCTCAGGAAACAGCTCGATCACCTTGTCGGGAATGGCATTGGTGGCGATATCGAAGTCTTTCGGCTGACGACCGAGAATGAGATCGCGAACACACCCGCCTGCCCAATAGGCAATGAAGCCTGCATCCTGAAGCCGACGAACGGCCTCAATTGCACCTTCCGCAACGGGGCAAACACCGGCCCATGACAATGCAAAGGTATTCATAGCTTAAAGGTATGCGGCAGAAGATCCCCGAGCGTGAGCCTCTCGATTCGGTCGGGTTTGTCCAGGGAGGAAAAAGAGACAGGAAAATCCGGGCCGCAGAATTCGGCAAGAACCTGGAGGCAGGCGCCACAGGGGCGCGCGGCCTTGCCGCGACCGCCAACCACCGCCAAAGCCTTGAATTTCTGATTTCCTTCAGAGACGGCCTTCAGCACCGCGACCCGCTCGGCGCACATCGTCAGGCCATAAGAGGCATTTTCCACATTGCACCCGGTAAACACCTTGCCCCTGGCCGTCATCAGGGCGGCCCCCACCGGGAATTTGGAATAAGGGGAATACGTGTTGCGCGCCGCCTTTCTGGCGGTAGCGAGAAGTTTTTCAGTTTCGATACTCATTTACAAATTCCTTCAATAACCGCGTTAATCCGGGAATGGCGGCCTTGGCCCCGGCAAGAACCTCCTCATGCGACAGCGCCTGCCCCATTCCAGCCGCCGCATTGGTAATACAGGACAGTCCCGCCACCTTCAACCCGGCCGCCCGCGCCAGGATGGCCTCGGGCACGGTAGACATCCCCACGGCATCGGCACCCAGCCGCCGGAAGGCACTGATCTCAGCGGGCGTTTCGTACGAAGGACCCGTAACGGCCATATAAATACCGTGCTCCAGCGACACACCCGCCCGCTTCCCTGCTTCATCCAACCGGCGCCGGTAGTCCGCGTCATACACACCGGTCATATCCGGAAAGCGTGGTCCCCAGAAGGAATGATGCTGGCCAATTAATGGATTCGTCCCCATCAGGTTGAGGTGATCATCGATAACCATGACAGCACCTGCCCGGAAGCGGGCATTTATGCCCCCTGCGCTATTGGTCAGCACCATGCCCTGCGCCCCCATGGTTTTGGCCAGGCAGACTGGAAAGGCGATGGGCTCCCAGCCTACGCCTTCATACCAGTGACGGCGTCCGGCAAAAATCAGAAGTTCAACACCCCCCTGCTCCGCCAGCAGGAGCTGTCCGCCATGTCCCGCGACCTGGGGCGCACCCAAAACCGGAATATCCGCGTAATCCAGCGAATGCTTCACCGTGAATCCGTCCACCACCTCACGCCAGCCGGAGCCCATGACAAGAACCAGCTTGGGATGGAACGCGGGAAAGGCCGCTCGCACCGCTTCAGCGGATTTGATGATTGTACCGGTATTCATATTGGTTAGCCCTCTTATAACACTTTAGGGTAGGGAGGCCTCTCCGAGGCCTCCGCGGACGGCTCGGAGAGCCGTCCCTACCCAAATCAATAAATCCGATCCAATACCAGGGGCGACACCATTACCGGCTCTCCCCCCACCACAAAGGCCTGCCTCACCCACGGCAGGGCGGCATCGATTCGTTCCCGTGTGGCGGCATGCAAAGTCGCCAGCGGCTGACCGGCCTCGACCCGCTCGCCAATCTTGACCAACTTTGACAACCCGGCGGCGGGATCAATCACATCGGTCGTTTTTGTCCTGCCTGCGCCCAAAACCAGACTGGCGCGCCCGATCTTATCGGCATCCGCCTCCTGCACTACACCCGCAACAGGTGCGCACAGATCCATCCGGACGGCAGCCCGGGGGAGCCGGCCAGAATCATCAATCATCTCCGTGTTCCCGCCATGGCAGTGGACCATTTTCTTAAACCGCTCCAAAGCCTCTCCTGATTCCAACTTGGCTCTCAATACCGGCATCGCCGCCTCGACTGTTGGCGCCACCCCGGCCAATACCAGCATTTCCGCGCCGAGCACCAGGGTCAATTCCGTGCTGTCCGCCGGGCCTTTCCCTCGCAAAATATCCAGCGACTCAATCATCTCCAGGGCATTTCCGACAGAACGACCCAGCGGCTGATCCATGGCGGTAATCAGAACCGCGACCTTCTTTCCCATGGCTCGCCCCACTCCGACAAGTCCCTCGGCGAGGGCTCTTGCCTCAACCCTGGTTTTCATGAAGGCGCCCCGGCCACACTTTACATCCAGCACCAGGCCGTCAATCCCCTCGGCCAACTTCTTGCTCATGATACTGGAGACAATCAAGGGAATGGACGGCACCGTGGCGGTAACATCACGCAGGGCATAGAGTTTGAGATCTGCGGGCACGATTCGGTCGGTCTGGCCGATCATGGAGCATCCACACTCCTGGAGCACCCGGATAAATTCCGGAACGCTCAGGCCGGTTCGGTAGCCGGAAATGGATTCCAGTTTATCGAGCGTTCCACCCGTGATTCCCAGTCCGCGCCCGGAAATCATGGGGACAGCGACGCCGCAACACGCCACGAGCGGGGCGAGCGGAATGGACAGTTTATCACCAATCCCGCCCGTGGAATGCTTGTCCACCTTGGGAAGCCCGATGGAGGAGGTATCCACAAGGTCACCCGACTGCATCATGACCCGGGTCAGCGTGGCGGTTTCCCCGGAAGACATCCCCTTGAAATAAATGGCCATGGCCAGGGCCGACATCTGATAGTCGGGGATCTCCCCGCGCACATAGCCATTGATGAAGAGTCCCACCTCTTCATCGGAAAGGGCTTCCCCGTTCCGCTTCTTTTCAATGATCCATTGAGGAAGCATAAATAAAAAGTCTAGCAGTCAGAATAACCGAGCCGTCTGCGGAGGCCTCGGAGAGGCCTCCCTACCCTCATCAATTCTGGATTCTGGATTCTGAATTCTGGATTCTGAATTTCATTATTCTGCGGATTCCATCGCCTTCTTCATCATATTCCCGAAATCAATCTGGGGGGCAGACTTATGCTTCGCGCGGCTTGGACTGGCACCCTTTTCAGATTCCTGACCGGCCGCTTGGAGCAAATCCATTTCCTTGTAATCGGAGGGAATCTCAACCGAGACCTCGCTGGCGCCGATCTTCTTGATTTCCGTCACCGCCATGGAAGACCGGGTGACCGAGGCTTTGCCCTGACTATCCGTGGTCGTCTGCACCGAAAGCATTTTGAGCGGCATTCCAGTCATTTTCCCCTTTTCCGCCTGAACCAGTTTGTCCAATTCCTCGTTCTGGGTTTTGGGCATCTTATTGAACCAGGCGCCCAGCATGGAGATATCCAACTGGGTCGTAGTCCACGTCTCATCTTCCTTGGCGATATCCATTTCGTTCTTGAATCCCATCACATTCATGGACATGTGGTAAGCGGTGCGGGTTTTGTAGTGGCGGGTGGGATAGCCAAGGAGTGGCTCACCCGGCTCGTCCAGAAGCTTCTCCACCTTGGGGTTTGAGACCTGCATTTTCATCATGGAACCCATGGCGCCGGCCATTCCCATCATGGCGTCCATATCCCACTTCATATAGGTCTTTTCCTTGGGTGAGACCATGGTGAAGGTCTTGCCGGCATCCTGGGTGACCAGATAACCATCCTTGCCGCCTCCCGGGGCGTGGCCTTCCGTAAAATCAATGCGGGCCTTATCGGAATCTGCGGCGAAGACCATGGTATTGTTACCGCCCTGAGCCTGGGCGTGCCGCCCCTTCTTATCACCCTCTGAAGCCGATTTAATGGTGATCTGATAGCCCGCCTGCGCCTGCGCCGCCACCACGCCCGTCATCACTGCCACTGCCAACCACGTTTTCATTACCGTCATAATTCACCTTTTCGAATGAGTTTCGTTTGTTTACCTATCGAAGGACTTCTTTTATCACCCACGCTTGATGAAGAATAGCGAAAATAAATCATTGACGCTCACCCCGGCGTATCGTACAAGGAACACACTTTTCCCGAATCCTAACCCGATTCCCAAGTTGTTACGCGACGTGCTCCATTTTAATCCATACTCGATTGACCCCATGTTGTTTCAGCGTTACTGATGCTATTCGGCACCCTTTCACCCTTAATGTCCCCATCATGATCAAAATTGCAGTAACGGGCGGTATTGCCTGCGGAAAAACTCTGGTGGGGGAGTTCATGAGTGAGGCAGGAATCCCTGTCTGCGAAGCTGACACAATCGGACATCGCGTCTTGGAAGAGGACGAATCAGTCCGGAACGGAGTCGTCCGCGAGTTTGGAACGGGTATCATCGGGCCCAACGGGCGGATTGACCGCACGGCCCTGGGTCGGTTGGTTTTTGGTGATTCCGGAAAACGGGAGGCGTTGAACGCCCTCACGCATCCGGTCATCATGAAGCGGATTGCCGACTGGCTTACAAATCAGCCTGCGGCCACCCCCCTCGTGGCGGTTATTATTCCGCTGCTCTATGAAATCGGGGCGGAACGGGACTGGGACAAGGTGGTCTGTGTGGCGGCGCCGAAAGCGGATCAGCTCCGCAGGCTGACCGACAGGGGGCTGACCCCTGAAGAAGCCCGTGCACGGGTCGCCGCCCAGATGAGCCTGGCCATGAAAATGGAACGGGCGGATTTTATGATCTACAATTGCGGCAGCAAGGCGTTGCTGGAAGAGCAGACGAAACAAGTAATGCGGACACTCCGCGGAGAATAACTATGGAAGAAAGACGCGAACATCCTCATGCAGGCCGACCGGAACATCGGGGGAATAATAACCGACGTGGCCGCGGGGGACGTCCCCAGCAACGCCCCCGGGTATCACAGCCCGATATGGACAGGCCGCCCCAGCATCTGCCCCATTATGAACCCGGCACCCAGGGGCTTCCTCAGGATGGTCAATCCCAGGGCAATGTGCAGCCCCCCGCCGCCCCCGTCCTGGGCCCGGATGGCCAGCCTCTTCCTCCCTCCGAGGTTAATGGCGGATTTCCGCCGCACGCCCAGCGCCCGCAGGGAACGCCGCGATCGCTAAACCTCTCTGATTTGCAACTCATGCCTGTCCCGGACCTGAATGCCATGGCCGACAGCTATGGCCTGGTGGATCTCGGCGCCCTGCGTAAACATGAACTCATCTTCGAGGTCATGCGTGCCAATGGCCGTCTGAACGGCTCCCTGCACGGCAAGGGCGTTCTGGAAATCCTGCCCGACGGCTTCGGATTCCTCCGCTCACCCTATTACAACTACCTCCCCTGCCCCGAGGACATCTATGTGTCCCCGTCGCAGATCCGCCGTTTCGCGCTACGCACCGGCGACTCTGTCGAGGGAGAAATCCGCGCCCCAAAGGATAAGGAACGCTTCTTCGCCGTCATCAAGGTGGACAAAATCAACTCCACCGACCCGGAGAAGGCCAAGAGCAAGATCCCGTTTGAAAACCTGACCCCGCTCTTCCCCGACCGTCGCTTCATGCTGGAGCGCGAGCCCGCAGAAGTGTCGATGCGCGTCATGGATCTCTTTACCCCGATCGGTATGGGACAGCGCGGATTGATCGTGGCCCCGCCCCGCACCGGGAAAACGGTGCTCCTCCAGAAGATCGCCAACAGCATCTCCGCCAATCATCCGGACGCCTACCTGATCGTTCTGCTGATCGACGAGCGACCCGAGGAAGTGACCGATATGGAGCGAACGACCAAGGCGCATGTGCTCAGCTCAACCTTCGATGAGCCGCCAGAGCGGCATGTCCAGGTCGCCGAGATGGTGATCGAGATGGCCAAGCGCATGGTAGAATGCGGGAAAGACGTGTGCATCCTGCTCGACAGCATCACCCGTCTGGCCCGCGCCTACAACACCCTGCAACCGCACAGCGGCAAGATCCTCTCGGGTGGTGTGGACGCCAATGCCCTGCACAAGCCCAAACGGTTCTTCGGCGCTGCCCGAAACATCGAACATGGCGGCAGCCTGACGATTATCGCCACGGCCCTGGTGGATACCGGAAGCCGGATGGACGAGGTGATCTTCGAGGAATTCAAGGGCACCGGCAACATGGAGCTCTGCCTGGACCGCACCCTGGTGGACAAGCGGATCTTCCCGGCGATCAACATTGAAAAATCGGGTACGCGCAAAGAGGAACTCTTGCTCCATCCCGACGAGCTTAGTAAGATCTGGATTTTACGTCGCGCGATCAACGGCGTTCCGGCGGTCGAGGCGATGGAACTGATTGTGAACAGGCTGAAAAAAACCAAGAGTAATGTTGAATTTCTGATGGCGATGAAAGAATAGTGGGAGAAATACCGGTTTATGAAAGTTACAGTTGAAAATGTGGGGCCCTGCCGCAAGGCATTGCGTATCGAAGTTCCGGCCGAGCAGGTGATGGCCGAATACCAGAAGGTAATCAAGGAAATCTCAGGCGGCGCCCGTATCCCGGGATTCCGTCAGGGCAAGGCTCCACTGGCCGTCATCGAACGGCAGTACTCAAAAAACGCCCTTGAGGAAACACGCGAGCGGCTCGTGCCGATGGGGTATCATACCGCGCTGAAGCAGGAAAACCTCACGCCGGTCTCCGTCGTGGACGTCACCGATGTCCAGATCACCAAGCAGCTCCCGTTGTCCTTCAAGGTCACCGTGGACGTGGCGCCAGACTTCACCCTGCCGTCCTTCAAGGGGATTCCGGTCACCAGCAAAAAAATCGAAGTGACGGATGAGGATGTCGAGAAGATCCTTTCCAACATGCGCGACCGCAGCGCCCACTTTGAGCCGGTAACCGACCGTGCGGCCCGCAAAGAGGATGTCGTGGAAATTGACTATTCCGGCGCCTTCGAGAGCAAGCCGCTCAGCGAAATCGCGCCCGATCACCCGGAACTGGCACAGGGCAAGGCCTTCTGGGTGCTGTTGTCGGACGCCATGCCGGAATTCCTGCCGGGCATCAAGGCCCAACTGGAAGGCATTGAAATCGGCCAGACCCGCGAGGTGACCATTGTGTTTCCGGAGGGGTACCGGGCCAAATCCATCGCTGGGAAAACCGCCATCTATACCGTGACCGCCACGGGGATCCGCGAAAAGAAAGCGCCGGAACTGAATGATGATTTCGCGAAAACCGTCGGGGCGGATTCCGTCGGGGATCTCCGCAAGGTCGTTCGCGAAAACCTTGTCAAAACCGCTGAGTCCACCGAAAAGGGCCGACAGAGTGACGAGATTGTGAAATGGATGATCGACCACACGCCGATCAACGACCTGCCGCAATCCCTCGTGGAGGAGGAAGCCCGCCACATTATCCAGGACGTGGTCCAGGAGAATGTTCGTAAAGGCGTCCCCAAGGATGATATCGAGTCGAACCGCGAGGACATCTTCAGCCGCGCCGCCCAGTCTGCTTCGGATCGCGTCAAGGTCAACTACATCCTCAACCGCATCGCCGACGAGGAGAAGATTACCGTGACCCAGGCGGACGTGGAACAACGCCTGGCTGACATGGCCGTGCGTTACGGCATTACGCCGGAGCGCATGAAAGAGGAAATGACCAAGCGGGACAACGCGCTGGAAGGCCTAAGCCGGAACCTGCGCCTTGAAAAGGCGGTCGACAGTCTCCATGCCGCAGCCCACATCACACCGGAAGGATGACCATGAAAACTCAAAACCAGATGCTTGTGCCGATGGTGGTCGAACAGACCGGCCGGGGCGAACGCGCTTATGATATTTACTCACGCCTGCTGAAGGATCGAATCATCTTCATCGGCAGTGGCATTGACGACGATGTCTCAAGCCTGATCATCGCCCAACTGCTGTTCCTCCAGAGCGAGGATGCCGAAAAAGACATCAGCCTGTATATCAACTCGCCGGGTGGGTCTGTGACGGCCGGAATGGCTATCTACGATACCATCCAGTTCCTGAAGTGCGATGTGGCAACCTACTGCGTGGGCCAGGCGGCCAGCATGGGCGCCATCTTGCTGACAGCGGGAGCCAAGGGCAAGCGCTTCGCCCTGCCCAACGCCCGCATCATGATCCATCAGCCCTGGGGCGGTGCCCAGGGTCAGGCGACCGACATCAGTATTCAGGCTCAGGAAATCCTGCGCCTGCGCGACCGGTTGAACGGCATACTCGCCTTCCATACCGGCAGGACGCTGGAGGCCATCGCCAAGGACTCCGACCGCGATTTCTTCATGTCTGCCGACGAAGCCTGCAAATACGGCTTGGTGGATAGTGTTCTGGCAAGCCGCAAAGTTGTCATTCCGAAAGTGTAATCCCCATGGCTAAACCAAGGAATACCATTCCCAACTGTTCGTTTTGCGGCCGCTCGCCGGAAGTGGCGGGACAACTGCTTGCGGGACCGCCCGGCACCTACATCTGCAAGGAGTGCTCCAAGATCTGCCAGGACATGTTCGTCAAGCCGGACAGCAAGCCCACTCCGGCGACCCCGCCTCCGAAGAAGGCGGAGGGACTCTCGAAGGTGCCCAAGCCCCACGAGATCTACGACTTCCTGAACCAGTATGTCATCGGCCAGGATCAGTCGAAGAAGGTGCTCGCTGTCGCCGTCCACAACCATTACAAGCGCCTCCAACAGGGTGAGCCAGGCGAGGCGATGGCGGCGTTCAAGGATGTGGAGATCGAAAAAAGCAACATCCTGCTCATCGGTCCGACGGGTACCGGCAAGACGCTTCTGGCAAGGACCCTTGCCCGCTGCCTGGATGTTCCCTTCAGCATCTCTGACGCCACCACCCTGACGGAAGCCGGCTATGTCGGAGAGGACGTCGAGAATGTCCTGCTCCGCCTGATTCAGGCGGCCGATGGCGATGTGGCGCGTGCCCAGCGGGGTATCGTCTACATTGACGAGATCGATAAAATCGCACGCAAGACCGAAAATGTCTCCATCACACGTGACGTCTCCGGTGAGGGCGTTCAGCAGGCGCTTCTGAAAATCATCGAGGGCACCACGGCGAGCGTGCCCCCCGGTGGAGGACGGAAGCACCCCCAGCAGGAATATCTCAAGATCAATACCGAGCACATCCTCTTCATCTGCGGCGGCGCATTTGTCGGACTGGATGACATCCTGAACCGGCGCGTGAGCAAACAAACGCTCGGCTTCGGGGAGCCGGCCAAGAAAACCATCGTCGAGGATCTCAAGCGCCGGGTCGAGCCGGAAGACCTGATGAAATACGGGATGATTCCCGAGTTTGTCGGACGCCTACCGGTCGTCACCACTCTGGAACCCCTCCGCGAGGAGGATCTGATCCGGGTGCTGACCGAACCGAAAAACGCCATGATTCGACAGTATCAGAAGCTGATGGCTATGGAGAACGTGAAGTTGACCTTCACGGATACAGCATTACGCGAAATGGCGCGTCTGGCGGCCAAAAAGGGAACCGGCGCGCGCGGCCTGCGTGCCATCCTCGAGCACCTGATGCTTGAAGTGATGTTCGAAGTGCCAAAACGCGGCAATATCCGCGAGTTTCACGTCACCAAACCCATGGTCACCTCACAACGGGTGAGCCTGGATCCGGTCACTGAATCAGCGGCGTGAATAATATTGTAGATTGTGGATTTTAGATTGTGGATTTGTCCGCAGGACTCGTATTTCAATCTAAAATCTAAAATCCACAATCTACAATTCTTCAGACTGGGCACAGGCCGCCGATAATCCTGTTCTTCTCGTCGAGACGAACGACACGGGGGCGGATTTGAGTGGCCTGGTCTGTGGGAACGAGACCGAATGTAAAAATGGTCAACCGGTCGCCGGCTTTGCCGAGATGGGCCGTGGCACCGTTCAAGCAGATCTCGCCCTTGCCGCGTTCGCCCGAAATGGCATAGGTCTCAAACCGGTTCCCGTTTTCCAGATTGGAAACCAGAATTTTCTCATAGGGCAGGATTTTGACATAGTCCATCAAATCCCGGTCAATCGTCAGACTGCCTTCATAATCCAAATTGGATCCGCTCACCCGGGCTCCATGCAATTTCGCCTTCAACATCGTTGAGAACATAAATTCGCCTACCTGTCTTTAAATTCGACCAAAACAATAGCTTTCCCACCGTTCAATCGCAAGAATATTGACACCGGGCACACGGCAACAGAATGGCACTTACTTAAGGCAAGCGTTCGAGGTTCCTACTGCTGGTGTACCGGCTTCAGCCGGCCTTCTCTGGGCCGCCTGAAGGCGGTACACCAGCCGTCACCCATCCCAAACAGTACTTAAGTAACCGCCATTCCACACACCAGCATCCTCTTCAATGCCTGGTAGTCGATTTTACCGGTGCCGAGGACGGGGATCCTCTCTATTTTCCGGATAAGGCGGATATTGTGAAGGGACGATAGACCCGCCTCCTTGAGGCGGTTGTTAACCTCCTCGCGATCCAGATCGCGAAGGGTAAACAACACAAGCTCGGGATTCAGCTCGGCCGGCGTGGCCTCCACAGCGATGACCGGCTCATCGTCTGTAGGCTTCGTATAAACCTTCGCCAGTGCCTCTTCAATGGCAGGCAGGGAAATCATTTCGCCTCCCAGTTTGACAAAGCGCTTAAGCCGCCCGGAAAAAACCAGCATCCCATCCATCCGCTGCAGAACCAAATCTCCAGTCCGATACCAGGATTTTCCCTCGAACTCCACAAAAGGTGATGCCCCCTCATACTTCAGGTACCCCCCGAAAATACTGGGCCCGCGAACCAGCAGCATACCGGGGCGACCCGGCTCGACACGACGGCCGCTCTCCACATCCACCAGCACCATTTCGACAGATGGCAGGGGCTTTCCAATCGTTCCCGGTTGCAGGTTCGTTTCATCGTTGGCCGACACCACCGGTGAACATTCGGTGATGCCGTAGCCTTCAATCACTTTAAGATTCGGCCACTGGCGCTTGATCAGGTCAAAGAGCGCTTCGGGACATTTCTCCGCCCCGGTAATCACGGTACGAAGGGAACTGAGCGCTGTAGGGGCCGCCGTGTCGGCGGCATCTTCAACGCCCGGTACCGGCGAGACGCCGGTTACTACAGAAGAAGGAACATTCCTGAGTATTCCTCCCAGAAATGTAGGCGTTCCCACCAGCAGGCTGATTCGATAGGCCTCGATGAGTCGCGCCAGCATGGCACCCTCGGTGGGATTGGGGTGATAGGCCACCGGAATGCCACTACACAAGGGCAGCAGCAGGGTGCAGGTTAACCCAAAGGAATGAAATGGCGGGAGAATCCCGATCAACCGGTCTTCGGGCTTAAACCGGAACACGCTGCAGAAGTCACGCAGGTTTGCCAGGAGATTGGCATGGGTCAACGGAACGGCCTTGGGCAGATTCTCGGAGCCGCTGGTGAAAAGCACCACCGCCGTTTCCGTCACCTTCACCGCGGCCAGACGTCGGCACCAGAATGTGCGGGCCCCGAGCCACGCCTGAAGTTTTGCGACGGCGCGGATCTTTTTCCCCAAGTCCTCCGCCAGCACAAACCGCTCCTTGAGTGCGCCCAGGCTGCCGGATTGGGACTCGATTTTCTGCACGACGCGCCCGGCGGTGAGCACGGCCTTGACGCCCAGCAAATCCAGGGAGTGGGTCATGTTGCGGACCCCCACCGTCCAGTTCACCATCACGGGCGTCTTCCCGGCGAAAAGGGTGGCGAGGTAAAGCACCCCGGCCCCGGCGGAGGCCGGAAGCATGATGCCAATGCACTCGCCCGGCAGCCGTTCAATCTGCGGCTTGAGCGCCAGAATCCCGGTGATGATGTCCCGATAGGTCTTCACCCCGCCCGTCTGGTCGGCCAACACAACGCGATCCGGTCCACGGCCCGCCTGGGCGATGAAGACGGAGGCCAGGGTGTCTCCCGGGGGAATCAAGACATCGGCATGGTCCGAGGGAAACCACGTCTCCGGGATCGGTTTGAGTTCCAGTTTCACGGATGTGGCCGAAAGGCCGCGGGCGGCGAGCAGGACATCGCCCACCGTCTCCATCCCGGCGCCATCGCTGACGGGGAAGCCGAACTCGGACTGCACCCAGAGCCCCAAATCAACCAGCGCCAGGCTGTCGAGGTTCAAATCCCGGGCCAGTGAATCGGCGTCACTGATAGAGGATTTGCCCGTCAGCTCCCGCAAATGCCTGATCACCAGGGCGCGGGTGGCCTCAGGCACCTCGGAGAGATCCCCGGCGTTCGCCGCGCGCGCCGGTTCGGGCAACTCATGGGCGCCACCCCGCTCCCAGAGGGTATAAGGGACATACCGGGCAGGCGGGGCATCCTGGTTGTAGAACCCCTCCAAGTACCGGTTGAGTCGGGCGCGCCCCTCCTGCTTGGGAAAATCCACCGGCTCGTGCAATTCAATTTCAACCTGGCGACGCGGCGAAAAGAAAATACCGTTTGCCAGCACGGAAAGAATTCCTTTTCTAATCACCTTACCCACCGCCGGGGCACTCCCGGCCGCACGACTGAAGCCGCTTCCCCACACTCCGCGGGTTCTCACAAGAATCACACGGACCTCCGGGAGGCGAGCCAGAATGGTTTCCACCGCGCTGGATCCCGCCAGATCCTCCGTGCGCTGACGCATGATATGACCGGACGGATAAAGCAGAATATTACTGCCCGCCCTGAGCGCCCGGACACAGGACTCAACCCCCTCCTCCACGACCTGTCGGCTGGCTTCGCCATAGCGCGCGGGATCAGGAATGGCAATCACCCCCAGTCGCGCCGCCAGCCACCGGATCCCCGGCCGGTCCATCTGGTCCTGATCCGCCAGCGGCCGCAACTGGAAACGGGGATAGAATTGCGACATCAGGATGACGGGATCAATCAGGCCGGGATGGTTGGGAAGGAACAAGGCTCCTGAACACCCCTCCTTCCCGACCGACTCCGGTCCACTTATCCGAACCCGATACCGGAGCCGGAGAATCGACCGGACTAAAGCACAAAGCAAAAGGTTAACCACGTGAGCCGTTACCCCCCAATGACTTCATTCCTCCGCCGGAACAAAAGATACAAGACCCCCGTCACGCCTAATGAAAATACACCCATGACTCCAAAAGCCTCGGTCGGCTTCCAGTGGGTATTCAGGTAATTAGAGAACAAGCCCGAGGACAGTATTCCGATGAACACGATAAAATTAACCGCCGACAACACCGCCCCCTTGCGCGCGACCGGCGGGCGGATTTGCAGAAAACTTTCCATGGGAATCAGGATGCCGCCCCCGAAACAACCCAGCAGAAAAGTCAGCGCATACAGCGCCCCCAGATACAGAGCCGGGGGCAGATAAGGAACAGCCGGCATCGTCAGCATGGTCAGGGACAACGCCAGACACAACGGCCAAACCACCCGGTACCACCGCGTGATCGGAACCAGGCGGCTGCTGATGACCCCGCCCACGGCGATCCCGACCAACTGGCTCACAATCAGACAACTGGTCAGCGTCTTGCTCAGGTGGAACTGCTGGATACCCAGCGGATTGATGATCAGGATCCCGAGCGACCCGATCAACCAGACAAACACATTGGTGAAGATGGTGGTCGCCAGCAACGGATCCTGACGAATCGTCCAGAGTTCCTGCAGGGTATGCCACGGCCCGCTCCAGGGAAACTTCGCCGCAGGATTGGCGGCCGGCCGCTTCGGCACTCCATAACTCACCACCAACCCGATCAGAGCCACCCCGACCACCGTCCCGGCCACCAGGACGCGACCCTTCTCAATTCCCCAGAACCAGACTTCCTGGTAATCCAGCATCATCCCGGCCACCGCCACGCCTCCCAGGATGGCGAGCGTTACCAGCATGCGAAGAATCCCGTTAGCATGGGTTATAAATCGTTCCGGATAGAGATCGGGAAGTGAGCCGTTCATGGCGGGGCTGAACAGGGTGGCCTGAAAACCCATGATAAACAACATGGCAAAGATCAGAGGGGAATACCCGCTGCAAATTCCCACGGCCCCGCACAGCATGGCGACCAACTCCATCCATTTTGCGGAAACCACCACATGGCTTTTCATAAACCGGTCGGCACACCAGCCAGCCGGAGCAGAAAACAGGATGAAGGGTGCCGTAAACACCGCCATGGCATAGCCCTGCATGTCATTCAGGCCTGCCGCGACAAACAACACCAGCGCCGCCTGCTTGAAAAAATTATCATTGAACACCCCCAGCCCGTAGGAGGTGGCAATACAGGCAAATTTTCCTCGGGCCTGGCGGAGAATTTCGGCATCAGTGGCATTGTTTGTCATCATAAGAAACAGTAGTATTCAGTATTCAGTGTTCAGTATCCAGAATAATTGGTGACCGATGTACCTTTTTGATGCCCATTGCCATTTGCAAGACGAGCGGCTCACCCCGCATCTCGACGCCGCCATGGAGCGCGCCGCCCAGGCCGGTGTGACCGGCCTGATGTGTTGCGGAACGAGCGAGTCAGACTGGCCGCTCCTGCCGGGGATCGCCAAACGGTTCGCCGGGGTTCATCTTTCCTTCGGCCTGCATCCCTGGTTTGTTGGCGATAGAAGTGAGAGGTGGCTGGATTCCCTGAAGACCTTCCTGACAGGAACCCCTTCAGCGGTCGGGGAAATCGGATTGGACCACGCCCTGGATCAGGCGACCTTCGCCGATCAGGAAACCGTTTTACTCGCCCAGATTCATCTGGCCAATGAACTGCAGCGACCCGTTACCCTTCACTGTCGCCGCGCCTGGGGACGACTGCTGGAATTGCTGGATGAAAAAGGCTGGCCGGCCCACGGATTTGCGCTTCACTCCTATTCAGGCTCCGCAGAGCTGGTTCAACCGCTCACCCGGCGCGGGGCGTTTTTTTCTTTTTCCGGCGCTATTTCGTTCGAGCAAAACCGAAAGGGACGGGAAGCCGTGTGCGCCGCTCCTCTGGAACGTCTTCTTATTGAGACAGATGCCCCGAACTTATCGCCCGCCCACTTAACCGAGGTCTTGAAAGCGGTGGCAAAAATTAGAGGAATTCAGGAGCAGGAACTGGCGGAAACAACAACTAAGAATGCCCGCTTGCTTTGGGCTTAACGAGTGGGCTTGTCGCGCACAGCGTAATGCGTCTCGCCCATCCGGGTGGTGAAAACATAGGATCGCATTTCGCGCATCTCGTCGGTCATCTGATCCATCCGTCGATCCAGAAGATCCATCCGCTTATCGAGCTGGTCCATCCGCTTGTCAATCTGATCCATCCGCCTCTCGAGTTGATCAAATCGGCCATAAACAACCTTGAATTCAGCCTGGGTTTGAACACGAAACGCATCTAAATCCTTGCGGATCTCACCGATTTCGGGAAGCAAACGCTGCTTGAGGAAATCGAGAACTTCGTTTTGGAGTGGCGCTTTCATGAAGGGAATTATTGCAAATTTAGCCCCTGAATCAAGCTAAATTAGAATTACCATTTTTTTCTTATAGGAATCCCGGCTGAAATTAGCTCCTGCTTGATTTGCGGGATGGTGTATTCGCCGGTATGAATCATGCCGGCAATGATGGCGGCATCGGCCTTGCCCACAGTAAAGGCCTCAGCCAGATGGGACGGCTTGCCCGCGCCGCCGGAGGCCACAACGGGAATCCGGACGGCCTCGGCAATCAGCCGGGTCAGCGCAATTTCATAACCCGTCCTCATGCCATCGGCATCCACCGAGTTCACCACAATCTCGCCTGCGCCCATAGCCTCCGCCTGCCGCGCCCAGGCCAGGGCATCCAAGCCGGTGCGTTCACGGAAGCCCCGGGTGGTGATCTCGTAGCCACTCGGGAACCGTGGATCGTTGTCAACCCGCACCGGATCCATGCCGAGCACAATGCACTGGGATCCGAACGCCTTCGCGCCATCGGCGATGATCTGCGGATTCACCACAGCCAGAGAGTTCACCGAGATTTTCTCGGCGCCGGCGAGCAGCACGCGGGACATGTCGTTCAGGTTGGAGATCCCGCCGCCGACGGCGAAGGGGATGTGAATGGCGCGGGCCACGGCCCGAACCATCTCAATGTCGATCGGACGCCGTTCCGCAGAGGCGGTGATATCATAGAACACCAACTCGTCGCAGCCTTCGTCATAATACTTGGACGCCAGTTCCACGGCATCGCCCAGAACCACGTTGTTCTGGAATTTGACACCCTTGGTGACCTTCTTGTCGCGAACATCCAGGCAGGGAATAATTCGTTTTGTCAGCATTGTCCATCCCACCGGCTGAAGTTTTCAAACACCTTTAACCCGATCCGGCCTGATTTCTCGATATGGAACTGGGTGGCCACCAGGTTGCCGCGGCCGACAATCGAGGTGAATTCCACCCCCGCATAGCCTGTCAACCCCACGCTATCGCAGGGATTGGTCGTGGTCGGGTAGTAACTGTGCACAAAATAAAATTCCGTCTCATTTTCAACTCCCGCAAAGACGGGGTGAGCCCGCTGGAACCGCACGGTATTCCACCCAATCTGGGGAACCTTGTCGGCCGAAGTTACCGGATGGAACAGTCTGACCTCGCCGGGAATAAAGCCCAGAGTCGGCGTGCCACCATCTTCCTCGGACCGGTCGAAGAGAATCTGCATTCCAACGCAAATTCCAAGAAACGGGGTTCCCCGCGCCACCACGGTGCGTAGCACTTCAGTCAATTTCAAGTCCGACAGGTGGCGCATGGAGGCGCCCGCCGCACCCACCCCGGGGAACACCACACGATCCGCCTTGAGAATATCAGCCGGGCGATCGGTAATGACCGCCTCGACCCCAATCGCCTCAAATGCCAGTTTGACGCTGGTCAAATTCCCGGCCTTGTAGTCTACAATCGCTATCACAACTTACTCCCTGCCTTGCATTTCGCGGCCACTAGTCTTATCTTACGGCCTTCGCTTGTCGAGAAAGAGTTTTTTAAAAAGGAATGGGGAGATGACCATGACACGAACGCTCACTCTGGCCGCCGTTATTCTTCTGGCTGGACTGTCGGCCGGAAGCCTGGCGGCGCCGCTCCATGACGCCATCAAAAGCAACATCCTGTCGGATGTCCAGCGCCTTGTGAAGGGAGCGGGCCCCGACATCCTTAACGCCCGTGATCAGGATGGCTCCACCCCGCTGATTCTGTCCACCGTACGGGGCCAGCAGGAGATCACCGAAGTCCTGATCCAGGCCGGTGCTGACGTGAATCTTGCGACTGAGGGCGGCCTGACCCCGTTGCACTGCGCGGTGAACAAAAACTTCACCGACGTGGCCCAATACCTGGTATCCAAGGGTGCCAATGTCAATGCCGTAACCACCAAAGGATCCACATCGCTTCACTGGGCGGCGTATAATAAAAATCTGGAGCTCTGCAAGCTGCTGATCAAACACGGGGCCGTTGTCAACGCCAAGGCCGTCAACGGGTTTACGCCCCTTCATTGGGCCGCCTACACGGATACCGCTGATATCGCCGAGCTGCTTTTGAAAAATGGCGCCGACACCTCCATGACCGACAGCAACCAGCAAACCCCCGCCGCCGTGGCGGAGGAGCGCAACTCCATCACCGTCCTGGCTGCATTGAAACCTAAGCCGCCCTCCTTCTCAAAACGCCTCTTCGGTCACGCGGAGTCCGAGCCCTCCCCGAAACCGAAACCCGCGCCGGTTCCTTCCGTAGCACCCGTCAAACCTGCTCCCCTGCCGCCCGCCACGATAACCCCGCTGGTGGGGTCCGACGGCAAACTCATCAAACCCATTCACTATTTAAATGGAGCCCGCTATGAGGGTGTCCCCCCCTCCCCGACGGAGCCTTATGAGGGTCAACTCTTGTTCGCGGACGGCTCACACTATTCAGGGCATTTCCTCAAAGGTCAGCGCCAGGGATCGGGCAAGTTGACGCTCCCCAACGGCGCCACCTATGAGGGTGACTGGAAAGCCGATCGCCGCGAGGGACAAGGCACCGAACTCTTCGCCAACGGCGACAAGTATGAAGGAGGCTGGAAGGCGGATCTCATGGAAGGAACAGGCACCTATACCTTTTCCAACGGCGGCCGGCTCACCGGCACCTGGGGAAATGGCCGCCTCGTCTCAGGACAGGGCCTGTTCAAATTCGGCGAGGGCGACTCCTATGACGGAACCTGGCAGAACGACATGATGCACGGGAATGGCATCTATATAACCTCAGACGGCACCCGCCTGACCGGCCCCTGGGAAAAGAACGAGTTCGCCGGGTCGAAATAAGTCTGGATATCCTCCAAGGTGGACCGCGACCTCCGGGCGCGGTCAGGGTTCAGGGGGTCAGGGTTCAGAGAAGAATAAACGATTCGCCCCGTGGCACGAGCCGAAAGTGTCATTCCGTAGGCGACAGTAGCTGTTTCGGGAAATCCGACCTGAACCCCGAACCCTGAACCCTCCCCTCCTGAGTTGTTATAAAATATGTTATAAAATAATGTAATGGGTCACTCATGAGGGCATCGCTGTAGTAGCCGCCGTGTCGGCGGCACTCTTTGCACACTACCGGCGAGGACGCCGGTTACTACAAGTCCTTCGGTCCTTTTACTTACCCCCTCGTCAGTGACCCATTACAAAATATTAAGTTTTGTCCTTGCGTGAAGAAACAGTGCCGCCATAATGGGGGTCTTTTTTTAGGAGAACTATCATGGATCAAATCAAGGTATTCCTGAGCGAAGACGAAATGCCCCGGCAGTGGTACAATATCGCGGCCGATTTTCCACACGCCATGCCGCCACCGGTCACGCCCGAAGGCAAGCCGGTGACGCCCGATATGCTGGCGCCGGTTTTCCCGATGAACCTCATCGAACAGGAAGTCAGCACCCAGCGCTGGATCGATATCCCGGACGAGGTCCTGCAGATCCTCTGGCAGTGGCGCCCGAGCCCGCTGTGCCGAGCCACACGGCTCGAAAAGGCGCTGGGCACACCGGCCAAGATTTTCTACAAGAACGAGGGCGTCTCCGCACCTGGAAGCCACAAGCCGAATACCGCGGTGCCGCAGGCTTATTACAACAAGAAATTCGGCATCAAGCGTCTGTCCACTGAAACCGGAGCCGGACAATGGGGAAGCTCCCTCGCCATGGCCTGCCAGATGTTCGGTCTGGAATGCAAGGTCTACATGGTCAAGATCAGTTTCGATCAGAAACCCTTCCGGAAAATCATGATGCAGACCTGGGGCGCCCAGTGCACCGCCAGTCCCAGCATGGAGACCAATGCCGGTCGTACGGTTCTCCAGAATGATCCCAACTGTCCCGGAAGCCTGGCCATCGCCATCAGCGAGGCCATTGAGGACTGCGTAACCCACAAGGACACCCGTTACGCACTGGGTAGCGTGCTGAACCATGTGCTCCTGCACCAGTCCATCATCGGCTTGGAAACCAAGAAGCAGTTCGCCAAAATCGGACTCTATCCCGATATCGTCATCGGTTGCGCCGGGGGCGGCTCGAATTTCGGAGGCATCAGCTTCCCGTTCATGGCCGACAAGATTGCCGGAACGAAAAACCCGCGCATCATCGCCGTCGAGCCGGCCGCCTGCCCGAAGATGACCCGCGGCGTGTTTGCCTATGATTCCGGTGATGTGGCGATGATGACGCCCCTGCTGCCGATGTACAGCCTCGGGCACACCTATGTCCCCGCCCCGATCCATGCCGGTGGCCTGCGCTACCACGGCATGGCACCGCTCGTCAGCCACGCCATGCGCGAAGGCCTGATGGAGGCCGTGGCCATTCCGCAGCTGGAGTGCTACAAGGCCGCGATGCTGTTCTCACAGACCGAAGGGTTTATCCCCGCTCCCGAAACCTCCCACGCAATTGCCATGGCAATCCGCGAGGCCAACCAGGCGAAGGAAGAAGGCAAGGAGAAGGTCATCGTCCTCAACTGGTCCGGCCACGGCATCATGGATCTCAGTGGCTACCAGGCCTACCTGGAAGGGAAGCTGACAGACTACTACCTCCCCGACTCGGAAATCCTGAAGGCCGAGGAATGCCTGAAGGGCTTGCCCAAGCCGCCTCCATTGGGGTAGCTTAGGTATCAGGGTTCAGGGTTCAGGATGTCAGGGTTCAGGGAAGAACCAACGATTCGCCTCCGAGCACGATCCGACAGTGGCATTTAGGAGGAGACCGCGGCTGTTTCGAAAAATCCGGCCTGAACCCCGAACCCTGAACCCTCCCCTCCTGACCTGAGTAGTACCTAAAAACCACCTTGCTGTCCTTGATGTCCCTGATGTCCTTTGTTATATTCTGCGACTTATTGACACGGCGTCAAAATGAACCATGAAGGCTGGATTTCTTGATAAATTGATTTCGAAGCTGGACCGACTGGATCCAGAAAGTGTCCAGACCCATTTTCTTCGGCTTGCCAAGGAAAAGGGGTTGCTGGAAACTATTTTTCAGTCGATTCAGGAAGGGGTGGTGGTCTTGGACGGCAAGGCTCACATTACCTACGCCAACCGGGCGGCCGGTGAATTGATCGGGTTCAATCACGAGGCGGTTGTGGGGAAACCCCTGAACCGATTCCTCCGCGATATCGAATGGTCGCGTATTCTGGGTTTGGATGCCGGGGAGTGGAGCAAACTAAGCAGCCACCAGATTGAAGTACGGTATCCTGTCCCGCGGCTTCTTTCATTCTATGTCGTCCCCCTTTCCGCCGTTGAAAGCCATGAGAAGGGAGCGGTAATCATTCTCCGCGATGTCACCCACGCCCGTGAACAGGAAGCCAGTCTCCTGGAATCGGAACGCCTTGACGCCGTACGTCTGCTGGCGGCCGGGGTTGCGCATGAAATCGGAAACCCGCTCAATGCCCTGAATATCCACCTTCAACTGCTCGACCGGGATCTCAAGAAAACGGAATCGCGGAACCGGGCCGCGCTGCTTGAACTGGTGGACGTCGCCCGTACGGAAGTCACACGGCTCGATCTGATCATTACCCAGTTCCTCCGGGCCATCCGGCCCGCGAAACCGTCCCTGGCAAAAACTCCCATCTCGGCCGTGATCACGGACACCCTCGCGCTTCTGAAGCAGGAAGTTGAGAATCATAACGCGCATGTTGAGCTCGAACTCCCCCGGGATCTTCCTCCTCTACGTCTTGACAAGGATCAAATCAAGCAGGCGTTTTTCAACATTATCAAAAACGCGCTCCAGGCCATGCCCGAAGGCGGCCTGCTTCGGATTTCGGCCGCCGCCTCGGATCGTTTCATGGCCATCGCCTTCCGCGACAATGGATCGGGAATTTCTCCGGAAGATATCGGACACATCTTTGAACCCTATTACACCACGAAACCAGCAGGCTCGGGGATCGGTCTGATGATCGTTCAGCGTATCATGCAGGACCACGGCGGCCGCATGGATGTTCATAGCGAACCCGGCGTGGGAACCACCTTCACGGTCTTCCTTCCTCTCGATGAACGCCGTGTCCGCCTCCTGAAACCCCATCCCCGCTCAAAGGCGGAACCGGAGGAAGCCCCATGACGCCCCAGCGAACAGTCTTGATTGTGGATGACGACCGGAATACCCGGGAAGGCCTCAAACGGGCACTCCAGGGAAACTTCATTGTCGTTATGGCCGACAGCGCCGAAAAGGCCCTGCCACTGCTTGACGAACGCACCGTGGATATTGTGCTAAGCGATATCCGCATGTCCGGCATGGATGGCATGACGCTCCTCCAGAAAATCATGGCGCGCAGCACTCCCCCGATTGTCGTCATGCTGACTGCCTACGGTAATGTGGAGACCGCCGTCGAGGCCATGAAACTCGGGGCCTATGACTTTCTCACCAAACCCGTCAACCTCGATCACCTGGACATCCTCCTGAAGCGCGCCTTGCACTCGCACGAGGTTGAGACCGAGAACCTCACCCTGCGTGCGCAACTGGATAACCGGTTCGGCCTCGAAGCCATCATCGGCCAATCTGACCCGATGAGGGAAGTCTTCGAAACAATCCAGCAGGCGGCCCCCACCCAGGCCACGATCCTGATCCTGGGCGAAAGCGGAACCGGCAAGGAATTGGTTGCCCAGGCCATCCACCGGCTCAGCAGCCGCGCCAAGGGCCCCTTTATTCCCGTCCATTGCGCCGCGCTCACTCCTTCCCTGCTGGAAAGCGAATTGTTCGGCCATGAGAAGGGTGCCTTTACCGGCGCTGCTGACCGGCGCCGGGGCCGGTTTGAGCTGGCTGACACCGGCACCTTGTTCCTGGACGAAATCGCGGAAATCCAGACCTCCGTCCAGGTTAAACTCCTGCGAGTTCTGGAGGAACGCCAATTCGAACGGGTGGGCGGACATCAAACCCTCGATGTGGATATCCGGCTCATTGCCGCCACCAATGCGGATCTGGCCGCCATGGTCAAGGCAGGAACCTTCCGGAACGATCTCTATTTCCGTCTGGATGTGGTCTCCATCACCCTGCCGCCGCTCCGGAAACGACCCGACGACATCCCGCTACTCTGCGCCCGGTTCCTGAAGGAATTCAGCGTACGGAATAATAAACCGGTCGAGGACATTACCCCGGACGCGCTGGATAGTCTGTCGGCTTATTCCTGGCCGGGCAATGTTCGCGAACTGCGCAATGTTATCGAGCGGATGGTGGTACTCTCCCGCACCCCGCGCCTGACCGTGCGGGATCTTCCCGCCGCCCTTCGGGACGCCGTGCAGGCGGGAACTCCCCGCATCGCAACGGGATGGAAAGCGGAAACCGGCCGGATCGCCGCCCCGGAATCCATGGCCGATGCCGAGCGCGTCATGATTGAAGCCGCCCTCAAGCGAAACAACGAAAACAGAACCCTGGCCGCCGGACAACTGGGCATCAGCCGCCGGACACTCCAACGAAAACTGAAGGAATACAGGAACGAACGACCATGAATGAACGATACCCTTTTGAGACGATTGAGCCGAAGTGGCAACAGTACTGGGCCGACCAGAAAGTCTTTAAGGTGGACACCTCCGTCCACCAGAAGAAATACTACTGCCTGACCATGTTCCCCTATCCTTCCGGCACAATGCACGTGGGCCATGGCCGCAATTACATCATCGGCGATGCTGTGACCCGATACAAGATGGCGCGCGGCTTCCGCGTCCTCTCGCCTATGGGCTGGGACGCCTTCGGGCTTCCCGCCGAAAACGCCGCCAAGCAGCGCGGCGTCCACCCCAAGGAGTGGACTTACAAGAACATCAAGCAGATGAAACTCCAATTGCAGTCCTGGGGTATTGCCTACGACTGGGATCGCGAAATCGCAACCTGCCACCCTGATTACTACAAGTGGACCCAGTGGGTGTTCCTCAAGCTTCACGAGCGCGGTCTCGCCTTCCAGAAAAATGCGCCGGTCAACTGGTGCGATTACTGCACGACGCTTGCCAATGAAGAGGTGCTCTCCGATGGCACGTGCGAACGCTGCGGCCGCAAAGTGGTCAAGAAGGACCTGACCCAATGGTTCTTCAAGATTACCGAATATGCAGGCCGACTGCTCGACGACCTGTCGCTTCTGGACAAATGGCCCGAAAAGGTCCGCTCCATGCAAGGCAACTGGATCGGGCGCTCCACCGGAGCTCGGGTCGAATTCACAGTCGCAGAGACGGGCGATCCCTGCCCGGTCTTCACCACCCGGCCCGACACGATTTTCGGAGTCACCTTCATGGCTCTCGCCCCGGAACACCCGCTAGTCGAGAAACTGCTCCAGAACAACCCGCGCGCGGCCGAAATCAGGGCCTTCGTCGAAAAAGAGAAAATGGTCTCGGCAGCGGAACGAACCGATGAAGCCACAAAAAAAGAGGGCGTATTCACCGGATTCCACGTGCGCAATCCCTACAACAACGAGTTGGCCCCGCTGTGGATCACCAATTACGTGCTGATGGAATACGGGACCGGCGCCGTTATGGCTGTCCCCGCCCACGATCAGCGCGACTTCGAGTTTGCCATGGCTTACAACCTGCCCGTCAAGGTGGTGATCCAGAATCCCGAACTCTCACTCGAGGGCTCCGCCATGGAGGCGGCCTATGTCGATGACGGCACCATGGCAAACTCCGCGCCATTCAATGGCCGCAACAACCGCGAGGCCATGACCGACATCATCCAGCTGGCGAAGGACAAAGGGTTCGGCGACTTCACCACCCACTTCCGCATCCGCGACTGGCTGATCAGCCGCCAGCGCTACTGGGGCTCTCCGATCCCGATCATCCATTGCACCGACTGCGGTGCCGTGCCGGTTCCGGAAAAGGATCTGCCCGTCCTGCTTCCCGACGATGTGGATTTCAAGGCCGAGCGCGGCAACCCGTTGGCCGCCCACGAGGGGTTCATCCAGACCACCTGCCCGAAATGCGGCAAGCCAGCCCGGCGGGAAACCGACACACTCGCCCAGTGGCTCTGCTCCTGCTGGTACTACCTGCGCTATGTCAACCCACGCGACACCACGGTTCCCTACAATAAGAAGGATGTAGATTACTGGCTGCCGGTGGATCAATACATCGGCGGCATTGAACATGCCGTCCTGCACCTGCTGTATTCACGATTCATTCTTAAGGTTCTGCATGATGCCGACACCTGTTCCTTTGTCGAACCGTTCAACGCGCTGTTCACGCAGGGCATGATCTGTAAGCGAAGTGAAAAGGATGGCCAGCTCTACAAGATGTCGAAGTCCAAGGGCAATGTCGTTTCCCCGGACGAACTCATCCGCGAATATGGGGCGGACACCGTGCGTCTTTACACCCTTTTCATTGGGCCGCCCGAGAAAGACGCCGAGTGGAATGACGCCGCGGTCGAGGGCTCGTTCCGTTTTCTCCGCCGCATCTGGCGGCGTGTTCACGAAACCCGGAGCCTGCTCCTCGCCTCCCGTGGCCTGACGGCGGATCTCACGAAAATGGAAACCCCGGAGCGGGATCTTTACCGAAAGTTGCATGAAAGCATTGCCAAGATCACGCATGATCTGGAGGGAGCCTTTCAGTTCAACACCGCCATTGCCCAGATCATGGAACTGATGAATGCCATCGACCTCCTGAAGGTGAATGCCGGAAGCAGCGAGCCCTGCCGGGCGGTTTACCGGGAAACCATGGAGACGCTGGTCATCCTGATTTCGCCATTTGCCCCGCATGTCGCCGAGGAACTTTGGGGTGAGTTGGGCCACCCGCCCAGCATCCTTACTGCGCCCTGGCCGGTGGTGAATGAAAAGGCATTGGCCCGTGATGAGGTTGAAATTGTGATCCAGCTTAATGGCAAGATCAAGGGTCGCGAGGTTATCCCGACCAGCCTGACCCCGAAGGCCATCGAGGCGCACGTTCTGGAAAAGGACACCGTTAAACAGCTTCTGGCGGGTCTCACGGTGCGCAAAGTGGTGGTGGTGCCCGGCAAACTCGTCAATATTGTGGCAACCCCATGAATCGCTGGTTCACAGGACTAGGCGAACTCGGTCGTTCGATGTTTGCATTGACCCCGGGGGAGCGCAAAGCGCTCTGCCTGGTCCTGGCACTCGCACTACTGGGCCTCACCGTCAAAGCCTGGCATGCGCGGTGCGCAGAAGTCAGAGGGGATTTACCACCCGCTTCGCTGGAGAAAACGGAGCATTGAGAGAGAGAATGATACTTACGTAAGGCAAGCGTTCGAGGTTCCCAACGCTGGTGTACCGGCTTTAGCCGGCCTCCTCTGAGCCGCCTGAAGGCGGTACACCAACCGTCGCCGACCCCAAACAGCCTTAAGTAAACGACATAATATTGAGAGAGAGTATGAACTTATACCTGATGCGGCATGCACATGCCTTGGATATTGGTGAAAAGGGAGTCCGGACGGATCGTGACAGGCCGCTTTCGAAGAAGGGCGTGGAGATCACGCATGAGGTGGCTTCGGCCTTGAAAACACTGGGGGTACAGGTGGATTGTGTGGCCACAAGCCCGTATCCGCGCGCCCTTCAGACGGCTGAGATCGTTGCCCGGGAACTGGGGGAGGCTCCCCTCGACAGATGTCCGATGCTGGAGCCTGGCGCTTCGCCCACCGAAGTCGCGCAGTGGTTGCATGGCAGCAAACTCCATTCCGTCATGCTGGTCGGCCACATGCCGGATCTGGCTGAAATTGCCTCACTCCTGATTTGCGGGACTCCAACCGCCGGCCTGATGTTCAAAAAAGCAGCCGTATGCCGCATCACCTTTGAAACCAGCCCTGCACCCGGAACCGGCACACTGGAATGGCTGCTTCCGCCCGCTCTACTCGCCAAACTCGATTAAAAGCGGAAGGAGACGCCGAATGAGATCACGGGGTAATACTTGAAGGCATTGGCGTCATCCTGGATATCGGCAACCTCTCGGGCGAGCGCCTCATCCACATAGGGCTGAAGGCGGGAATCGGAAGGGGTGGCCTGGGCGGACACCTTGGGTTCACCCTGGAACATCACGCCGAAATCGCACGAGAAATGCCAGCGGCCATCAGCGCCAACAGCGTTCCCGTAGCCAATCCCGGCATAGGGGGCCATCTCACTGAAGGTCACCTCGCCGCTCAGGTTATCAAGGTAATAATCCTGACCATCCAGAGTCACGCTTTTTGTGAGATCGGCCTTCAACTTGAACTTGTTTTTGTTCATCAATGCACCGCCACTGATCCGGAATCCACCAGCAAAGGGATGAATATCCACCAACCCGCTATACGAACGCCAATCCAGGTCGGTAGTGATCGTGCCTTCGTCACGCGACAGCGACGGCCCTGCGCTCATCATGTTGGCGCCCAACCGGAACCCCAGGTAATCACTGGCCCCGATCGTGGCCTCGAGGCCCGCCCCCAGCGTGCCCGCCTTGACCGTCAGCCCTACACCGCCAGCGGATCCCTCGGGGGATTCCGGTTTACTTGCCGCCCAGGTTGTCGCCGCTCCTGCCGCCATGATTCCCATCACCACCAGTGTTGAAAGCCATATCATTTTCATTGGTTCGATTTCTCCCTGTAGTTAACCATCGTCTCACAATTGCCTTTAAATGATCAGGGTAGGGAGGCCTCTCCGAGGCCTCCGCGGACGGCTCGGAGAGCCGTCCCTACCCTGTTCATGTCCAGTCAATTATGAGACCATCGGTCATTTCTTCGAGAAAATAACAGGATGCCTGCATCAGAGCAAGCCAGTCCTATCTCCTCTCTCTGGTTTTCCTTCAAAAAGAGTGGGGTTTATTTTGGTTCCGTGTACTCGCGGAAACGAAATAAACGCCACATTGTATTTTCTTCTTTGTGTCTCCGTGTCTCCGTGGTAAAGACTTCCTCTCTTTTCACCGCCCTATCTGGTGCACATGGAAAAAGTACAGATCACTATTATTGGCGCCGGGGTGATTGGATTGGCGCTTGCACGGGACCTTTCCAAACACGTTTCCGACATTATCGTTTTGGAAAAAAACGACCATTTTGGACGGGAAACCAGTAGCCGTAACAGCGAAGTGATTCATTCCGGGATCTATTACCCCAAGGGATCTTTAAAAGCCCGACTCTGTGTGGAGGGCGCCCGATTACTGTATGATTACTGCCAGACCCATCAAATCCCCCATCAGCGGCTCGGAAAGCTGATCATCGCCACCACGGAGGCGGAAATCGGGTCGGTTCAGGCGCTGTACGAAAAAGGCCGGGGTAATGGGGTGGATAATCTGGCGATTGTTGATGCCGGACAAATCCACGCCTGGGAACCCCGTGTCCCCGGGCTCAGGGGATTATGGTCGCCCGACACCGGAATCATCAATTCCCATGCGTTAATGGAAAGCTATTATCGCGAAGCCAATCAGGCGGGCGTCCTGTTTGCCTTCAACAGCGAGGCGAAAAGCATTACGCGACAGGGCGATGATTACGAGATTGTCACCGGAGCCGATGAATACCGGTTCCGGAGCCGGATCGTCATTAATTCCGCCGGACTTTATTCCGATCATGTGGCGGAATTGGCGGGGCTGGATGTGGACGCGCTGGGGTACCGGCTTCAGTATTGCAAAGGCGATTATTTTTCCTACTCGGGGGCCGCGCCAGTCAGTCGGCTCATCTATCCCGTACCCCATGAAAATCTGACCGGCCTGGGCGTTCACGCTACGCTGGATCTGGGAGGACGCCTCCGGTTCGGACCCGACACCGAAACTGTTGACCGCCTTGATTACACCATTGACGAACGAAAACTGGAAACTTTCTACCGGTCCGCCTGCAAAATTATCACTGGGCTTGAGGAAGGCCGCCTGATGCCCGACATGGCCGGGATCCGCCCCAAGCTCAAGGGAACGGGTGTGATGGATTTTATCATTCGTGAAGAAACGCAAAATGGCCTTCCGAATTTCATCAATCTTATTGGGATGGAATCCCCTGGATTGACCGCATCACTGGCCATCGCCAGCCATGTGCGGGAATTGATGAAAGATTAGGGGCATCCATGAGAAGACATATTAACCGTCTCACTATTGTCTTTACATGATCTGGGTAGGGAGGCCTCTCCGAGGCCTCCGCGGACGGCTCGGAGAGCCGTCCCTACCCTAAGTTCATGTACAGTCAATTATGGGACACTTCTTCTCCTCATCAGCGCGAATCAGCAAAAATCAGTTGAAATTCTCTTTTTGACGTGTACCTATTTTGGGTACATGATAGAGGTGCCGTATTCTAAGCGGCATGAAAACCATTTATTCGCCGGCCTACCGCGCGCTCATTAACTGGTTACGAACGTCCCGGAAGGCGCAAGGGGTGTCGATGCGGGAGCTTGGAATTCGAATGAGGATGCCGCATTCCTGGATCGGCAAGGTGGAAACCGGCGAGCGACGTCTTGATGTGGAGGAATTCGTCCGCATAAGCAGGGCTCTGGAGATTGACACCAATCAAGGACTCTCCATCCTCGAAGCCGCCCTTCCTGTCGTTAAGCCGATAAGAAAACGTACGTCCTGAATAATAGGTTTATATCTGCTCGATTTTCAACTCACAACCAGCATGCCTGGCAATCAAATCAAAATGCGCATCCCGGCACAGCAAAACCAACCGGCTCTCTATCGCTGTGGTTGCGACCAGAACATCATCCCGAGGAACGGTAATGCCCCGTCGTCTGAGAGTTTTTTCGAGTGAGGCCGCACGTTCCCAGAATTCCGGCTGAAAAATGATTCTCTGGCACAAACCGAGTGTCTCTAGAGTCAACTCGACTTCCGCGGGTTCCCGCGCACCGGCTATCAGTTCCATCAGAACGGGACACGTATAAGCGGCGGCATCATCATTCAATAACGAGGCCACTCTGCTCTTGGCGAGCGGACTCCCTTTTTTACGAAAGAACTCGATCCAGACAGACGTATCAATGAGTATCATAAGTTACCAGCGCCTCAACTTCCTCGTTAGTTCTACCGTAATCGGTACGCCCTTCCATGACGCGCTGAATCAATTTTCGCTTCTTCATGTCACGCAGGTACAGTTCAAGGGCTTTTCTGACGGCAGGTGATTTTCCAGATATACCGGTCTCATGCTGTATTTCACCCAATTCATTTTCATCAATTTCGATTGTCATACGCATACATTCACCTCATTATTTTCATCTTTATTGTCATAGAATAGATTCTTTTTGTCAAAAGGAAATAATGCCCTCTTGCTGGTGTACCGGCTTCAGCCGGCCTTGAAAAAGGCTGTCCTCCTTTTCGTGTCTTCGCGCGCAACACGCTTATCCTTCGGCCCCAACAACTTGATGTGACGAAGTCATGATGCACCTCATAATTGACCAGACATGAACGGCCTGGTAGGGCGGCCAGGCTCTTGGCCACTGCGGCGCGCAAGGGACTGCGCGCCCTACCCGATCAGACCCAATCAATGTCCTGTTGGTGTACCGACTTCAGTCGGTCTTCTCTTCCCGGTATCTTTACCGGTCGGCAGAGAATATTCCTGCTGGATCACGAACCATCTGCACGCGCAAGCGACTCCCGCACGCTTCAGCGAAACGGGCCAGCGTCTCGAGGGAAACATTAACGCCGGACTCAATTCGCGACACCACACTCTGAGTTGTATGCATCCGTCGCGCCAGAGCGGCCTGCGAGAGCCCCGCTTCCTTGCGGGCTGTCTGCATCTGACGCGCCACTTCGTATTCCACATCAAACTCATCAGATACCCGCCGGAAATCTGATTGCGCCCGGATGCCCACAACCTGCGCCTCGTGCGCTGCACGCATACGCGCCAATGAACTATTTATCTTCGTCATTTTGAATCTCTGCCCGTTGCTCAGAAATGAATTTCCGCACCTGTCGCGTGGCCAAATACTGCTTCTTCATCTCACTCAGAATATCGCACATATGCTATACTTCGTCAAATGAATTTCGTTACGCTTAAAGTCATTTATACAAGAACAATATACTAGTCATAATATTAATCGCAACCCTATTATTAAATCAACAACCCAACATTCACTGGTGGAGGATGTCCAAATTATTCCGAAACCTTTTGAGTCTATTCCTGCAGACCTTACTCTTTCTGTCCGAATCCTGCCTCTCCTGATTCTGACCATTCCGTAAATTCTGCCCAAACTCCCGATTTTGCCGAGCTCTTGATAAGTCTGCCCAGGGTCTCATGAGCCTCTTCCCCCTATTCCTGCAGACCTTTCCGTGGGAGGGGCGCTGTGCGGCCCCCCTGACCCGTGGTGAGCCCTGTCGAACCAGCTTGCCGAAGGGCCGCGACAAGTTCGTGGATCGCCCACCCAGTCATTGTCGCGGCGCACAGCGCCCCTCCCACAAAGGAAGAGGATTCTATCAAGTCATGCGGGCTTGCAAGCTCGCCCCTCCAATAATCCTTCTTTTCGCGGACTTCGCGTCTTCGCGTGAGACAATCTTATACTTTGCACTCAAACCTGAAATTCCGCTTTGATTTCTCATGGATTTATTTTCGAGTAGTTGTAGTATGGTGACATGGTTGCCCGAAAAGACATCAAGAAATACGCAAAGGCTCTGGCGCGTCAGTTTGCGCCTGATCGTGTTATTCTGTTCGGATCCTACGCCAGGGGAAATCCCAATGAAGCCAGCGACGTGGATATGCTGGTCATCATGGATCATGACAAGCGAAAGGATGTCGAGCAAGCGGTCGCCATTGACGTGGAACTTCAGCGAAAATTCCCTTTGGACTTAATTGTGCGCCGCCCATCAGAAGTCAGCAAGCGACTGGCCATGGGCGACATTTTTCTGCGAACGATATTAGGGGAAGGACAGGTTCTTCATGAACGCCATTCTTGAGGAATGGCTTGAAAAGGCCGAGGAGGATTACTGTGTAGCCATCCGGGAAATCCGGGCGCGAAAAAATCCTGCTTACAATGCTGTATGTTTCCATGCTCAACAGTGTCTCGAGAAACACCTGAAAGCTGTGCTCTCCCAAGAGGGCAAGCCGTTCACAAAAACACATGATCTTGACGTATTACTGAATGAGTGCGAGCCGTTTTACCCCCTTTGGACGGCAATGCGGGCCGACTTGAAACGTCTTTCACAATACGCTGTCCAATTTCGCTACCCGGGCGAGTCCGCTGATCGGGATGAAGCCGTTTTGGCAGTAAAAATAATGAAGCGGTGCCGCACAGAAATTCGTTCTTCTTTAGGATTGAACGATTCCGTCAGCTAGGCTAGTACCTGACTTGAGCCCACCCAGTCCCTGTCTCGGCGCACAGCGCCCCTCCCACAGTGGATCGCCCACCCAGTCACTGTCGCGGCGCACAGCGCCCCTCCCACAAAGGAAGAGGATTCTATCAAGTCATGCGGGCTCGCAAGCTCGCCCCTCCAATAATCCTTCTTTTCGTGGACTTCGCGTCTTCGCGTGAGACAATCTTACCCTTCATCCTCTACTGGCTGGCTGTTCCTGGAATTCCGCATACTTAAACGTTTAAACAACTCAGCGGACGCGACGAAGCGCGTCCCTCCATCTGGAGCCGGGACGCCCCGTCCCGGTCTTTCGGTAAAAGCCATGGGCGTATAGCGCGTACCGCCCCATGATCTTGAGGTGCCAAATTGGCATCTCAAGATTGCAACCTCTTGATCATCAAGCACAAACATAAAGTCTGTCGTGTAGTTTTCAAAACTGGAATTTTTGTAGCGAGCAAAACTGGAAAGTG
>JBAXMJ010000006.1:0-47990 GCA_037134355.1 bacterium | reverse complement strand
TGGGTATTGAGAATGTCTATGCGAAGGTGTCGAAGCAACCGCACAAGACGCCAGATCGCAACGGGGTCGATTCCGCGCTTTCGCCCGATGAAATGCGCCTGAATGCCCCGCCGTTGCAGTTCCTCAAAAAGCGGCCCCCGGTCGTCCAGGCAGGCAACGTGAACGTCGGATCCTGCTTCCGCCAGACGCGGCAGCAATTCCACAAGCAGGGTCTCGGCTCCGCCAATGCGCAAGTGGTGAATCAGGTGAAGAATGCGCGGACGGGGCATGACGTCACACATGCTGCCTTCCCGTTTCGACTTCAAAACGCACCAGGCGTCGATCCATCCTTGTCATGATCGGCGCCGCCACGCCCAGATCCCTCCAGGTGGCGGGATCGACGAGTAGTCGCAACACCGAAGGGATATGGCAGTCCTGTGAAAAGACAAAGGCACACCCCGTCAGAACCGGAGCGAGCCCGGCCAGCGCCTCTTTCGTCCCTTTGGCCGTGTCGCAGTCAATATAGGCGGCGCGAACCTTGTAAGGAATTTTTCCCGGCGCCATCGTGTCGGAGAACCAGCCCCGGTAGGTTCGGCACACCTCCGCCTCTCCGTACCTCTTCACATTCGTCCAGAAGACGCGCTCGTCGGCGGCATACTCCCCGGAGTAATCATATTCGCCCTCCGGCGGCCGCGAGCCCTCCACTCCCTCGAATGAGTCATAGACGGCAAGTGTGTAGCCAAGCGTCTTGCAGAGGATGCTCCATTTCGCGGAACTCCCTCCCTGCCAGCAACCAGCTTCAACCATCGCCTCACCCGGGAGGACTGGCCGTTGCGCCAAGGCCCGGCATACGGCGGCGCACTGGAAGGGCGTGTGCCCATGCAACACACACCAGTCGATCCGCAAAAACCGACCCAACAATATCAACCGGGTCCGGAATGGCAGGGACCAAAGCAGAAACAGCGGCCAATACCCCGGCGCGTACCACAACATTTTCACCCTCTGCTTCACCAGCGGGTCCTGAATGTGCGCCGCGATGAGCCGCCCGTAAAGACGGTGAACGACTCTTTCCAGAAACGAACGACTCTTGTCCTCAATTCTCATCCAGACATCTCCAGTCTCTCTCGAATGGCCTTCCAGTAGAGATTACGGGCATTGAACGGTTGCTCATAGCGGTAGGGTTCCGGCCCCGGATTGGTGTCCAGCCAGCGAATCGGCCGCCCGGCCAGCCGTTCGCCGAGGCGGGGGCGCAGGTCCACGCCAGCAGGAATGACGGCGGGGCCATGGTGGAAGTAGACATCGCGCCAGATTTCATTCGTCTGATAGGGGCAAAGCAGAGGGCAGCCTGTGAAGTTCTTGACCACCTGATGGTAGTTTCCAACGAGACATGGCACGCGCTTAAGATGGATATCAAAGAATTCCATGGGATCTTGGGATGCGTAGCGCTGATGAAACGAGCGCCCGACATGCAGCGCATCGGCGGCGGAACCCGACCAGAAGAAACAGCGGTAGTCGAAACTCCTGGCAATGCGGCGCAGCGCGGGCAACCAGCGCATATGACGCGGATCGGAATAGAGGTCACTGCACACAATCTTCTGTTCCGTTTCTGCGACTGTCTCGTCGTTCCGCTTGTCGTGTTGAAGAAAATCGCCCACTTCAACGAGGTTTCCATGGAGCCATTCCCGCACCAGCGGGCCGTTCGGTTCCGCGCTGAAAACATGCCACCGTTCCGGATTCCGCTTGGGGATCAGCGCGAGAATCTGACTGTCCTTGCCGCCGATCATCATGACATGATCATATTCGGGATAGCGCTCCTCCATTTCCCGGACGTAACGCTCCAGATGACAGGCCACCCCTTCGACCAGATCATCCGCGTTGCGAAGCGAGAAATCCGGCTTGAACAGATCAGCGGATCCTTCCGGCGTGACGCGCTCAAAGGGTTTGAGCTTGAACACCCGGGCATCTATCGTCTCCCATGATTCAGTCCAAAACCGGTCCTTCGACAGGCGCCGGAGCAGCGCGGCTGGCAATAGCCGCTTGGCGGAATCCTTCACGGCCTTCGGCAACCGCGCGGTTCCATGAATGAACTGTTGCCGGGCATCGTCACCCAACAGGTACTCACGGGGCTGAAATGCTGGGTTGATCTGAAGATCGCCAAGATCGGCAATAAGCGCCACCGCCGAGGAGGCGACCCGGAGCCGGTCGGGCAGGCGCCGGTAGTAACAGGGATAAATACCGCAGGCCGCATCCCGCAGGCAACGGGTCTCAACCACCGTCCGGGCGGGATAATCCCGATGCAGGGCATCACTCGTGATTTCCGAAACCACACCGGCAGCCATCATGGCACAGTCACCCTTCCACCGGCTTCGCAGAAATCGCAGGGGGCAGTTCCTCACGCCTGATACGAGCCAGAACGGCCGCTGTCGCCAGAACGGTCCAGAGGTACTTCTCCTTCTCAATGGCCCCGAAAAGGGAAAACATCAGGAGCGCCACCATCAGGATCTGGAGAAGGTCAGCCGCGTCATTCAAAAAAGCGGGCGGCCCGGCTCCAGTGCCTTTGATCTCATACGACGCTTTCACGGCACGCAGATCCCGCCAGGCCATGAACATGAGCAAGGCTAATACTGCAAACCCGATGAAGCCGACTTGATACAGTACCGACACATAGGTGTTTCCAACCACGCTCTTCGGACGATAAGCCCGGTCGTATCGGAACTCCCGCGCGAGATACTCTTCGGGAAAGTTTCCGGGACCGCGCCCCACCAGAGGGCTTCGCATAAACATGTCAAATCCGATGCGGGCGCTGTCAAGGCGCCATTGAACGGTGGGATCCCTCTGGCCCTCACTATCGAACTGACGCCCAATCGACTTGATTCGCGCATAGAAGGCGCGGGGAATCAGCGGCGCCACAGCCACAGTGATCACGCACAAACAAAGCAGGGCGAACACCACGGGCAGGCGTTTCCTCAACTTGAACAACGTGAACCCCATGGCCGCCACAAGTACCACAAAGGTACTCCGTGCGTAAGTGGAGATCATGGCATAAACCAGAATGCCAATCACCGGCAACAACGCGACTTTCAACCAGGCCAGCCGTGTCACCAGAAGATGATAGAAACTGATCAAAATACCCATCAACAGAAAGAACCCGAACGTAGGCGCATCATCCTGGATCGTCCAGCCTGCAAGGCGCTCCCCGGCCGTGCCATGCAGATGCCCCCACAGGTGCGGACTGACGATTCCCCCCACCACCGACACCATGCAGGTTATCACGATCACAACGAAAAGGATGACAACATCGCGCTTCGTCTTGAGGACATTGATCGCGAGAATGAACAGCAGCACATGATTGAGAAAGCGCATCAGAACGGGAAAGGTAGCATCCGTCTTTTCACAAAATATATAAGCCAGTATCGCTGACCCGGCGAAGGCCATCGCGGTCAGGCCTTGCGGCCCGACTATAAAACGCCGGTTGCCCAGGATACCGCCGATCAGCAACCATCCGAAGGCCAAAAGAAACATCAGTTTTGTCAGCGAATTGACAACCGGCACAGGCAAATGCCCGCCAATCGCACTCAGCGGAACAAGTCCTACAATGACATAAAAGCCCCACTTGGGGACATAGTCGGGCCACCGCAACGTAGCGGCGAAGGCGACGGAAGCCATTCCCGCCACCACAGCCAGGGACGGCGCAAGACAGATCAACAGCGCAAACGCCACCACCCCGACCATCAGGACCAAATTGAAAAGTAATCCCTTCGACATGAACATACCCTCCTGGCAGCGAACATAACCTTCCTGGCCAAGTGCATTACCGCCAGCACCGGATACCAATTATACCAACCCTCAAAAACTTTAAGTTCCAGAATGAACGCCACATAATCCAAAAACGAGGATCGAACGCCCGCCGCCCGGCTTCCAATGAAGATCCGCACAATCGATTCTGGCTTTTCCCCCACCACGTTCCGGCTGTTGTGCTGGTTGGAAACCGTGGCCAGATACCCCATGCGGTGGGCCATGTGCTCTCCTTCTTTAGAGAACCGGTTCTCCGGCCAGCATAACACATCCACCATCACCCCCAATTCCCGCTCCAACATCCTCCTGGATTCACCCAGATCTTCCTCAACCCGCCGCGCATATTGGTCGCCGTCCTCGCATCGACCAAGGTCGCCATGCGCATGACGCTCACGGCGCCACTCCTTAAACAAACGCTGTTCCCAATCCGCCCTGGCAAAGACAGCCCCTCCCGCGTCCCTCGCCCATGACATCAGGGTTGCCACAGCCTCCTGATCAGGCAGGTAGGCTCGGTGTGCCAGCGCGGACGCCTGACGAAACACCGGGTGCCCCCATAATGAGCGGTCATCCCCCAGTTTGCTCCACCAACCCGGCTGGATATCCGGTCGGCTGTTCCACAGCAGCCACGGGTTCGGCTTGCCCGGTCCGACAAATCCACGCACTTCAGATCCTGTGAAAACACGCGCATGAGATCTGCCATGAGACTGAACCTCAACCAGACCGCTGGCCTGCATGGCACGCAATTCCGGCCACGTCAGATATCCGCTCCAGTCCAAAACAGCAGAAGAGGCATCTCCGATGGTTGGCCGGCACCCGTCAGCATTGGCAATGAAGCCGGTGCTGACAAACAGCGTTGCCTTGATGCCATATTTCTTGAGCAACGGAAACGCGGCGATCCAATTGTCCGCATAGCCGTCATCAAACGTCAGCGCCACATATTTGACCCGTGATTCCGGATCATGGCATCCGGCCAGAAGGGCATGCACCTCGCTGATGAACAGACTCTGGTATCCCTGCTGTGCCAGATACACCAGTTGGCGCTCAAAGGCGGCAGGCGTGAGCGACACCCGGTCCCCAACCTGTAACCACTCCGGATCCGCGGACACACTGTGATAGTTCAAGACAGGGATCTTATGGGGCCGTAACCGCACCAGGATCAACACGCTTCCCAACCCGAACGCCGTCAACAGGTACAACCGGGCCCACCAGGTCGTCGTATCCCCAAACAGGGCCACCCCTGTCATGGCGATCAAAAAGCCCAACCAACCAACCCATGCCGCCATGCGGGCACTCGTGGCTCCGTTTTTAAAGATCGCCCCCATCCCGGCGACGCTCCTTACACACGGCTTCGAGCCAGCGGTTTGGCCGCAGCTTCTGACGCAACGTGCCCACTTGTTCCGGCCTCGAAGAGATTATCACCCGAGTACATTTTCTTGTTCAAAATGAATCTGATTTTGACTTTGGCGCCATCAAGACGCTGCCGCACCTCCACCGCATCTGGCCGCCGTGATTTTTTCGCATCCATGACGCACAGGACATCCGTCACCAGAGGAAGCAGCCGAGTCGCCGAGGGATCGCTGCGAAGAGCCCCGGTATCAACCAGAATGAGGTCATAGGCCGGAGCCAGCGCAGCAACCGCCACACGGGTGGACTCCACCGCCCATTTTGCCTGTGAATTGATGCGCATAAGACCGGCACCGATCATATCCACCCCGGGGCCGACGGATACCACCACATCCTTGACCTCGGCGGCACAGGACAGCACCTCCGCCAAGCCGGGAGCAGGCTTACTGCCAAACATCTGACACAATCTGGGGGATCCGAAGTTGGCGTCAATCAGCAGGATCTTGCGCCCCGCCTCTTTGGCCAGTTTCACGAGTTGCTCAATGAGGTAGGTTTTCCCCTCGCCGCCGTTTAGACTCACGAACATGCAACTGCGCGGGACGCCGGCGCCATCCGTCAGACGGAGTAACAGATGCTCCAGATGCCGCTTGGCGATGCGGCGATGTTCCACAGTGCCGTGGCGCCCAAACACCAGACTTCGGAAGAACTCTGGAAGCCCCCCTCCTTGTTTCTCTAGATCGGGATCACCGTAGCCTCTCGCATCGCGGTCATTCGGAGTGACAAACGGAACGAGCCCGAGCAACGAGTCGCTTTCAGTATCAAGATCTTCGCGGCTTCGCAGCCCCGGCCGCCATGCCTCCATCATCAAGATATAGCCTCCAGACAAGAGCAGGCCGACGATCAGCGCGGCCAGGATATTCTTCAGCATAAGCGGTCCCTCGGGATAGAGGGGCACAATGGCTTTATCAATCACTCGAGCGGAACTCAGTTGCGCCGCTTCCGACACCTTGGTATCAAGCAGCCGATCCTGAAGCGCAGCCATCGCACGCTCCGTGGTCAGCCGCGTCCGATACAAGTCCAGCAGTCCGGCCTCCTTCGCGGGCAATTTGTCCAGTTTGGCCATTTGGGCGTCAATCGCCTTTTGGATCGCGGCTTCCCGCGTTTTCAGTTCGGCTCGTTCCGACTCGATCGCCACCAGAGCGACCGGGGTCTGGTACGCCTTGAGCGACTCAATCTTGGTATCCAGCTGGGCCCGGTTGATCTGGATCGCTGTGAGTTCCCGCTGATATTGCGACTGTTCCTGAAGGCTGAGATCCAGATCCGTTACGGCGGCGTAGAGTTTTTCACTGACGCGGTAATCCCGAATCTTCTTGTCCACGTCCGTCAGTTCGCTCTTGGTCTCGACAATCCGCTTCTCAATGAACTCGCGCGTGGTCCGCATCTCTTCCTGATTGGACTTCAAGGTCAAGGCCACATTGCGTTCCGCGATCAGGTTGGCCATGGTCGCCGCGATCTTGGGATTCTCCCATGTCACGGCAATCTCATAGACGTACGATCCCTGCAAATTCTTGACATCGGTGCGATTCTGGATGGCCTGGCCCAATGCCACCGTAGGATCCTGGGTCTCCCAGCGTCCGGTATTCAGCAAAGCCAGCACCTTGTTGAAGAAACCAAAAACCGGTCCGACCAGTTGACGGCGCATATGACCCAACGGACCGCCGTTGTTATATTCCGCGCGATCCCGCTCCAGCAAGGTACGCGCCACATCCTGGGCGAGGGTCAGGCTGGACAGGGTTTCCTCATAGGTTTTTCCAAGTAAAGTGGCAGGACTGGAGGCCCAGTTACCGCTCTGACTCGCATACCCAATCTCGCTGCGTGTGGGCAAAATGGTAATGGTGGTCCGGGCCACATACCGCGGGCGAAACGCCAGACAGAAAGCGGTGATCACAATGGTCACCACAAGGATACGGGTGGTAATCCACCAGATCCGCTGCCGGTGATAGATCAACAGCCGATACGAACTCTTTATCAAGTCATTATACGACGTCACGAGATTCTCCTAGAATACATGGTTTAAATTGTAGTTGAACCCCATACTGGTGGGGACTGGCATCATCCTGCGAATATACTGGTCTACAAAAAGATTCAGGCTATACACCCCGCTCTTGGGCACCAACAGCATGTCCTGCGGAGCGAGGGCGATTTCCGGCCCCAGCGGCCGGCCCGAGTCAATATCAAGATTGACCACCGTCCAGCCCACCTTGCCGTCCGGCCGACGGCTCACGACTACAACCTGCGACTTCTTTCCGGTTTCCTTGGCGCCACCCGCCATGGCCAACGCGAAGAACGGGCTCACCGGGCTGCTAATCGTATAGCGACCCGGATTCTGCACCTCGCCCAGGACAGCAATATTCCCGACCGAGCTGGAATTCAGATTCAGGTTCACCGAAATGCCCCGCCTGAACAGCAGATCATACTTATTTTCAATCTCATGGGATAGTTCAGGGAGGGTTTTTCCCATGGCACGAACTTCTCCAACTAACGGGAAAGTGACTGTGCCATCCGACCGGACCTGTATAATCCGGGTGGACCCCAAATCGGTATTGCTCCTGAGCGTATTGAGAAATTCACTGGTCAGGGCATTTCCCACCTTCAGGAGCACGGTGACTTCTGCCGCCGGCATGAACTTGGCTATTCGTTTGGTGATCTCTTCACGCACCTGGGGCACCGACAATCCCCTTACGGAAACCTCACCGATCAGGAAGAAGGAGATAAATCCATCGGGCCGCACCACCACATCCGCCGTGCGGGCATCCTGCCCCGCCACCGTAATCGAAAGCACATCCTGGCTGTCGATCAGGTACTCTTTCAGATCTATCAAAGGGTGTGCAAAATAGGAAATGGCAAGCACGTCTCCCGGGGAAATTCGATAGTTGTATTGTCCTTCGAGGGAACTGTTCATCGAGGAGCTGTTTGTGGGGGAACTATTCGTCACCGGACCATCCGGTGTGATCACGCCCGTCATGGCCGCTGGCGGCGGCAGGGGCTTCGCCATAGTTTTCCCGGCCATGTGTCCCGTGTCGGGACGAACCGCTGCATTGTAGATAATGCCCACAATTCCATCGTCCGCAGCCGGGGGAGTGCTGCAGGAAGAGCAAAACGTCAATCCCGCGACAAGGCCAGCACAAGCGACAGCGGTGGATAGCTGATGATGATGTTTTTGATCACGATTGTTCACTTCGTTCAATCCTCCATATGGCACAATTGGGCGACAGTTAACGCCTGCGGAGTTTGGGAACAATTAGCAGGGTGTTACTTATGAGTCAGTTTAGCGGCCAAAGCCTCTTGTTGATGCCGGGTGGACGGCCGACGGCTTTGAAGTCGCCGGGGTCGAAACGCGAACAATGTGCCTCAGTTTCGGAAGCACTCCGTCGGCCATCAACCTGGCCACCAGATCCCGCGCCAAAGCGGGCATGTCATCGGCCGTTACAAACGCTCCCGCCGGTTCAAGCACGATCTTCCCGCGCCAGGACAAATCACGATGACCCCGGTCGGTATAATTCCGGAATACCCCGGCCTCAAACGTTCGCTTGAAGCTTCTTCCCCGGGCGTCGACCATTCCATCGCCCGGTTCGATGACTAGAACCAGATCCGGCTTGAACTCCGCAATCTGGTTCGCATACCGAATCTTGTCGCTTTGCAGCGCCAGGGGGTTTCGGCTCTGAACCTGAGCGGGCGAACCGACCTTCCTGAGTTCGGAAACAATCGCCTTCGCGAAAACCCCGGCCCAGGCCTCGTCCAGGGATGCCAGTTGCGACACCACGAGGAGGCGTTGCCCATCCGCAACACGCCCCCCCTCGGCTTTCGAAACAACAGTGGTTCCTGTTGAAGCACAACCGGCCATGAGGCCGGTCAAGCAGACCACAGCCATTCTCTGCCGCCATCTTGAGGCGCCTGTACGCATAATAATCCTCCTGTGTTTGCCCCAGGACGCACTAGAACACGTAATTCAAACTTCCCATAACCGCATGATGGTTCTCGATGAACAGCGCATCGCTGTTGTCCGGGAAGACGACGATCCCTGAGTCCGTGGCGTCGAACGAATACAACCACTCGCGCATGTAGTCGATTGACAGCCAGACACGCTTGGTGATGGATACATCCACTCCAAACGACGCACGGGCACCATAGGCCAGGGAATACTGGTCGCTATAGGTTTCGGAAAAGACGCCGTCCGTCACATTCGTGTCCGCCCCGCTACGGGCTGTACCCGACGCTTCGCCCAGGAAGAACAATATGGAACCATGCGCCTGAAATGTCGGTGTGTCAAAAGGCCGCCAGTTGCCGGTATATCCGCCTTCCAGCATCATCCAGGTCACATTGCCATTTCCCTCCCCGACAACCCCGTTTTCTATGGCTGTGGCAGCCTTCTGCATACCCAGATAGCGGAACCCCATAACCGTCCCGTACTCGGCCTGGTTGTTACGGCCGTTGATGAGGGCCCACGTGACTTCAAAATCACGCGAGATGGTGTCGATCGTCTGCGAGTATTTTGGTTTTTTGAACTCGTATCTGAGGTCTGATTTGACAAAGGACACATCCAGCACACCTTCCCCGCGCCCAACTTTCATCTGCACGCCCGACCCGTTCCCGGAGGTGCTTCCATTCTCCCAGTCTTCCCCTCCCTTGGCCGTGGTGGGACCCCTCTGTTGAAGGGCGTCATGCTCGTAGAGCCAGTTTTTGTACAGCAACCCGCCCGACACACGCCAGGGCGTTGGAGCCTCCTGCGAGGCCTCTGTGAGCATGGCATCATTGCCTGCATCCGGTTTCGTCTTCTCCTGCGCCTGACAGAGACTGACTCCGCCGGCCACCATCATGGTCATCCAAATCAGTTTCTTCATGGGTACTCCTCTTTTTACTTCTTTGTTTACTGTCCTATTCATCCGTATTCTCCTCTGTATTGTTATTGATCGTTATTTTTTGTCCGTGTTTATCCCCACTTTGGCGATCCCGCACTTGCGGGCTTCATCCAGTACCGCCACCACATTCTTGAAATTCGCACCCGCATCGGCGTTGACAATCACCTTGGGATCCTTGCTGGTGGTCTTGTAGTTCTGTAACCGCATCGGCAACTGCGCGATCGATATCTTTTCCTTGTTGTAGAACACCTCGCCCTTTTCCGTGACACTCAGGGTGACCGACTTCTGCATTTCCTGCTGGTCGCCCAACGAGGCCGCCGAAGCCGCGCTTGGCAATGCCACCGAAACGCCCTGGTTCTGGGTCATGGACAGCGAGACCATGATAAAAGTGGCCAGCAAAAAGAAAATGATGTCGATCAACGGGATGATCTCGATCCGTGCCTTTTTTCCTGGTCCACCGCCTCCACCGCCATGCATAGGTTCATTCTCCTTACTTTGTCTGATGTTGGCCCATGGCCTCCAACGGGCCGGTCGGGCGGTTCACGAGCAATTCCAGCTGGATGGCCGCCGCCTCCATTTCCTGCCGGGCTTCTTCCATGCGCGCATTCAACATGTTAAACGGGATGAGGCTTGTGATGGCGATTCCCAGTCCGAACGCGGTCGCGATCAACGCTTCGGCGATACCCCCCGTGATCGCCCCGGGAGCGCTGAGTTCGCCGCCGATCAGGGCAAAGGAGCCCATCATGCCCGTCACAGTGCCGAGCAAGCCCAGCAGCGGAGCCAGCGTAATAACCGTGTCCAGGATGGGAATCCCGCGGCGGTAGCGACGCATTTCGCGGGATTGAGAGAACAGCAGCGCATTTGAAATGGACTTCTCGCGGTGTTCCAACGCATAGGCCAGCGCTCTCAGCACAAAAAAACGTGATTTACCCCCAACGGCCAGCGCCCTCTCGAAATCACCGTCAGTCACAGCCTCGAGAAAGCGCTGGACAGCCTGCGGATTACGGCGGCTTTGCTCGAGCGTCAAAAAGATGAGGCGCTCAAAAACCGTCAGAAGTGACAGGGCCGCCGCCACCAGCAAAGGCCACATGATCGGGCCGCCTTTTTTAAAAATCTCGAGAATGTCGAATTTTTGGACCAGCGCCTTCAAAGCGCCGCCGCGCGAGGGATCCACAGGCAGGATGCCCTTGCCCGTGGCAATGAGTCCGGCCAGGCCCGTCTGCAACTCGCCTTCAAGGGGACGAACCATCGGCTTGGAGGAACCCGGTTGCGGGAGCACTACTCCTGCCAATGAACCGTTTGTCGAACCAAACATCGCCGACGGACCCACCGTCAGGAACTGCCCCTCTTCAACCGTCCCGTCTGGACCCACGGCGGTGCCACCAAAACGCGCTCCACCAATCGCCCCGGCCAGCCGGGTACAGGTCAGATCGGCCACCGCCACCTGGCGGTCATACCGGTCGTCAGACGAAAGGGTAGGATTATTGGGCGCCTGTTTTGCGGCTTCCAGGGCGGGCGCCAACACCTGCAACTCGGTGATCGAAGCCTTGGTCTCGCAGGTCCGGGCATACTCGTCGAGCAGGTTGGCGATGTAGGCCAACTCATCCTCGCGGGACTTCTGCTCCGCCTTGAGAGCGACCATTTCCATCGTTCCCGAATCGGCCATCTTTTGGGCCTGGTCGAGCTTGCGTCGGCCCTGGACGAGGGTATCCTCCCATTTCGCCAGCTCTTCAGCCAGGGGGACTTTCGCCGTCGCAATCTCGTCCCGCAGTTCGTTAAGTTCGCGGGTCGCGCGCTCCAGTTCCGCCTGGGCCGACTGAGCCAATCCTTTCAAGACCGGAGAAGGTTCCTGGCCGGCTACCGGAACGGAAGCGGGCTCAGCCGCCGTCAGCGTCCACGCCATCAGTAAGATCCCTGCAAATATCATTTTCATTTGAGCACCACCGGGAGGGAAACGAAGGCGGGCGGGCGCTTGCCTTCCTGGATTTCGATTGCCTTGAGCACTTCCCGCGCAATCCCATTGGAGGCTTCCCAAACCCAGCCGTTGGTTGAGGGTCGGCCGATACCCGCCTCCCCCGCCGTGCTGAGATAATAGGCCTGACCCAACCCCACGTAGAGCACGCGGACTTCAGCCGGCTTCCCGTTTGCCAGAGTACGAACCTCAAACACCACGGGGATTTCGTTGTTGGCCTTCATCGCCTCGCTGAGGATGCCCAACACATTCTGGAACCGCTCGGCGGCCGTCACCTTGGTCGTGGCGCCGTGGGGGGGAATGCGGTCATACAGCGGTTTGAGCTTGGTCTGCACGGGATCAGGAAGCATCGGGAACGACAGCCTGATGTTGGCCTCTAAACGATAGGCGGCGGATGACAGACGTTCAGAGGACTGTTTGAGCTTTGCAATATCCGCCTGGATGGCCGCCCGCTGTTTGGCCGACACCGCGGAAGCCGCCTCGACCTGCTTGAGTTTCTCGTCAATGGTCGCGGCCTCCTTGCGTGCCAGTTCCAGGCGCGACTCCAACATATCCTTACCCTGCTGCCAGTCCTTGCGCTCCCGGGCAATGACCTGCTGCGTCTCGATCCACTTGTCAAGGACCAGCCGGGTCTCAGCTAAGGCCGGACCCTCGGGCGGCGCTCCCGCACCCTGCGGTGCGCCAGCTGCCGCACAAAGCGCGGAGCCGCACAAGGCCGCCATAATCAAAGCTCTCTTTGACGTCATCTTTTACTCCTTGCAATACGTTCGATTTGCTCGAGGTAACGGGCAATCTCCTCGCGCGGTTTCACTTCCTGCACCCGCCGGAGAAGGGGCAACGCATCGTTGAACCGACCCAGACTGACGAGCAACTGCGCGTGCCGCGTCCGGGCCTGCACCTCAAATTCCGGGATTTCGGCCGCACGTTCATAGTTCAGGATGGCCCGCTCCGATTCAGTCTTGCGCGAATAATACTGGGCCATCAGCATCAGGGCATCGCCATCCAGAGGGTTCAGCCTGAGAGTCTCCTCCAATGCCCGAACCAACTCGGGCCCCTCATCCCCCCGCGCCATGGCGATGCGCGCATCGAGCTTGGCCAATTGTGACCGATCCGCGGGCTCCAGCGATTTCTCACGGATAGCGCGGAGACGGGCCGTAACGAACCGCGCCTGTCCAAAAGCGCCCTTGGCGGCCAGCTGCTGGGCGCACCGGATCACGCGGGCTGTCGGCAAGGCCGGCTCCCCCGACAGGCCCAACCCGTAGGCTTGTGCCGCCAGATCCGCCAAATCCTCGCCCAGATACAGGTCCCCCAGCAGAACCATGTTTTCGGGCGTGGCTTTGCGCATGCGATCCAGGCATTCCAGGTTGACCGCCGCCTTCAGGGGCCGTTTCAGGCCAAGATACGCGTTGGCCTGAAGGAGCCAGAATTCAGGCTTATCCGGATAGTGCTGGATCAGCACGTCGAGCAACGAGACGGCATCTTCGAACTTCTGTTGCTTGAAGACACACCGGGTCAGTCCCAGTCGCCACTCCGTGTTGTCCGGCTGGAGCAGCAAGGCATTGCGATACGCCGCTTCGGCTGCCAGATAGTCATCCTTCGCCGCGTAGGCGAATGCCAGAAGGCCATAGGAATAAGCATCGCCGCCGCCCAATTCAATCATCCGGGTGAAGCTCGCAATGGCCTCGTCGTATTTCCCATCACGCACCTGGATCATGCCGAGGTTGCGGAACGCCCGGCGGAATGAGGGGAATTTCTCCACAGCGCGGCGATACCGCCGCGACGCCTTGTCCATCTGATCCTGCTGGAAATAGATACTGCCCAGGTTGAAATCCAAAATCGCCGAGGAGTTCGGTTTGATCTCACTCTCCAGCAACTTGGCCGCCGCGCGCAGATTCGTCCCCATCAAGGGACGGAGACGCTCCAGAAGCGCGACTTCCTCCGGCGTCACCCGGGGCTCGAGTTCCGCGGAGATCCCGTAGCTCCCGACAAATTGTTTCTGGAAAATGGGATCCTTCCACAAGGCCGCTAGCGCGGCGGAGGGAGACGCCGCATTCGTGGTCGTTGACGAAGCGCCCTGCGCGGAAAGCGTTCCCACACCCAACAGGAAAAGAGCCAGGCCCAACCAGTAATTGTGTTTAATGAACTTCATAACTTACCCCGCCTGAAATCGTATCGGAACCCGCATCCGGCATTTCACCCTGGCCCCGCCTCTGACAGCGGGCTCAAATCTCCACTGCCGCACGGCTGCCAGAGCCGGCGCCCCGAAGGCCGGATGGGAGGCCGTCTCCACGCGCGGATTGGCCACCTGACCTGTCGTCGTCACGACAAAGGCAACCTGCACAACGCCTCCCAGCTTCTTGCCCCGCAACTCGGACGGATACGCCGGGGGCGTCTGGACTATGACCCGTGGTTTCTGGTCGATATCGTCCATGCCGAAGGCCTTGTCCAGACCCTCGCTTGCCTGGCTGCCAGCCTTACCGGTTCCCCCGATGCGGCCGCCGGAGGCCAGGTTGACGGACGACCCGAATTCGCCGCCGCCGCTCCCGGGATTTAACGCCGACATGATGGAACTCAGGCTTGCGGCATCCAACGCCGGGGTATTATCGGACATCTGGGGAGCCGCCGTAACTTCGCTGATCTCGGGCGGCTGGTCTTTCTGGGCCTGCAATTCCTCGGGCGGTTTTTCAGGCGGCGGTTGCTCCACCTTCTTTTCCTCCTTTTGCATATCCCCCGAAAGCAACTCAACGTTCTTAATATGGGTGTTCTTTTTGCTCTTGGGCATGAGCAGGCCCCCAAATAGCAACACCCCGGCAATAACCAAAACACCCAAGATGAATCCCAGCACGCGCCCGATCATGCGACGCCTCCTTGTCCGTGGGGGGAATTCATCCGCCCCGCCAGAAGCGTCATCATCGCGCTGGCGGCTTCCTCAATCTCCTGGGTGGCAGTCTCCAGTTTCTGGTTCATCAAATTGAAGGGAATCAGGCTGGTAATCGCAATGCCCAGACCGAACGCGGTGGCGATGAGGGCCTCGGCAATCCCGCCCGTGATCGCCCCCGGGGCGCCCAGCTCGCCGCCAATCAGTGAAAACGACGCCATCATACCCGTCACCGTGCCCAGCAAACCGAGCAGCGGAGCCAGGGTGATAACCGTATCCAGCATGGGAATACCGCGTCGATACCGGTGCAGTTCCCGCTCTTTGGCATATTGGATCGCCCCTTCCAGTGCTGAACCGGAATGGGACAATGCATAACCGAGCACACGCACCACATAGAAACGACTGCCTGCACTGATCGCGACGGCCTGCTCAGTGTCCCCATCCCGGAGCGCCGCCATGAACTTCCGTTGCTCAGAGGCATTCCGGCGGAACCGCTCCAAGGTGAAGAACCCGGCCCGCTCCAGGACGGTGCCCAGGGACAAAAGTGCGGCGCAGAAAAGGGGCCACATGATCGGCCCTCCTTTCCGGAATAGTTCAAATAGGTTGCCTCGTTCCACCAGATCCAGGAAAGCGCCCAGGCGTCCGCCCATCACCGCACTACCGGCATCATCCGGCTCCTCGCCGGTCCACATGCGGGCCAATCGCTTTGCCCAGGGCTGCCGCGCCAGTTCACCCCACCAGCCCTGTGCCGGAGCCACTGTGACTAAGGGAGGTGACTGGGCAGCTCCAGAGTCCCCGGAGTCGGACTCCGTAGCGGCTACGACCGGCATGACAAAAAGCGCCGAGATCAGCGCCCATGCCCAGCCCCGCTTCAGTCCACTGTTGATGCCTTTCGTGGTCATTGATTTACCAGGTTCCTGAAATGCTGAATGTGTAGCGAATCCCCTCGCGGTAGCTTCGCTTGGGGATCTCCTTGCCGTCCGGCAGCCGGTAAACCTCCCGGATTTCCTGATCCAAGAGGTTCTGTGCGCCTACTGTGCAACTTACAGTCTTGGTAAGCTTCTGGGTCAGACCCAGATTCACCAAGCCCACTTTCTTGGTGTACACATCGGGGATGGCGTAATCCGCCACGGCGGCACCGGTCTTAAGCATGTCGCCGCGAATGTTATAGAACCAGTTGATGGAGGTCCCCCATTTTTCAATGTCATATCCCAAGTTGAAGTTGAATAGAAAATCCGGCTGGCCTTCCATGTCACGAGTGGGCCCTTTCGATTTCCCGACATCTTTCGTATTGAAGAAACTGAAGACAAAGCCATTCAGGAACTGGTCGAAGGGCGACACATACTCATCGGACGGTGCCCGCTCCTCGGGATAGAGATCGTAGTTCTTCAGCCGGTTCGCATATTCATCGGGCAGCACCACCAGTGATTTCATGCGGGTATAATTGGCACCCACATGCAAGTATCCAAAAGGCCCGGGCAGGAAATCGAGGTCTTTTCGGGCCTCATATTCCATGCCGGAAACCTGTCCCTCGGGATAGTTGACAGCCACGACGTACGGGTCGCCGTAATAGTTGAAGGAGATTTTTTCAATGGGGTCGGTGATCTTCTTGTAGAACCAACTGACCGCCCACACCTCGCCCGGCTTCCGGAACCACTCCCAGCGCACATCATCGTTTTCCACATGCGATACTTTCAGATTCGGATTACCGACAAAATTCTCGTTTTCAATGGGATCCACCGACAGAACCGGGGCCAGTTCCCGAATGGTGGGACGCGCGATGGTCTGCGACCAGTTAACCCGAAGATTCATTTTCGGGGCGAGTTCGTACACCAGACCCATGGAGCGCAGCCAGTCCGCCTCTTGCATGTGGGTCTGTACGTCAGCCCGTGTGGCGGGCTTGAAGGAATACGCACCCGACTCCAGAGTCAACACCGAGTAGGAATAACTTCCCGGCTGGATGACTTCATAAGCGGAGATCGGATCGATCGAAATGTCGGTGACTTCAAGCCGGGCACCCGCAAGGGCCTTGAGTCGCGATGTAAGTGGATAATCCAACATCCAATACCCTGAAGGAAGATCCTGGCTGGCCTGATAATCAACGTTATTCTGCCCGATCTGCGGAATGATATACCACCGCATTTCGTTCTGATATGGCCCGGCTCCAATATTGTTGTCAGCCGTGAAGGTATCCGTCCACAACGCCGAGGGATCCGACGAAGTCGTTTTGAAATCAGCACTCTTGACATCATTAGTGTACCAATCCTTTGCATTGGTATCAGTGCTGTCGGCAGGCGGCTTCTGGCGAAACCGCGACACTCCGAGATAGGTGAAAGCCGACTGGGTGAACGACCGCTGGGTCATATCCTTAAGCGCACCCAGCTTGAAGCGACCATCGGAATCGTTTGCCTTAAAGGGAAGGGTCAGGTTGATTCCCTCCTGGGTGTTATCCTCTTCGATATCACGCCAGATACGCGCAGCATTGTAGACGGACATCACGCTGGAGGGTTGGGGAATGATAAAACTCCACTCATCCGGCCCCGACCGCGAAACTTGTTCTTTGAAACGCCGCGTATCCGGATCGTACTGGCGAACGACATTGTGCGCTGCGAACAACTCAACCTCCACCGGATCAAACTTCCGATGCCAGGTATACTGCTTGGAATCCGTGGATCGCTCGGTGTACTGGATGCCCTGGACCCGATCCACTTGAGCATCCACCGGCATCGTATCGGGAAACGTAGTGTCATTTCGTATGGAGGCACGGTCTGTGGCGGCCTGAGTCCGAAGCCAGGTAAATCCAAACCCCTGCTCCTCCCCTTGGGCCAATCCCACCGACATCAACATACTATCCTTAACCTCCTGGCTCCCGGTCTGGCGACGGAACTCGTTGTTGTCCGCGAGATTCACACCACCGAACTCGGCCCGCGAGTAGGACTGCTCGGCCGCATCCTGCACCGTAAACTTGTCGCTGTAGGTGAACGCGCCAATCCCCCCCGCCGTCCAGCCGCCTCCCACATCCGTGCGACTGCCTCCACTCAGCGAATACCCATAGTTCCCGTCGGGTACCTTGGTAAACTTGACACCCATGGCAGGAGAGAGGGAACGGGTAATGCGATCATACTCCGCATAAACGGGGTCTTGCGGATGATCAGCGTCCACCAACTGATTATGCAACGAGAAGCTCGACGGCAGTGAACCACCCGCGATAATGCTGCTGGTGAGAATCGGATTCCGAGTCATGTTCGCCAAATCCGTTGGCATAGCCCGCGACTCCTGATCGCGACCCCACTGGCTGCACCCCGCCCCGTCGTAGGTGACGAAACCGTCTTTCCCGGTAAACTGCCCGTTGACCTCACGGGATACGGATGCTTTCATAAAAGGTTTATCCGGAATCGAGATCGTCCGGATATTGACACCGCCGCCGCTGTAATCACCCGGCAGATCCGCGGTGAAGGTCTTGGACACGGTCATGCTCTCGATCGTTCCGGAAGGAAAGATATCCAATTGTACGGCGCGCTTCTTGGGATCGGAACTGGGTACACGCATGCCATTCAGCGCAACCCCGACATACCGGTCACTCATGCCTCGAACGGTGGCGTACTTGCCGTCCACCACCGAGGCACCAACGACCAGTTTCAGCGCCCCGGCCGCATCACTTGCCCCGGCGCGCCGCATCATGTCCTTGCTGACGGAATCTTGAAACGACAACGTATTCCGGCGCAGGTTCAGCAGGCCGGTTTCACTGGCGGTATCCGTCAATTCCAAATCTCGCACCGTCAATTCCTCCATCTCCGTAAATTCGCCCTTCATTTCAATTGCCAGATCCGCCAGCGTCCCGGCTACCACGAGTACAGCCGATTGGACGCAGCGCTCGTAACCCGGCTTGGAGACCGTCATGGTGTAGGTTCCCGGCGGCAGTCCCTCGAATATGAAATGTCCATCCTCCGACGTGACCTGCTCCTTGTTCAGTTCCACCACCTGCACCTTGGCCTGCGCCACCGGACTGCTGAACTCCGCATCAGACACCACCCCGCGAACACCCCCCAAGGGTGCCTGCCCGCGGGTTGGAAGAGCCCCCGCGAAAAGCATCACCACAACAACGGCCATCAGCCATCCTCTACGGCTTTGCGGCATCGAATGTCCCGTTAAGGCGTTCAAGCCTCTTTTGGATGCCCGCATCAATAACCTCTTTGTGTTTTGCCAACGACTCACACACTTCCACGCCGGCCTGGGCACGGGGGCGGCGATTCTCAAGTCCGGCAGCCACGTCGAGGGCGCGACCATACCACTCCCTGGCTTGTGTTAAATCGCCGGTGTCGGCGTACATCGTTCCGATAACGGCATAGGCACCGGGCTGAAAGATCACTTCGAGCTTCCGGGCTATGGTTTTCTCCGCCTCGCTACGCAAGCCCTCGGCATTTTTCGGTTGACCAAGATTTTTCCACAGTAGAGCGCACTGGCAGAGCATGGCGGCATGAACCTCAGGGGGGAGTTTAACGGCTGTGGTGATGGTGGTGGATATCAGGGCGAGGCGTTGGAGGGCATCACTTGACATGCCCTGTTTGGTCATCGCATCAATCACCTGTAACTGCAGATCCCACCTCCTGGGTGGCTTGATGGTTCCCGCCGCTTCCCAAGCCTTCACCAACGCCTGCGTCACTGCGCCTTGGTCAAGCTTTCCCAGTGTGGCTATATCCAGATACCCCTTTACACTTGAATCCGATGTGTTAAGCCCGTTCGTCTGGGTCAGGTTCTTCAGGATTCCAGTAGCTTCATCCACCCTGCCCGTCCGCGCCAGCACCAGCGCCAGGTTTGCCGCAACATCACCCCCAATGCTGGATCGGTTGTTGAATCTGGCAGCGCTCTTGACCACGGTCTGCTCCTTGCCCAAAAGGGCTTGAATCCGGATGATGGCCGAACTGATGTACTCTCGCTGCCAATCCTTCGCCACAAAGCCGCAGGCTTCCAGGGCCGGAAGCAACGCTTCGGCTTTCGAAGGCTCACCGTGCGTGACCAGCCATTCCGCAATTGCGGCGAGCACCATTCCCCGGTTGTAATCCTCGATCTGCAATGCGCATGCCTGGGCCATTTCGACATTGCCTTCGGCCAGATAGGCAAGCGCCACCGCTTTCTGGGCCAGGCAGCGATCACTCAGGTCGATCTCATCGTTGGTGATCGCACTCGCGAAAACCCAGCCATATCCGAGGGGACCGGCTTGACTGGCGTTCTTTGAAGTTGGAAGAGTCGGCTCCGATGGCTTGCATCCCCCGGCTATTGCCAGCATAAGGGCGCCGGTTATCGCCATTGTTGTGATGATGTTGGTTTGTGCCAAAAATCGATTTATCATGAGCTATGTTCCTTTAATTAGAGAGTTGATAATAGGCTCGGATTGTTAGCCTGATATTACTCCCGTGTGTGTTTTGGGTTTGCAGAAAGGCAAAAAAACTGGCAGCAGGGTCACCCCTGCTGCCAGCCTCCTTCATAGTCTATGAAGACGGATTACCGTGTGTAGACAACTGACGCAACTGACAGGCTGTCCAGTTGGAGCACGTTGTCCTTGACCAGATCCACACCGAAGTACACCGTGTAGGTGCCCGTGGGCAGACCCGTCACCCCCATCGGGGTCACGCCAATATCAATCAATGGCCCCTGATAGGTGGTAACGAGACCCGACACCCATCTGCTGGTGGTCAGGTTGTAGCGGTACATCGCGCCGTTGCTGTTCTTGACGGCAACCAGCCAGTAGTCCGCCTCCGTCCCCAGATAGGAGTCGTTGGCCAGCGAGATGTTGACCTTGCCGGTCGCACCTGACCCGGTCTTGGTGATCTTCGCCACGATACCGGTGTCGTCGCCGGTCGGTACGCCGTTGGTCACAAAACCACCCAAGCGCCACGCCGTGCTCCACGGACCCGCCCAGTTCTTCGCGCCCATGGCGCCCAAGAAGTTCACCGGGGTGAAGAATCCATCGGCCGGAGGCATGATACCCTTGGTCATGAGGTTGGTGGTGACGCGGGGGTCAATCAACTTGACGTTGGTGTAGGGGTGAGCACCCGAACGGAACGTCGGCTGGAATGTGGCCGCGACAGCGTCCCGCTCGTAGTACTGGATCGGAAGAGCCGCCTCAACCGTGTTGCCGCCCGCGTTACCCGCCGCGACGATATCGTAACCCGTATTGTCCGGGTAGAAACCGAAGTGCTCGTGGGTCGAGAAACGAGAATTGTCCGACCCGACCAGCAGTTTGCCAGCAGTGGTGTCGAAACCGGCATTCATACCGATGGAATGAGGGATGCCCATGTTCCAGAACGCGATTTTCTTGAACTCCACCTTCTTGGATCCGGCGATGGCGTCGGGATAGCCAATGTAGTTGATATTGGCCGGCTTGTAGGTCAGCGCCACGCCCTGCTTGTTCGTACCGCTGGTGAAGTAACTGTCCTGGGCATAGTCCTGGAACATTTTCATCGCCGTGCAGTTTGCGCCAAGAGGCCAGGAGTTGGTGTTACCCTCGATCAGGGTGCAACCGCCACCGAAATCCAGAACAAGGCCGTTGTACAACCGTCCACCCGCGTTGTCGCGCAGGTTGAAGGCGGTGTTCGCCTGGTCCATGGAGTTCGAGCCCATGCCGACGAGCGTGAAGTTGAACATCGTGCCACAGGACTGGGGATCGTCATTGAACCCCGTGCTGTCGCCCGCGCCGTCCCACTCCAACCCTTTGTCGCCGGAGTCAGGAGCCTGGGGGGAAGGGCCCACCAAGGTGTTGTATCCCTGAACCACCATTGCGAACTGGATCTTGCCGCGCCAGCCGGTATCGGTGTCAATCCCGTCGTCATTACCACCCCAGGCGATCAAGTGCTTCATGCCCACTGTGCCGCCGAAGAACTCGACATTGTCGTCCTTGGTGCTGTAGACGTCGAGATGATCCAACGTTGTCCCACGGCCTACGCCGCAGAAGGTGATGCCGTTGATTTCCTTCGACGACCCTAGGATGTAACCACCATAACGAACCGAGACGTAGTTTAAGACGCCGCTGTTGTCGAGGTCGTTGTTACCGCCGTAGTTGATGTCGCTCGTGCTGCTCAGACCTTCGATCGCTGTGGCGACCGTACCGTCCGGCGTGTAGACGCCAACACTGTCCATCCCGTCCCAGGCAATGTAGGACTTACCCGCGAGAATCAAGCCACCCCACTGCCCCGTGAGCTGGTTGTTCAGTGCGCCGTAGTCGTTGCCGTTGACAACGCTACCGGGGTTGGCCCCAACGTTGTTGTCATATTGGTCTGTGAACACGATCGGGTTCGCCGCCGTGCCCTGGGCGTTGATTTTAGCCCCACGGGAGATGAGCAGCGTTCCAGGCTGCTGAGGCACCGGTCCGATCGGCAACCCGCGGACAACTGTCCCAGGTTGGATGGTCAAGGTCGCCCCGTTCTTAACGAAGATCAGACGATCCAGTCTGTATTCGTTGGTGCTGGCCCATGTCGTATTCGCCGAGATGTCGCTCGACACCGTAACAACTGCTGCCCCGGCCTGTTGCATGCCGAGCGATAACGCCGCGGCGGACAACAGTCCGAGCATTTTTGCTTTTTTATTTATTTTCATTCGTTCTATTCTTTCTGTTTGTTCTTTTGACTTGCTACTTATCTTGATTTTTCGTTCTTGCTGATTCTCGTTTCACGTCATCTTCGTTCTCACCCACATCACACATTGACTCTTCCTCACCCGGCTCGCTTGCCTCTCGCCGCCCACCTCCTTCCGCCTATTTCGACCTCGAGAAAACGACGTCATGCTCAGGGAAAAGCGTTTGAAGTGAATTAGGGCTTCAGTTTTTTTCAATTAGTCTTTCGGGGGATCCCAAGGGGCTGAAAATCGCGTTTCAGGCTACGGAGAGGGGGCGAAACAGGATGTTCAGGATCGGCAAGAGGGGGTGCACATGAAGGCATTCCAGGCGGCGCGGAAGGCCTCAGCCGTCTCTGAAGCGGTATCCCACTCCACGCACGGCCTCGATGCAATCCGAGGCGGAACCGAGCTTCTTGCGCAAGCCAACCATCTGGACATCCACGGCGCGCTCCGTTACAGCGACATCCTCGCCGCGCACCGCGTCCAGGATTTGTTGCCGGTTCATGACCCGGCCTGGACGGCTGGCCAGGAAGTGCAGCAGGTGAAACTCTGTCACCGTGAGCCCCTCAAGAGTCTTCCCTTTGATCTTCACCTGAAAACGGCTGGGTATGATCTCCATATCACTGACCCGCAGGTCATTCTTCTGGTCATACGCTTTGATCGGCTGGCGTCGTAGCGCCACGTGGATTCGGGAGATAAGCACTTTAATGCTGAAGGGCTTGTTCACATAATCGTCCGCCCCGAGTTCCAAGCCCACAATGATGTCTGATTCCTCGCCCTTGGCGGTGACCATGATGATCGGGATGTCGGCGGTTGAGAAATCCGCTTTGAGTTTACGGCACACCTCTAGTCCGTTCATGCCCGGCAGCATGAGATCCAGGAGAATGAGATCCGGTCTCTTCTGGGTCACCGCCTTGAAGGTGTCCTCGCCGCGCGAAACCGCCGCCACGCTGAACCCCTCCCGCGTCAGATTGTAGCGCTCCAACTCAAGGACATCATCCTCATCTTCTACAATCAGTATATGTTTTGGGGCAACAGCCATAGAACAGTCATCCACACCTAAAGGCGCATCTCATGAAATTTTTCTGGATCCAATCATGCCTTGAAATGATTAGTTACAAATTAGCGGGCGGTCAGAACTCTGTGAGGCGGTCAGATTCCCTCGCCCCATCATTCTTTACTACTTCGTCGGGGCGAGAAGGCCTTCCTTAACGAGTTGATCGTCCATTTCGGGCGTGAGGGCCATGGGCAAGGGCGGGCCTTTGGCTCCCCGGGCGCGGATCAGTTCCATTTGGGAGCTTATAAGGTGCTTCTTCAAGGTAACGTCGACTGGCTCCGTCTCCCCGCTCAGTGATGCCAAGGTCATGACCCGGGCCTCATCCGGGTTTTCAAGCGGCTGAACCGACGCAACGCTTTGAATGCCGAAGGGATTACGGACAACCGCCGGAGTCCCCACCCCACCCGCCTTCATCGTCAACCAAACTTCCCTGTTCCCTGTCTTGATTAAAGCCTTCTCCTCCTCATAATCGACCTCTTTCAGTTCAATTCCATCCACAGTGTCGCCCTCACAAAGGAAATAGCTTTTCCGGGTCGCCTGATCCACCAGCCCAATCTGGCTTTTACCGGTGTCATGGTTCCGGGTGATGGCACACAGCGTTAGGGTCTTAACAAAACTCTCCGCCGGGATGACCACGGCCTCCCCTAGGGTCTCCTGAGTAACGGAAGGGGCCTCGGTGCCAAATGGCATCCGGATCAGAATGATGGAGTAGCGGGAGAAGGACGGTGCCGCATGGGCAGGCAAATGAAAGAGGGTCATGATGAGGACTCCCACCGACAGGATAGAGTTATGAGCCATGACCATAGAACTGTGCATGATGCCCATGAAGGATTAGTCCTGAGTTAGCGGGTCGTCAGATATTCGCAAGGCGGAAGCCGCGGTAGGTGCGCCATCCTGCCTGAGGCCAAAGTGAATCCGGGCCGTTGTGACCGTACTAATCCCCATGCGGAAAGCAACAAAGAGGGCGACAACTTCAATCAAAAGAATCGCGCCCGGGGTCCAGAGTAATGCCAGACCGCGAGCGACATCCGGGGTAAGCGTCACGGCGCCGGACCACAGATAGCCAAGTACCACCGTATAGGCCGTTCCCGCGAGGGCCATCCCCTGGTATGCCGAAATCCGCCCCTTCCCCCGGTAATCCGCCCGCAGGAATTCCGAAACAAATCGCCACACCTGCGTGGCGACAACCGGCATCACGTAGGCCAGGATCGGGTGCCCGCCAAGGAATACTGCCATGCCCGCAAGCCCGGCCATACTGGAGATGATGGCCGTCATGGCCTGCACGGGAATCAGTCGCTGACCTTCATACCCGTGTTCGTAGGAGGACTTCTTTAACCGTCCCTCAAAGACAAACGCCGCGTGAGTAAATAGTTTTGACAGCCAGGCGGGACAGCCCGCCAGCGGTCGCCCGTAACAACATCCGAAACTAATGCAGGCTAACCGCCCAATGCCTTCGCCCAAGGCATAGGCGCATGCCAGGGCACCCATCACATACACCGTCGCCGTCGACCCCTCCACCTCTGACAGAGCCAGACGCGAAACACCCCAGATCAACCAGGGGCCCGCGATCATCCCGACGAATGAGGCCCCCCCAATGGTGAACCCGTGCCAATGTCCCTCCACCATGCGATTGACAATTTTGGAAGCAGGAACCGTGACCGCCAGGAGAACGAAGACACACCACGCCAAATAGGACAGCGGCAATCCCACGGTCCCCGGCAGAAACACCGCCACCGCCACCGCCACCGCCAAACCAAGACCATTGAAAAGGCCATAGTAAGTCAGGTTCGTGCCACGCCACGCGCCATCAGATCCCTTCTGGCGCGGCCAGACCGCTAAAATCTGCCACGGCTCCCCGGGCAGCACGCGAAACGCCCAGAAGAACAATACCCCAAGACAAAGAGCCATGATTCCCACGACAAGTGCGGCACTCATGCCCCACCTCCTGGAACAACGCGGGCAATGGTCGACCGGACCGCCACATCGGTTTCTACCACAGCGCAACCCGTTTCATCCCTGAAACAACTTCTCACATCGGTACGCCGGAGGTTGACCACAAGATCCTCGCTAAACCGGATGCGCCCCGGCTGGAACAGAAGCACAACCGTGGAACTGCCGGGGCAAAACAGGCTTTTCGGGCATCCTCGCGAAAGGCGTAATCCCTCTAACACCGCCATGGGGGCATCGTATCGCTCCTGGCAGTAATACTGCACGATCCCGCCAATCATCAGCGCAACCACCTCGATCATCGCCACCAGCCCGGCTTGTGTCCCGCCCGGCACATCGGTGTCGATGATCGTTACCGTCCGCCGGTTCTTGGAATACGGCGTGACCTGGGCAACGACGACGGCTGGGTGGCAGGACTGAAAGACCCCGTCCACTTCGTAGATATCCCTCACCACCCCGGTCACGGGCACATGGTTGCGATGATACTTGTCTGGCGTCAGTCGTAACACGGCATAGTCACCGCCTCGAAACGATTCCTGCCAGCCGGGCTTGTCAGCGCCCAACAATTCCTCGTAGCGGAAGAATTTTTCCTTGAGCAACAACCCTGAAACCTTTCGGAGCGAACCCACCAGGAGACGGGCATCCGAAGGGGATACAATCGCCCCGGGATCAGGATCCATGGGCCTGCACTCCCAGTACCGGATCTTGCGCTCAAAGACCTTGCGCGCCGTGTCAAGAGTCTCCACCGGATCGGCACATTCCGAATAATCCACGCCACACGCCGACGCCAGCCGCCGACGCATTCGGGAGGGATCGAGGGGACGGACATCGAACTGCAACATTCCCAGCAGGTGGGTCAGCCGGGATGAGGTTAACGCCCGGTACAACCATCCTGACTCTTCCCGGATCCGGGAATACAGAAAGGAGACAACAGGGTCACCGAAGAACGTCTCGCCCACGGCACAGGCACTCCGCCGCTCCACATACTGGTGTGCTGTCATGGCGTTCCCCCATTCTCTTCGCAGTGATGGCGGATAACGAGCAACATCAGGCTGATGAGCTTGACCAGCACCGATTGCGAGACCTTCCCTTCCAGCACCGTGCCCCGCACCGCCTCCAGAAATGACGTCGGATCTTCCCCGTTAAGAGCCGACAACAGGGCTTTGGCCTCCTCCCCGCCGCCAGCCGCACGGCTTGCGAGCTCTTTCAGGTCGCGGGCGAACAAATCCAACCCTTCAGCCACAAAATTCTTCAGCAAGGTGTCCCGGTAGTAGCATTCCGCCGCCTCATTGAATGTCCCGGCTGACGCTTTCAAGGGTGATGAGGTCCCCGCCTCATCCAGAATTCCTTTAAGGAGAGATCCCAGCGCCGATCCTTTTCCGGTGGGCTCGATTCTCCGCTTCAGGTCGCTCACGGTTTCTTTGAGCCCGAGGGATTCGATGAGCCCCGCCCCGTCATGTTCCAGAGTCGCCACCAACGCCCGGCGGTACTCGTCGTTATAAACCCGCGTGCGCCCCGAATACCGGTGACTGTCACGGGTTCGCGCCGCTCGGTTCAGGATACGCTGAAGGAACCGGTTCGGCGTCTGGGCCCCGACAAAGAACGTCGGGATGCCGATGGCTGTCCCGAAAAAGACCTGGCGCCGTTCGCTCTCGACTTCAGGCGTGTCGGGGATGTCCGCATGGGTGACGGCCCCGGTCAACACATACTGGTAGGCCAGTGCGGTGATCAGCCGCTGCAGGTCGGTGGCAGCAGACATATCCTTGGTAATGCTGGCAAACTGGCTGTAATGGCGCCCCTCAAACCCGCAGAATCCCATCTTGGAGAAAATCCGCTGGCGATACAGGGAGTAGAAAGACATCCGGGGATCAAAGACCCCCATCTGGGCCAGATCCCGCTTGAGCCGCTCATCATTGCCCATCGTCCCGTCCAGCGCCGGACTGTGATCCGTGCTCAGAGGCGAAACCAGATAGTCGATCAGGCGTTGATCGGGCACCCAATCCCCGCGCAAGCCAAGCACCGTGGCCAGGAACCGATCCAGCGCGCGCGGCCCGAAGGGCGTCAGCGTGACCCCCAGGCATTTGAGATCGGCCTTCCCCTGCCAGCGCCGCCATAACATGCGCAAATGCGTGAAGTCCAGTTCGTGCGGAAGAAACCCCAGCACCGCCTCCGGATGGAAATCCCGGAAATCCAACCGGTGCGGTGCCGCCGTATAGGTTCCGACAAAGAGGGGAAGAAAATGCTCAACAATCTTCACGACAAGATCACCAACCCGTTTCTCGTCCTGCACCGTGAATCCGTTGCCGCCCCCGGGAGCCATCAAGGCGGTGAGGCGGCGACTGCCCAGCGTGATGTGCGTGCCGTTGTTGGCCAGACTCGTGTTGGACACCGTCGGCAGGGTCACCAGATCCCGGGAGAGAATGCCACACTCGCGCAGCTTCGCCATGGTGTTGAGCCGGCTGCGCGAAAGCACCTCGTGGCACAGGATCATATAGTGATACTTGTCCTCCCCGCGATCCCACCCCGACAGGCACGGACTCATGAAGAGGTCTCGGTAGAACGAGTCCGCCACCATTTCATTCAACTGCTTCTGGCGCCGCGGGGTATGTGGCGCGAGGCAGACCAGCGTCTGCTGCCCCCGTGCGCGCAGTTCAAACTTCTCGTTCGCGTACATCGTCAGGAACTGCACCAGTAGAAAACGCCGCAACGTCTCCTCGGCCAGCGCCCGGCCTAGCCCCGGCTCGGTCGATGACCCCACCGTGTGGAATGAAAGCGTCTCGGGAGACGTGTTGTCGTTGAGAAAATGACGCATGAGCCGCTCGCCCGTTTCCCGAACCACCGGGTGCGGCTCCCGCCCTAAACTGATGGCATCGGCAAGAGCCAGCTTGAGCAGATAGCTGACGGGGATGCGGATGCAACGGATGCCGTTGCGCTGGACCTCGAACCGTCCGGCATCCGACCGGCGGGCGCCAGGCGCCTGTTTGTCGGCATACAGATCCCCCTCGAACACGGACTGCGCATAAGGCGTCATGAGGTCTGCGGGGAAGTACACCCAACTGTTCTCCCAGGTTGACTCCTGGTTGTCTGACAGGAAAACCTCAATGTCCCGGACCAGGCTTTTGGAGGCTTCGCCCACGGCGGCACGCCGCATAAGGTTCTTGAAGTAGTTGGATTCCTCCACCGCACGGGCCAGATCAACCTGCTCGCGTGGCCCCGTCACCACCGTTTGAAGTTCGTTCTCGGCGCCTGCCGTCGTGTCACCCAAGCCGAATGGCAACGTTTCAGCCAGTCGGTCGCCGCCCTCACCCATCTGCAACAGGCTACGGAGCCTTGCCAGATCATCGCCGCCGGTCATTGTAGTCAGTGCTGATTCCATAATATGGGGGGGATGATAACAGTCCGTCGTTAGAGCAATGTTTGGCAACCATTAGGATTTCGTTGGAGCTTGGTCAGTCCTGCCACGAGGTCGTGCTTAATCCCAGGAACGGGTGCCTATGGTGGCGAGCGTGCACTGCAAACTACCCAGAAACAAGGCGTATTCCCCTGATAACGGCACCATGGAACACTCCAGGCTCGTCTCGGCGAGTTGTTGGAGTTTCGCATCATTCGTTTCACGGGAGAATTCCCTGAACGGCACACACCACATGGAAAAGCTTTCATTCCGGTCGGTACATCCCTTTCCGGGCTGAATGTCGGCATACAACGCCATAAGTTTTCGGGACAGGACAGGAACTGATGTCCGCCCCTTCTTCATCGTGAGATCGAACGTCCGGACGGCGCCATCCACATTAAAATGAATCTTGTCCACTATGGGACGCCCGACCACTGGCACCCCCTGGTAGGACGCATACAGGGCGCGGATCACATCGGCGACTTCCGTGCTCTGCTTGGCCAAGTCCGCCATACCCGGAAGATTCGTTTCCACCGTGCCATCCATAAAATCGTGGCGGCGGTAGGTCATGACCGGGGATTCGAAGTTATACTCCTCAGTGTAATTCATGCGCCGCCCTTTCCCGAAGAACGGCTTGATGAATTCATCGTTTTGCTTCACATACGTAATGAGTTTCAAATCCGGCAGGGTCACCACGGAGAGCGTGCGCTTATAAAGACTCATGTCCCCCTTGGCACCCAGGGGTGTGGTGACAAAAAAATCGATCATGCAGGCGGGACTCGGCGAGTTGGAACCGCTGCCACACCATACCCCTTCTGTGGCGGTCATCGTGGCGTTGGCAACGCGCTTGAGACGAATGCTCATCAGGGCGTAGCTCACGTCATAGTTCATGACCGCAGACGGCTTGGACGGGCGAAATCGCTCGGCGACTCCGGAGAAAAAATTCGTGTCGGCACCGGCCAGGGCGACAACCGTCACACCCAGGAAGGACAACAAAAATACACCAAGGAATCGTATCATCATTTTGGTTGCCCCGTTATCGGAGTACCCGGGGCGATACCGCACCCACCTACTCGATCACAACCACGCTATTCATCGTGCCGCGCCCATCCGGAACTCATAAGCCAATCTTGTTAGGAAACAGCGACCCGCTCGTTAGATGTTCGTCAGCAGAATGGACGAAAACAGTCAAGCCGGCAGGGCTTGCTTTCCACCCCCACACCCCGTCCGGACCATATCCCATATCTCTTTATGGGTCATAAGACACTCCACGCACATGAGCTTCGCGAGTTTCGCGTTCTCGTAATGCCCGTACCAGCGTGGCGGGATTTCGTTCTTCTTGATATCTACTTCGTCGTTGCATTTTAAACATTTCATATCGTCATTCCTCCTTAACCTTGGAAGGACGATAGACAACCTGTGTTAGGAAACAACAATGCTCTCGTTAGATGCTCGCAAGCCGACACACCCGGGTTGCGGGGACGGGAAAGGGATTCAGGCGGCATCCCCGTGCTTGCCCGCCACCTGAAAGTTTACATAGAGGTTCATGAAATAATTCCACAATCCCACCAGGCTCGCAATGGCGATGCGGGATGCAACATAATGAATGTGAAAAACCCCCACGAGGACGGACATGCCGACCATGGCAATGGCTGCGCCCACGCATCCGATGACCATGAAGATGACATACCCCGCCCGGATGGATCTGAGAGTGCCTTTAAACACCCAGCGCCGGTCGCCATAATAGTTGACAGAAACGGCTATTGCGAACGCGATTCCCGTCGCAAGTATATAATTCCATTCCAGCCAGTCGATAAAAACAAAAAGCAGAATGAGATCCAGCGCGAAGGTCAAGCCCCCAACCACGCCAAATTTAAGAACACGTTTTAAACTATCAGAAATCTTCAAATGTATTATTTCATCCTGCCGGGAAGATGTTATTCCCGCGAAGTAGAGTCAGAATGCCATCGGCGGCGGCCTCCGGGGTCGTGTCGGGGGATGGAATTCGCAGCGCGGGCGTAGTGGGCGCTTCATAAGGAAAATTGACACCCGCCACATTGCCCACGTCGCCGGATTCGGCCCGCTGATAGAGTCCAGTCTGGTCGTGCGCCTTGCACCACCTGACGGGCGCGTCGACATGGATCTCAAGGAACCGGTCTTTCCCGATAATGTCACCCACCTGCCGTCGTACGTTTTCATGGGGCGAGACAAAAGCGCAGATGACGATCAACCCGGCATCGTTCAGGAGCCGGGCCATCTCGGCCACCCGGCGGAGATGTTCGGCCATCCCCTCGGACGTGAAATCCAGTTCACGATTGAGACCCGACCGCACATTCGATCCATCGAGGACTACGCTGACGGCCCCCAAATCGAACAGCTTGCGTTCCAAGGTGCCGGCCAGGCTGGATTTCCCCGAGCCCACCAGACCCGTCAGCCACAGGGTCGCCGGCTTCTGCCCGTAGCGCGCCACCCGCTCCCCGGCCTCTATCAGGCGGCCATGCCGACTCATCGTGTGCGCCGCTACCCCGGGAGTGATGCGGGAAGAAAGCTGTTCAGCCGGCTCACGGTCAATGATCATCCCGGCCGCCACGGTGGCGTTGGTCACAGGGTCAATCAGGATAAATGAACCGGTCCCCCGGTTCTTCTCGTAGGAATCACTGAACAAGGGTTGATTGGCGGTGAAGACAACCCGGCCAATATCATTTAAGGCAAGCTCCGTCATGGCCTCCCGGGTCAGGGTGTTCACATTCACTTTGTAACGGATTTCGTCTACCCGGCACCGGGTCAGACGGGTGGTGTGCTTGATGAAGTAGCTGGTGTTCTGATCCATCGGGGCATCCCCCATCCACACCACCATACCTTCAAAATGTCGATCCATTTTGGGAAGGTTATGACGGCGGACCAGCATTTCTCCCCGGCTGATATCACGCTCGTCTTCCAGGGTGACCGTCACCGACATGGGCGGACAGGCCTCATCCACTTCGCCATCAAAGGTGACAATCGATTTGACCCGGCTGACTTTCATGGAGGGAAGCGCCAACACCTCGTCACCCCGGCGGATCACCCCGGAGGTGACAACCCCGGCGTAGCCGCGGAAGCCCATGTCGGGACGTACCACATATTGGATGGGGAACCGCAGATCAACGAGATTATGATCGCTGCCGATGTAGACGGTCTCCAGGATTTCCATCAGGCTTTCGCCCCGGTACCAGGGCATGTTGCCACTGCGATGGACGACGTTATCGCCCTTGAGGGCGCTCAGCGGAATGAAGCGCAGATCCTTGATCCCCAGTTTCGAGGCAAACTCGGCAAACTCGTCGCGAATCGCCTGAAAGACGTCTTCCCGATAGTCCATGGCATCCATTTTGTTCACGGCCACAATCATGTGCGGCACCCCAAGCAGGGAGGCAATAAAGGCGTGGCGCCGCGTCTGGGGCAGAATGCCATGGCGCGCATCCACCAGCACAATGGAGAGGTTGGCTGTCGAGGCACCAGTCGCCATATTCCGGGTGTATTGCTCGTGTCCGGGCGTGTCGGCAATGATGAATTTCCGGCGCGGGGTCGAAAAATAGCGGTAGGCGACATCAATGGTGATGCCCTGCTCGCGCTCCGCCTTGAGCCCGTCGGTGAGTAGCGCCAGATCAATCCGCTCCTCCGACATTTTTTCACGGGACGCCTTTTTGATCGACGCCAACGTGTCCTCGTAGACGTTCTTCGAATCATGCAGCAGGCGGCCGATCAGGGTTGACTTGCCGTCGTCAATACTGCCCGCCGTCGAGAACCGCAGCAGATCCTTCTTCTCATTCTCCGCCAGGAATTCTTCGATTGCATTCATGTTAGAAGTATCCTTCGCGCTTCTTCATTTCCATGGACCCCTCGGCGTCATGATCAATCACGCGGGTGGAGCGTTCAGAGATGCGCACGACCATCATTTCCTCGATGATTTCTGCCACCGTTGCCGCCGATGACCGGATGGCGCCCGTACAGGGATGACAACCCAGGGTACGGAAGCGGCTCAGTACCTTGGCAGGTTGTTCCCCCGGTTTGAGCGGCGTGGTTTTCTGAAACGGAATCAACTGCTCATCCCGCACAATCATGTCGCGCTCCTGCGCAAAGTACATGGGCACCACCGGGATCTTTTCCATGTAGATATATTGCCAGACATCCAACTCGGTCCAGTTGGAGATGGGGAATACGCGGATGGATTCGCCCTTGTTGACCCGGGTATTATAAAGGCTCCACAGTTCCGGACGCTGGTTTTTGGGGTCCCACTGCCCGAGTTCGTCCCGAAACGAGAACACTCGCTCCTTGGCCCGCGACTTCTCCTCCTCGCGACGGGCGCCCCCGAAGGCGGCGTCAAATTTGTGTTTACGAATGGCTTCCACAAGGGCCTGCGTCTTAAGAATCGCGCAGCACTTCTGGGTTCCGAGGGCAAAGGGATTCACCGATGGGTCGGCTGATTTTTCATGCTGATGCACAATCAGATCCGCCTTGATCTCCTTCACGAACCGGTCACGGAACTCAATCATCTCCCCGAATTTGAAACCCGTGTCCACATGCATCAGCGGAAAGGGAATCCGTCCTGGGTAAAAGGCCTTCTGGGCCAGCCGAACCATGACCGAGGAGTCTTTCCCGACTGAGTAAAGCATGACCGGCCGCTCGAATTCCGCAGCCACCTCACGCATGATATGAATGCTCTCGGCTTCCAGTTGCTTTAAATGGGTCAGGGAATGGATGGTCATGACTGCAATCTCCCCAGAATCAGGGCTACGGATTCCTCCACACTCATGGCGGTGGTGTCGATAACCAAATCCGGATTCTCCGGAACTTCATAGGGGTCACTCACTCCGGTGAAGTTGGCGATCTCGCCCCGGCGCGCCTTGCCGTAGAGACCCTTCACATCGCGCCGCTCGCATTCGGAAAGAGGAGTGGAAAGATAGACTTCAATAAAATTACGGCATTGATGGCGCGCCGCCTGGCGCGCCTCTGCATAAGGCGAGACGAAACTCGCCAGCACCACCACCCCGTGTTTCTCAAGAAGCCCCGCCACGAACCCCATGCGTCGGATGTGCGCGTTACGCTCCTCAAGGGAGAACCCGATGCTCGGAAAGGCCGCGCGAACCCGGTCGCCATCCAGCGTCTCGGTGTCCACGCCACGCATCTTCAGGGCATGCTCCACCTTCTCCGCAAGGGTACTCTTGCCGGAACCTGATAATCCGGTGAACCACACAACCGCTGGCTGAATCGTATTACTCATCGTTACCCTGCCTCTCAACTAATCGTTCCCTTGATATAGTCCTTCGTCAATTCCTCGCGGGGATTCTCAAAGAGTTCGGCCGCCGGCCCGTGCTCGATAAGTTCACCCAGATACATGAACAGCACATAGTCGGCCAGGCGACGAGCCTGGCGAAGAATGTGGGTCACCATCACCAGCGTGTAGTCAGCCCTTAACTCTCGGAATTGTTGTTCAATGTGACGGCTTGAAATCGGATCGAGCGCCGAGGTGGGTTCATCCGCCAGGATGATCTCAGGTTCCACGGCGAGACCCCGCGCCAGGCAGAGCCGTTGCTGCTGGCCGATCGACAGCTTTGCAGCGGGCTCGCGAAGACGATCCTTGACCTCATCCCACATGTTGGCCATCCGGAGGTATTTTTCCACGGTGCGATCCAGGTCGGAACGGCGGCTGATCCCATGGATGCGCGGCCCGTAGGCCACGTTGTCATAGATCGACATAGGCAGGGGAAACGGTCGCTGAGAAAGCAGTCCCATCTTGCGGCGGAGCCGCGGCACATCCGCATTGGCCGCAAAAATATTCTCGCCGTCGACCAGCACCCCGCCGGTGACCCGCACATCATCCATAGTGTCCAGCATGCGGTTGAACGAACGTAACAGCGTGGATTTGCCGCAACCCGAGGGGCCGATGACCGCCGTGATCTGGCAATTGGGAATTTTAACGTGGATATTTTTCAAAGCATGGATCGTGCCGTAATGCACATTCAGGTCTTTCACTTCAATATGGGTATTGGCTGTCATGGCGTGTCCTTCATCGGATTACGAACCGTCCCGCCCGGTGGCTGACCAGACGCGCCAAGGCACTGGCCGCCAGTACGATGGCCGTTAAAATCAGCGCGGCGGCATAGCCCCGTTGCTGAACCTCCGGGAACGGGGTGCCCAACTGGAAGAAGATGGCCAGCGGCAGGGTCGCGGCCGGCTCCGCTAGTGACATCGGAATCCGGTCTGAGAATCCCGACGTGAAAAGAACAGAGGCCGCATCACCAATCCCCCGCCCGAAGGCGATTAGCGCCGCGCTGGCAAGGCCGGGAAGCGCCTGCCTGAGGATCACTTTCCAGGCGCCCTCCCACCGGGTGGCACCCAGGGCATCTGAGGCTTCCAGCATCTCGCGCGGAACCATGTGAATCACTTCATCCATGGCCCGAATCATGATCGGAAGGATCATCAGGGCTACGGTAATGATCCCCCCCAGCAGAGAGGCTCGGAGTCCAAGCCAAAGCATGAGCCCAAACCCGAAGGCGCCATAGACGATGGATGGCACACCCCACAGCACATCCAAGGAGGCTCTGACGCAACCGGCAAGCCGGGACTGGGTCTTGAAATAGACATTCAGGCACAACGCCACAGGCAAAGCCAAACCGAGCGACAGCAGGGTGGCACCGCCAGCCACCAAAATGGACCCGACGATGGCATTGAGAATGCCGCCGCCCTTTCCGAGATAGTAACCGCCGGACGGAGTCTGCGAGATCATGTCCCAACTCAACGCCGGGAGACCGCGCCACAACACGGTTCCGAGAATCAAAACGACCATACCGGCCACCACCACGGTGGCTCCGATCATCAGGATTTTGGCCGCAATTTCTTCAATCTGCTTTCTCATGGGTTCATCCTGAAATGTGCAATTCCATGCGGGAAAAAACCCAGCGCGATAACAAATTAAAACCCAGTACCACCACGAAAAGCATGAGCGCCGCCAGCATCAGGGCGGAGTCATACTGCGGGATCGACATCATCTCGCCGTAGTTGTTGGCAATGAGCGCGGGAAGCGGGTAGGCGGGATCAAATGCTGATTTCGGAATCACCGCGACGTTACCCGCCACCATGAGGACGGCCATCGTCTCCCCAAAGGCCCGCGACACGCCTAATACGTTGGCGGCCAGAAGGCCCGGCGCCGCACGCCGCAACACCACATGCTTCACCGTTTCCCACCGATTCGCGCCCAGTGACAGGGAGGCCTCGCGTAGTCCCTGGGGGACGGATTTCAACACGTCCGTACCTACATGAATGATGATGGGCAGAATCATGATGGCCAGCACCACCCCTGCTGAAAGAACACAGTACCCGGATGAAAACCGCCCCAATAACGGCGCCAAATAATCTTTCACCAGAGGAACGACCACCAGCACTCCCCACACCCCGTAAACCACCGAGGGAATGCCCGCCAGGAGATCGATCAGGGGTGACATCACCGCCCGGATCCGACGCCCGGCATATTCAGACAGATAGATGGTCGTCAACAGCGAAACCGGCATGGCCAGCAGCACGGCGACTCCAGTGATGCACAAGGAGCCTACGATAAAGGCCAGAAACCCAAACTGTCCTCCATGGGGTTTCCAAACACTGGACAAAAACAAGCCTGCCAGTGAATGCGATTCAAGAATGGGCCAGGATTTCCATAGCAGACCCAACACCATAAGCAACAGAAGTAAAATACACAACACCGCCGCGACAACCATGCCGCAGCGGCCCCAGCGATCCAGCCCCTTCCGTATGGAATCACGATCCATTGGCTACTTCAGCTTTGTCTTCTCGGTGTTGAGTATTTCGGCGGGCAGGGCGATATAGCCGGCTTCGGATACAAACACCTGCCCCTCTGTAAGCACCCATTTGATAAAATCGGCAACTGGCCCGGCCGGCGGTTTCCCATGATGCACCAGATTCAGATCGCGAGCCGGAGGGGAGGGATAACGCCCCGTTGCAATGGCCTGCATGACCGCCCTGTGGGTTCCGTAGAAATCCTCCCCGGAATCCACAACCCCGTTCCCATTGAGGTCGATGGGAATGACGCGGATTCCCGGAAGGGGCTGGCCACTCTTGAGGTCATAGACGAAATTCAGATTATTGAACCCGATGCCCGAGACGTCTTTACGCACAGCCTCGGCCACTCCAGGATCCCCGTACACGGCGGTTCCCTTCAAGTCCTCCTGCCTCGCGCCAAGATACTTGGCCCAGGTTTCCGCCGCCCCGCAGGCATCTGATCGTGTATAAGCATGGAGCGGAGCCGGTATGCCGCCCGCGAAACTCCAGTCCTGAACATTTCCCTTCACAAAGATGGCGATATATTCCTCTTTCTTGAGACCCCGTTTGGCAAGGATGCCGCCTTTCGGGTTTGAGGCATTCATGACGGGAATCACGGCATCCTTGACCACCGCCACCCACCAGGCCCCCTTCCCCGCTTCGGAGGGATTGATATCCCGTGAAACCATGCCGATATCGGCGGCGCCTGATAAGGCATCCGTCATCCCTTTTCCGGCTCCGCCTGCTGAAATGTCGATCTGAACCAGGGGATACAACTTTCGATATTCTTCCGCCCACTTCACCATCATCGGGTAGAGCGCCCAGGCACCCGAAACCGTGATCCGGGTCTCTGGGGCGGATTGCCGCTTACCGCAGCCTGCGCCGAGGAGTGAACCCACGGCAAGCAGGACCAACACTCCGTTTTGAAACTGCCTAGGCTTCATAATACGATCCCTTTCATTGTTGCTGGAGACTCATGAGTCGCTCGAACACTTCCGCCGTTTCGTCCTGAATGGCCATCCTGTCGGCTTCGCTGAATGAAGGCGCGTAGTACCGAGGGAACCGGATGCGTTCCGCGAAAGCGTCCGCGCCTCGCGCGGCATCGGCAAACTCACCATGCTCCGCGATCTTCCTGAGTTCAGAAGCTGGCTGCTCGCACAACTCCTCGAACTGGACCAGTCGTACAGCCTTCCGAAAGAGCGGGTCCGCCTCCATGCGCTCCGCAAGGAAACCATGGATGGAGGCCCAGTATCGGGCCCAACCGCGCACCTCTTCGCCTGCGGCCCACAACGCTTCAACCTCCCTGGCCAGAGCTGTGTCCCCCACATTGATCGCCCGCCTGTCCGGTCCGAATTCGAAGTGCCCGACACGGCGCAGATGCTCAAGCGCACGCGGATTGCCCCGAAGATTTTCACCAAAAATGCGGTGCTGTTTGATGAGTGAAGCCACGTGCCCCGCAGGTTCCCGCACCGGCACCACAAACCGTGCGTCCGGAAACAGACGCAGGAGATACTCGAGCCGCGTGACGTTGTAATTGCCCTTCGACACGTAACGCCTCCCGTTGCGCACGAAAAGGATCTTGCGCAAGTGGTCTCGGAAAAACGCTTCAAATCCCGGATTCACCGTGGCGGCATTCAGCACCTGGCTGACCGCTGAGTCGTGGGCCAGCGGAAAGAAACTCATCCAGAGGGGCTCTTCCATCGCCTCCGGGCTTTCGGGCGTGATCACAATACCGTCGCGATGGCTCCTTTCGACGGGCTCCATGCGTTTCCGGGGAGTGAGGTCCAGGAACTTGTTCCACCAGATAGGCATATGCACCAGCGGGAAATCGCGATAGCGATGGGTGGCCACCCCGTCCAGCGTCGCCATGAACTCCAGCAGAATCGTGGTCCCCGACCTGGCCAGTCCGGCAATGAACACCGGCTTCTGAACCGGACAGGCCTGCAAGTCATCGGCAAACCACCGGCTCTCGCGGTGTCCCAACCGAACCGCACGCCCCGGCGAACTCCAAACCCATTGACTCAACCAGCTTGTTACCCCGTCAACCTTGAAGTCTGAACTCTCTTGCGATGTTTTGTCCATGAGACTTGCTCCGGTGCGCCAGACCTACACAATGCGCCAGGCCTTCTTGATCACCATCGACACCGCCAGCATGACGACACTGAACGGCACGTACCACGCCCTGAACCAGGACGGACCGAACGGCAGGTATTCCTGTGCAGGCGTGCCGTAGACGGTGTTCATCCACAGGAAAATGGCGATCACGGGGATCGATGACACAAGGGCGGGGCCTAAACACAAGCCCATATGCCGGAGTGCCGCGAGCAACGACGCCCTGATGAGCGGGGGCAGCCCGTCCGCCGAACCATCATACCCTGAAAGCGTCTGGCGCGTCCGGGTAGCGTCATCTTTGGCCGCCGCCAAACGCTTCTGCGGGGACAGCAACCGGTAGAGCCCCATCGAAAGGGTTCCGCACAAGGCGGCCCACAACACAATTTTCACCAAGTCAGGAAGGGGGACTGTCATGGGCTTGATCCATCTCCGGTGCCTTTTCGTTGCCCGCAGCACCCTGCTTCCTGCGCTTAAGCAGTCTGCGGATCGGCCACGAAAGAACAGCCCACAACGCCACCAGCAGGGTGAGGCAAAGCCCGATAAATGATCCGACCAATGTCAGCCCCGCACCGGGTCCGACATAAGCCATGGCCGAAGGCACAATGCCAAAGAGACTTGCCATGGCTAATAAAATTGTGGTGGTGCGTGTATTCATGGGGCGCCTTTCGTTTGAGTCTTTTTTGAAGCAAGAAAGTCGCGGAATGATGGATCGAGGCTTTCCGGAGCGATGCGCTCGCCGGTGCTGATGACAGGGATGAGTTCACCGTTCTTTCCGCCTTTGACGGGATTGATGAATTCCCAAACCACGTCCCCCGTGGTCGTCACTTCGAGCAGTCTTCCAGAATCCGATTCCGTGATGAGCGTATTCCCATTGGGCAGACGCTGGGCGCCCGACCGCTTCTCACTGATCAGGGGGTTGGCAGCCGTACCATGGTACGACCACACCACTCCGCCGGTTAGAGGATCAAACTCGATGACGCGTGAAATTCCGCCAACATCCGGATTGCCGCAGTTGTCGAAAAGCATCATGTGCCCGTTATCCAAAAAATCCGGGTCATGTTGGACTCGCCATGCTCCGGTTGCGCACCACACGAAACGGCGTGTGGCCGGATCCAGCAGACCCAGTGAGCTTGAAAAGTGCGGCATGCTGATCATCACCTGCCCCGGCGAGGCAAACGGAAACTGGCGGGCCGTATTCGCCGTAACCACCCGGGCCGCGTTGCAGTGAAAGTATTCGCCAAACGGGGTCTTGACACCATATTTTTCGAGACTGTTCCTGAATCGGGAATTCGCAAACGCCTCGAACATGGAAATCTCATCCAATTTCTTTCCGTCAGGCGAAAGGATGACGAGATAATCCTCCAGACACGGGTAATCAAGATTCAAGCCGGGAAAAGGCTCTGTCCTGATCTTGTGGGTCAGCCCGTAGATACGACCGTCGTCACCAATGGTAAAGTCGTGATGCGCACAGCCCAGGTACTTCCAGATGAGGCGGGAATCGCGGTCCATCCTGATGATTCCCTGGCCCCAGGGCGTGCCCCCGTTGCCTTCCACAACGGCCATGAGCTCGCCGTTCGGGAAGACCTTTGCTTTGAACCAGAATATCTGGTGGGGAGGGCGGGGATATTTCACCTCGCCGGAGGAATCCCACACTTGCTCGTAGGGCAGTTTCCACTGATGAACCACTTTCCCCTCCATATCAATGAGGATGGCGCCCTGGATATGTCCGGATGTGTACAAGGTATAGCCCTCAAACGTCCTGGTCGGATCATGGACCGTGACCCCACTGCGCGAAAACCGGTTTGTCGACCAGAGGTCGTCGCTAAATTGCATGCGCCAATAGTGCAAGCTGGCCCTTGCCGCCTTGGCCCCCTCATACGCATTGCGAAGCAAATGCCCCGGGAAAAATCCATGCTGGACGGAGATGCCCCCCCATACCAGGCAAAGGACGCACAGCCCGAGACACGCACCGGCAGCGTGCCATTTTGAGAATCGCTTTTCTTCGGTTTCGTTGTTGGTATCCTGGCTCATATATTTCCACTTCACACTCTGACCACGCCTTGAACAAATGGAATTCACTATGAATCCGCAATGTTAGACAGGGATTAGGGACCGGTTACTCCTTTGCTTGAGCCGCCCTGCGAATGAACGGCGATCTCATGAACGACTCATCCTGCTCTAACAACCGCAGGGCAACATCATGCGATGATTCTCGATTCCATTAGAAAGATGCTTGGGCATTCCGCGTTGCCTGTACTTCTCGTTATGTTGGCCTTCTTGATCAGCGCTCCGTTCTGGTGCGCGCCTTTGTCTGGCGACGATCTTTGCCATGAGAGTAAGTTGCGGACTTCCTGCTCTATTGGAAAGGCCGCAATGACGTTGTTTGTCTGGAGCAAGCCCGATCAAATCGAGCACAAACTGAAGAATATCGGGATCCAACCCTGGTGGTCAGACGAAGGGCGGGAGGTTTCTTTCTGGCGCCCCCTGTCTGCCGCAACGCACTGGCTGGACTATCGCCTTTGGCCTTCCCACAGGATGCTGTTTCGCATCCACAGCGCGGCCTGGTTTGCCCTCTTCCTGGTGGCATCCTGGGGGCTCTACCGTAAACTGGACAAACGGGACTGGGGGGCTGGATTGGCCGTCTTGCTACTGACACTCAAACCCGAGAACCTGGAGAGCGTAACATGGATCGCCGCCCGCAATTCCCTAATCTCAGCTTTATTTATGATTTCGACACTGTGGCTGTACCACCGTCAGGTTCGGGGCGCATCATGGAAATGGGGAGTGGTCGCCTGGGTCGCTTTTGCGGCGGGGTTACTGGCGGGAGAAGGCGCAGTGACCGCCTCGACCTATCTCTTCAGTTATAGTTTATTCCTTGACGACCGCCCATGGAAAGCTCGTCTGACCAGTCTCGTTCCGTTCGCACTCATCGCAATCGCGTGGCGCGGGACATACCATGCCCTGGGCTTCGGCGTTGTCGGCTCCGGGCTCTACATCGATCCGGGCGGCGAGCCGGTACGTTTTGCCCTCAACGTGCTCGAGTGGGGCCCCATCCTGGCCCTGGATCAATTCACCGGCTCGGTTGCGGCAAAGTATGCCATGCTTTCCCCCTGGTTTCAGCCTTGGGTTTGGGGGTTGGTGTTGGCAGGCCTGATCGCACTGGCTACGGCGTTCATGCCCCTGCTGCGCAGAGAGCGGACCGCTCGTTTTTGGGCGTTGGGCCTGATTCTGGCTCTCATTCCGGCCTGTGCCCGGACCTTGCCCGGGGACAGAACCTTACTCTTCGCGGCCATCGGATCCGCGCCCTTGGTGGCCGCTTTCCTGGCAGGCATCGCGGACGGCGACGACTGGCTCCCCCAGGGCCGCATCCCGCGCCGCCTGATTCAGGGCGTCGGTATCTTATTCGTGATCTTGCTCTTTTTGAAACCGGTTACGTCGGATGTCATGCGGACGATCACCATGTTCCGGCATCACTCCGATAAAGTGGCATCAATCCCACAGGCGTTTCGGGCAGCGGGCAGCCAGCAACTGATCATCGTCAACCCGCCAAACGTACAGAACCTCGCCTATTTAGGTCTGTCCTTCATCCACAATGGAATTGAATTGCCGGCCGGATTGCGCGTCCTTTCATCAGGCCTTGGCGACATCACGCTTTCAAGAACGGAAACGAACACCCTGGTGGTAATCTCGGCTCACGGGCCGTTGATTCCCACCAGACCCAGAACCGGCGATATCCCCCCCAGCGCCCCTCTCCATCACGAGCTATACAAAGTGTCCCGTTTCGCCTCTACCTTTCGTTCCGAGGCAATAGGCTTTTCCCCGGGCGACAAAGTTGCGGTTCCCTGCATGACCGTGATTGTTGACCGGGTGAACGGCCGCGGTTTTCCAACCCAGGCAACCTTCACGTTCACGCATTCTCTGGACGATGCCGACTACCATTGGGTGTTCTGGGACAGCGCCCAAGGGAGCTTTGCGTTGTTCACTCCCCCGCACGTGGGAGAACAGATACGGATTGCCGGGCCTTTGGTCAGCAAGTAACCGCAAAGAGAACCCGGAGACAACTCTCATTGCCTCCGGGTTGCGAGTCCATATTCTATGGTTCCCGATTTTACTTACTCTAGCAGTTGCCCCAAGGGAATAGCAAAAAGGCGTTCGTCCAGTTTCACCGCTTCCCTGCCATTGTAGGCCAAGACTGCGGCGGCGCAGGCGGGCGTCCTTTCCAAAAACGCCCGCAGGCCGGACAAATCACTTTCGCGCCAACGGGTGGACGCTTTTACTTCGATGGCAAAAACCTTGCGCCCCATTTCAATAACGAAATCCACCTCGTGCCGCCCCTGCTCGTGCCAGAATGTAAGTTGCGTGTCGGGCAAATGCGCTTCCAGCAAGGCGGCGAGATTCTGCGCGATGTAGGTCTCGAACAAGGCTCCGCGTAACAAATCGTCGCGGCCCGGTTCGAGCGTGGTAATGCCCGCCATGTGCGCCGCGAGGCCACTGTCGGTGAAATGCAGTTTAGGTGATTTTACGAGACGCGAACTGCGGTTCTTCAGAAACGGTGGCAAGCGACGGATCAGAAACGAAGCCTCCAGCAAATCCAGATAGCGCCCCGCCGTCACGGCATTGAGTTTGGCATCACGCGCCAGTGTGCTGATGATCAGCACCTGGCCAGTGCGCATGGCCGCCAGTTGCGCCAGCGTGCGGAAGGCGACAAGATCAGTAATCTGCGATAGTTGCCGCACATCACGCTCGACGTAAGTTTGCACATAACCTCGAAACCACTCGTCCACGCCGCCCGCTTTGCCAAGGCAGGCCGGGGGCAAACCGCCGGTTAAGATTTCCGCCTCGGTCACCGGGTCAGCTTTGCCGGACGGGAGTACGGGCGAATTGAGAAATTTAACGAGGAAAGGTTCACGGGCCGTTGCGCCCCTTTGTTCCCGGCGCGTCATCGGGTGCAACGTGAAATATCCGGCGCGTCCAGCCAGCGTTTCGGTGACGTGTCCGAGCATCGCCAGATTAGCTGAGCCGGAAAGAATGAAGCGTCCCGACTTTCGTTGTTCGTCTATGCATTTCTTAAGCGCGACGAGCAGTTCCGGGCAGCGCTGGGCTTCATCGAGAATCGCGGCGCTTTCCAGCAATGATTCCGGATTTAACCGCGCCGCAGCCAGCGTGGCAAAGTTATCGAGCGTGCGGTAGGTATGGCCGCTGGCCAGGCCCGTCTCATTCTGGAGCAGCGTGCTCTTGCCGGTTTGCCGCAGACCGGAGAGCACGACCACTGGCAACTGGCGCAAGGCCCGTTCCAGCCGGGGTGTGATTTCTCGCGAAAGGTAGTCTGTCATATTGCAACATCTTATAAAGGCATTATGACAGTTCGTCAAGTCGATTCTCGAATCGTTCAGCCGAGGAAACATAGCACGCGATTGCCGGACACCTATTGTTTTTAACACCTTCCCTCTTTAAAAGAGAACCCGGAGGCAACACTCGTCGCCTCCGGGTTCAGAACCACTAACCAACCAACAACTTTTACGGCGTTACGATGACCTGGACGCTGTCGTAGATCAGCTTGTCGAGCTGCAGGATCCCGTCCATCTTGGAATCCACACCGAAGTAGAACATGTTCGTTCCCACCGGCAGCGTGGTGCTGTCGAACATCGGCGTCACGCCCATCGAGACGAACGGTCCCTTGTAGGTAACCAGTACGCCATTCTTAAAGAGGCTGGACGCCGAGTCGTAGTACTTCAAATTGCCATCTGGAGTCTCCTGCAGCATCCACCAGTCCTTGTTCGAAACGCCCTGGCCCTTGTTCACCGTGATCGCCACCTGCACCCGCTCGCCAGCGGCCACCGTCAACGGCGCGTTGAACCCGTTCGCCACCACCACCAGCCGCGGCGCCGTGCCGAACTCGCAGGCGCCGATGTCCACGATGGTCTTGCCGTCGCCGTTACCATCCTGCAGGCGGCTCTTGCCGTTCACATCCTTGGCACCCGTCATCCACGACTGGTTGGTTCCCGCGTCGATACAGGGTGAGGTCCCCGCCAGCGCGTAGTTGCCCCACGCCTGACCGATGAACTGCGGCGCCACCGCGATGTTTCCCGTGCCCGCAGGCAGCGGCTTGGTGCAGCACCGCAGGAACGTGCCGGCGCTGCGGAAGTATTCGGCCGACACCGGCGCCGCGTTGCTCCACACGATCGTGTTGCGCACGACCGCATGGTCGGCATACAATCCGCCAGCCTGGATGCTTGCGCTGTTGTCGCTCAGCGTGCAATTCTCCACCACGCCCGTGGTCAGCGCCGCCACACCGCCGCCGTAAGGCGAACTGTTGAAGGCCACCACACAGTCCCGCAGCGTGGCCGCGCTTTCGACGGCCGCACCGCCACCACCCAGGCTCGAGCTGTTGCCCTTGATCAGGCAATCCGAAACCAGTCCGCCCGCCTCGGCAAAGACACCGCCACCGAACACTAGAGAATCCCACGCCGGGGTGTAGCTCCCCGTCGGCAACTCGCGGGTATGCCCGTTGGTCAGAGTGAAGCCGACCAGCGACGCCCCGCCACCAACGTAGGCGCAACGAATGGCCGACGGCCCGTTTGTCGCGGACTTGTCCGCCGATCCCTCAATGACCGTCACGGCCGCGCCGTTGATACTGCGCACCGTCACCGCCTTGGTCAGCGCCACGCGCGTCTCCACCCCGTTCACGTTCGTCGAACCCGTGGTGTAGACGCCGTTTGTCACCCAGACCGTTCCGCCAGCCTGCACCGCCTCGATGGCGTCCTGGATTCCGGCAAAGGCATCCACCCCATATTCATGGCCGTTCGCGTTACCCTCGCTGTAGGAAGCCCCCACATGCGTCACCGCCGGCTGCACTACTGTCACCGTCACCGTCGACGTGCTCATCAACCCGGCGCCGTCCTGCGCCACCGCAGTCAGCTCATGACTGCCCACCGTCGCGGCCGTCCAGCTCGCCGAATAGGGCTCCACCGTATCGGTTCCCACCAGAACACCGTCCACGGTGAAGGTCACCCCGACTACCGACACATCGTCGGACGCCGTCGCCGTCAGCGATACCATCTGGCCTCGCAGGTAGGTCGCGCTGTTGGTCGGACTGGTCAGAGATACCGCGGGAGGCGTGTTTTCAACCAACAGTTGAACCTGGCCGCTCACATTGGTGGAAACCGAGTAACGCAACGACCCGTCGGGGACGGTGCCGATAGACAGGCCACTCCCACTTAACGAGCTGCAAGTGAAGAGCGTGTAAGTCCCAACCCCAAAGCTGGAGGCCGTAACGTTCAGAGTTCCTTCCAGAGCCAGATTACCGGTCACCGTGATCGGGGCGCTGCCGGGAGTGTATTCCAGAGTTGCGCTGGGCGTCATCGCCAGCGAGGCCGCCGTCAGGCTGCCGTCCACAGTTAGCGTGCCATTGGCCAGCGTCACCGCACCGCTGACTGTGTTCGAGCCCTTCAAGGTAACACGATCCGTACCGGCGGGAATCGTCAGCGTGGAGTTGGTCACAACCCCATCCTTCCACGAGGTCAGGATCGCGCCCCCGGCATTGATCGCCACATCGCGGATGTTGAGCAACCGGTTGGAGACCACCATGCCGGTCGCCGTGTCGATATGCAGGATATTGGCGGCTACGGGCGACGGCGAAATGTCGCCTGCGATGCTGCTGTCATCCAACAGGAACAGGTTATAGACGTCACCCGCCACCGCCGGATAGGAGCTGTTGGCCATGGACTTGGTCGCCCACCGCACCGTGTTGGCGCTGAAGAGCGCGTTGTTCGTGTAGTCGACAATGCCCCGACCGTACTGGTCGCGGTAGTCCTGGGATCGCGCCAAGGCGATGCCGTTGGCCACTGCCGCGAAGAACGAGACCGGAGCCGAGATGGCGTTGTCATCTCCGTAGCCGCTGCCCAGCGCATGGCCGCTCTTCGTATCGTCCCACACGATGCGGTTGCGCAGGTAGTCCGCCCAGAAGAACTCGACGAAGTTGATGTCCAAGCCCGTATCCGGGTTCGTCTTCGAGTAGCCCTTGATCTTCGTGGCGCCATTGGTTGCCGCCTTGGTAATGCCGTCGGCAAGACCCCAGGTCAGGCCGCGGTAGTGATCGTGCGTCATGGCTTCAGCGCCCAGCGTGGACGGCGTGACCGGCATGGGGATAACGCTCGGCAGGATCGGCTGCAGTCCCGCGTAACCCGGGTCACCGGACAAGGCCAACTGGTTGCCAGTGACACCGTAGAGAAACGCATTGTTTTCGGCCAGGCGATCCGTCCACCATGTGTCGGTCACGGCCTGCGGGCCGATGGCGGCGTTGTAGAAGTTCGTGAACACGTGACCCAGCACCACGCGGTGCATACCCGGCACCACATCGCCCGATTGGGAATTGACCGGAGAAAGGTAGCCTGCCGACGTATGATGGCCATCGGTGATATAAGCTTTACCATCGGGACCGATCATCACCGGCAGATCCTTGTCCTTCCAGTAGCCAACGGTATAGGTTCCCTTCGTCTTCTGCGCCGTATAGTCATACTGGATGCCGGAGGAGTTGGTGGTCGGGGCCTGGGCCGTAAACCGCAACGCGCTGAACATCTTCGCCTTGTAGTCCACTTCCCGGTAACCGAGCGAGCGCTGCGTTGCACGCAGCGGGCTGTCGTTGGAGGGATCCGCATCCAGATACACCGCTGAACCGTTCGCCAAGCCTACGCCAAACGGCTGGTAAACCACCGTATCCACCTTGACGACCTGGGCGTTCACATGCGCCAGAGGGCCAACGGCAAATTCGCTGGCGTGGTTGACCACCGCCCAAGCGGTTGCCGTGTTGGTATCCACACCGCAGGTGCCCAGTGTATAGCCTCTGTTCCAAGCGCCCAGCACGAAACGCTGTACACCGCCCACGTTGAGGTCGGTGGCGTTAACCCAGTTATTGGACGGCGTTTCGCGCGACACCAGACCGAACAAGCCAGCCTGGATTGCGGAGGGGGTGGTGGCCGCCGGATCATAGCTCATCGAGATCACATAGATATCGGTGCGGTTGGTGGCCACGTCCGCCATGCCCCACAGCGTGAGGATGTCGCTGGCCATGGCCGACGGGGCCCAGCCTGTGGTGATCTCGCGGGTATATCCGCGGCCGGTATAATCCTTGTTCGTGCTGCCGTTCACTCCCGAAAGAATCAAGGCCGCCGTGCCCT
>JBAXMJ010000005.1:0-53581 GCA_037134355.1 bacterium | reverse complement strand
TTTGACCCGCCTTTTCAAGCTCAACTCAATTTACAGAAACAAATTTACACGCCCAGACGTAACGCCTCTGGTTCGCATCTTGAAGCCCTTGTCGGATTCATTTGGTATCCATTTTGGAAACAAGCTTATCAAGGATCTCTGCGTGCAACTCGGCAAGATTGTGATTCCGAGATATGCGATGCAAATTCTATCTCGTTTCCATGAGCAAGGCTTCATTGTTCAAGTTTATCAGGGGGCAGATGGAAGTTTCGAGCTTGGCCGTTTGCTTTTGGATGCGAAGGGCCCATTATGGGGTGGCCTTCGTGAAGAGGTATTAAAGGTTTTAGCAGAAGCGAATGAAGACTTAAACGTTCACCAAAATGCATATGAAATGCTCCGTTGGTTCGACTACAAACTTGAGAAAGAGGCCAACTATGGAGAGGGGCAAGCCATCCAGTTGTTGCTCAAAGATGATGTGTTGAGATCAGCAATCTGGGCTGCTGCGACATCACGTCCGTTGAATCCACAGGCAATCGGCTACTTGAGAGGATTGCCGGATCGATTACAGAAAATAGGTGCCCCGGTTCAAATTCCGGAGTGGTGGAAGCGAACGGTTGAAGAATTCAGTCCAGCGGTCCAGGAGTCCAAAGGCGAGGAAAGTGATGGTTGATCTTTGCGGCAGGAGTTTATTTCAGCGAACGATCTTAAAGTGCATCTGCTTGCAAGTCCGGAGTAACTAATTATGGAGCACGATATTCAACTTGTGGCATGGGATGGTGCGCGAAACAACTTCTCCGAGATCCGTCCGTTAACCGAGCAAGAAATTGTCTTCGATAAGAGGGCCACGCCAATTTTCTCTGAGGCGCGGGGGCGATTTAAATTATTTCATATTCTTGAATTTAACTATAACGATTGGGTGAAGTACCAGAGAGAACTCCTGTCCGCAGGGCCACGAAAAGATGACTGTCATCTGGTGCTAGACCGCCTGCTGTTTAACTTTTTGGCTTCGGCATATGGTGTGATAGAGCATTTTGAAGTGTCATATCGTCAGCGATATAGAAAGAATAACGACAAGCTCAAAGAGTATGAGTCATTTTTTCGTCAGTTTTGTGAGAATTCATGGGCTGTGTCGTTTTTTTTGGATTTCCGGAATTATGCTCAGCACGTTGCGCTGCCAATCGGTAATTTCAATCGCAGTGAGGATATCCACTCTATACGGATTTCCATCACGCATGAAGCTTCATCCCTTGTTCGAGATTATAACGGCTGGAAACGATCAAAGCTTTCTGCTGACAAGGGCCAGCTGGATCTCATCAGTCTCACGGAAGAATATTATCACCGCCTGCGGCGTGATTACGGTAGTTTTATGGCAAGGTGCTTCTATCCTGAACTAGTTGATATCGATGCATTCTACTGGGCTCTTACCCAAGAGGTTCGGCAGCGTAATCCATCCGCACGAATGGTCTTCATGACTGCTAAAGAGGAGACAAAGCAAAGGACGCGAACGAACGTTAAGTGGACCTTCGTTCAGCCACCGCAGGCTGTTTATGATGAGCTGGGGATTACAGTGGAGAAGAAAACGGACTAAACATAGGTCGCTGTTCAGATTTCAAATTTTTTCTCAACTGAGGGGCATAATGATGAGCGTGTGAAGGATTTACATGCAGAGACTTAAAGATATTGTCGTTGGCATTGATGTCGGTGGCCCTAAAAAGGGGTTCCATGCGGTAGCCCTATTTGGCGGGCAAGTATTGGCGCGTAAATCGGCTCTCAATGCCACGGAAATGACCGAATGGTGTCTTCTGCTTGGGTGCACCATTGTAGCTGTTGATGCGCCATGTCGATGGAGTCTCACAGGGCACGCGCGTCCGGCGGAGCGTAAACTCGCTCATTCACGTAAAATCTCCACGTTTGCTACCCCAAAGCGAGAGAAGGCCGAAAGCAACCCATTCTATCAATGGATGCTGAACGGAGAAAATCTGTATGGTCAGTTGCAAAAGACCTTTCGGCTTTTCGACGGGCGAGATAACAAAGGTAAGTTTTGCCTTGAGACATTCCCGCAGGCGGTCGCCTGTGCCCTTTCCGGGCGAATATTACCGGCACGGAAGAAGTGCGTGAATCGGCGGAAAGTCCTGCTGGAACACGGCATAGATATCAGTTTGCTTTCGAATATCGACTATGTTGACGCTGCACTTTGCGCGGTGGCCGCGCGATCCGTGAGTGCTGGCAAATTTGAGACATATGGTGATAAAGATGGCGGCTTGATTGTTACCCCTATGTGGAGGGATATTGCAATATATTCTGGAAACGAAGCTGGATGAGGCTTCCGCCTGGACGGGGAGCCAACAACAGGGAGAAGACTAATGAAAAGACGCACGCAGTTAGTTTGTCGACACTTGGAGAACATCTCCCGGCAGGCGTTGGAGCGGCATCAGGATATTATCGGGCAGTATGCGCGGGGGCGGCAGGGGATCTATGCGTTATATCGCCGGGGGAAGCTTTACTATGTCGGGCTGGCGACCAACCTCCGGAATCGCCTGAAACAACATCTCAAGGATCGGCATGGCGGGTCATGGGACCAATTCTCGGTCTACCTGACTGTCGGCGACAATCACCTGCGAGAACTTGAGGCCTTGATGTTGCGGACAGTCAAACCCTCGGGCAACAAGCAGAAGGGGAAGTTTGCGAAATCGGAGGACCTGCGCCGGAGGTTCCGCCGGGATATCAAGAAATGCGTTCTGTCGGAGATGGATGGCCTGTTTGGCGGTAGTCGGAAAGAAAAAAAGCCCGAACCTCCCGTTGAAGCAGAGCATAATGGTCGCACCCCTGCTCTCGCGGAATACATCTCCACTCCCATGTTGCTACGCGCCAGATTCAAGGGCGAAATCCTCACCGCCCGTGTTCGTCGTGACGGAACCGTTCGTTTTGACGGCAAAGTCTATACTTCCCCGTCCATGGCCGCCGCACTCGCGTGCAAACGGCGAACCTGTAACGGCTGGACCTTCTGGCAGTATGAGCGCGCCCCTGGTGATTGGGTCGTAATTGACAAATTGCGGAAGTAGCTGGGCTGATCACAAAACCTTGGACAGGTATCAGCGATGCGGCTTTTCGACGATCAATAAACGAGACAGTAACGGTTTCGCTGATGCAAATATCAGAGTCGCCGCATATTGACGGGACAGATCGTATCGTGCAGAATCTTGTTGTTATTTGAGTCTGGTGCCCGTTCGAGTGAATATGATAGGTTTTTGATATGGCAATGAGTTTTTCCTATAAGAAAGCCACGCAGGCTTTGAATTATTTCGCCCGGCAAAGTGGTGGGCATATCAATAAGATGAAGGCGCTAAAGTTGCTCTTCTTTGCCGATCGATTCCATTTGCGCAAGTATGGGCGTCCAATTACCAACGACGAATACTTTGCGATGAATTACGGGCCGGTCCCCTCTGGCGGGAAAGATTTGGTCGAAGGAAGCGATTTTCGGCCCGATGTCGAAAAAGCCTATGCCGGCCAGTACCTGAATTCTGTCAACCGGTATGAATATTCCTCGGTTAACGAGGTTGATGATATCGTGTTCTCGCAGACGGATTTAGAGGCGGTCTCCTTCGCTTGGAAGTCGTTTGGCGCACTGGACGAGTTTGCCCTGGCTGACTTGACGCATCAATATCCTGAATGGAAACGACATGAGGCTACACTTGGTAGCGAAACCTGCTCACGGGCCAAAATGAGCTATGATGATTTTCTGGACGACCCTGCCACCGGAATTGAGCCATGTTATCCTTTGGACGAACAAGGACGGTCTGTCCGGCGTGAAGAACTGCAGGAACTGTGTGCCATCCACGAACTCTGGAGTTGAGGTGGATGACAACGCTTGGCTTGCCTTTCGCGCTTCGTCTGACACTTCGGCCTGGAACGGTGTACTACTTCGAGCACCGGAAACTTTCATCAGGTGAACCTCATTTCTTCGCGATTATCAACGCTGACCCACAATCAAGTAAGGTGCTGATTATGGCTGTGGGGTCCTCCCAAGTTGAAAAGGTGAGGGAACGACGACGGAGTTTTCCTCCCGCAACGCTTGTGGTTGTTGATCCAGGCACCTATGCCGACTTCTCGAAAGAAACTGTCTTTGACTGCAATCAGGTATTTGAATTAGGCGTGGATGAATTGGTTCAGAAATTCACTGCTGGGGATTTGCGGCATCATCAGGATTTGCCGCAGGATGTACTGGAACGAATCTGGAACGGTGTTCGCCTGAGTCCCCGTGTGGATGAAGTTCATAAGAAGATGATCCCTGCGTGATTACTATATCAAGTGAGACGCATCCAGTCCCGCATGGCACCCAGGAATGGGCGGCCAGCAATGTGAACATTCAGGATGGATGTGAACACGATTGCCGGTATTGCTATGCAAAGTCCATGGCGCTCCGCTTCAAGCGAATGACGGCAGTGTCGTGGAAGAAAACTAAAATCCGACCACATAACCTTGATAAGGGATTTTCGCGACGGACTGGTCGGATTATGTTTCCTACGGCACATGATATTACAGAGACCAATATCGATGCCTGTCTATTGGTGCTGAAGAAGATGCTGGCCGTCGGAAACGATCTCTTGATTGTTTCCAAACCCCGGCCGGTATGCGTGGAGCGGCTGTGTTCGGAATTGGCGCGCTACAAGGAGCAGATCGTGCTCCGCTATTCTATCGGATCGGTGAACGATGAGGTGCTGGGCTTTTGGGAGCCGGGCGCTCCCGCTTACCGTGATCGCCTGGAAAGCTTGAAATACGCCTATAAGCAGGGCTTCGAGACCAGCGTGTCTTGTGAGCCAATGTTGGATGGTGCCATTGACGATGTTATCACGGATGTTCGGCCTTATGTGACGGACTCCATCTGGTTGGGAAAGGCGAACAGGCTTCGCCAGATCATTCCGTTCAACTGCCCGGGTGACGCAACGGCCTTGAGGCGTGCCGAAGAACTTATTGCCATCCAGTCGGACGACAATATTCGAGCGCTGTACCATCGCCATCGAAAAGATCCCCTGATCAAGTGGAAAGACAGTATCAAGCAGGTCATTGGGCTTCATCGGCCCAACAAAGCTGGTCTTGATGTGTGATGGCGGTCTCTTTGCTGTGGAGGTTTCATGATGTATCCCAAGGCAATTCGGAACGAGGCAGAATACGAAGCCGCTTTGGCTCGTGTTTCTGTCTTGATGGATGCCGAGGCGGGTTCACCGCAGGAGGCTGAATTGGAACGGTGGGGCAAGCTTGTAGAGTTGTATGAGGAAAAGATGTATCCAATTGGTCTAACCAATTCAATGTGTGCAAACAAATAACAGGCGTGGGATATATCCAGTGGTTCTATTTTGATGAACGGAATGACCTGAAAAAGAAGATCTAGTTGAAGGATATTTTGAAGTGTCCGAAAAAATCGGACAATTGAAAATAATCGCTCCTGATGGCAAGCAACGCTTCAACGATTTCCGGCCATGCTGGCGGAGGCAACCACCACCGAACTGCACCGTGATCGGGATACACAAGGGTTGGTGCCGCTAAAAAAGGATGCCCATGACGGTGGAGCAGTCGCGGGGCGGACGCGTAAGGATATCGAGGCCCAGACCGGAAAACCGGTTGTTTCGGCCAGAAACTTTAAGAGACTGCGAGCCGGGAGCCCGAAAAAGCTTGGTCACACTAATTGATCGCTCTGGACGGGCGGGGTTGGGGTTGATATAGAAATGCGCCATGACAAAGACGCTTAGAGAACTCGCCCAGGATCGTGAAGATAAAATCCTGGATCATCCCCTGGCCACCCCGAGCTCAACCAGTCGTGGCCGTGAACGGAAGGAGTCGGAAGACCCGATTCGGTTGTGTTTTCAGCGGGATGCCCACCGGATTCTGCATTGTACCGCCTTTCGCCGGTTGCGCTACAAGACCCAGGTCATTTTTTCCCCTGAAAGTGACCATGTGTCCACCCGGGTTGACCATTCCCTCTACATGGCCTCGATCGCCCAGACCGTCGCCAGGGCCCTTGGATTGAACCAGGATCTGGCCTACGCCATTGCCCTGGGTCATGACCTAGGCCATGGCCCCTTCGGGCATGCTGGCGAAACCGTGTTGGATAAACTGTGGAAGCGGAACGATTCTTCCCAGTCATTTTCCCATGAGCTCCACAGTCTTCGCGTCGTGGATCAACTGGCGTTCCGTCCCTCCACAGAGGAGCGGGGGCTGAATCTGACGTATGAAGTCCGGGACGGCATTGTCTGTCATTGCGGGGAAAGTACGGAACAAACCCTTACCCCCCGAGCCAAGCCGGGGCCAGCCTTGGGAAAGATCCGCCGTCGCGGGGTGGTTCCTCTTACGATGGAGGGCTGTGTGGTCAGGTTGGCGGACCGAATCGCCTATTCGGGGCGGGATTATGAGGATGCCTTGAGTGTTTTCGGAAAAATGCCTTCTCTTCCCAAGGCCGTGATCAAGGTATTGGGGGAGGATAACCGCACGATTATTAATAATCTGGTTACGGATATGATCCGCACCAATCTCAAGACACCGGACCAGATCGGGTTTTCTGATGATGTTTTTGAGGCGTTCAGGCAACTGTATGCCTATAACTGCAAGAACATCTATTTTCACCCGTTGCTCAACGAATATGCGATTCGTGCCGAGAACATGCTGACAACAATATTTGATTTTGAGCAGAGGGAATTGTCATCACGGCGTCAGAACCAGTGGGGTGTGGTGCTGGACAAGGACCCCCTGGCCGTTCGGGAAGTTCATCACTTTATTGAGAAGATGTACGGAAAGCGCGATCGCCCGTCCCTCTCCCAGATCGTCATCGATCACATGTCCCTAATGACCGACCGGTACGCCCGCAACTTCTTCCAGGAAATTTTCCTGCCCAAGCCGGTTGGGTGAGGGTGTTGATCCCGGGCCGTGGTGGTAATTACGGGAGGGAGAGTTTGCGGACATCCCGCAGGCGCAAATCCCCTGATTTTACGGTCATGGCATTGGCGGCACCGCAGGCTACGCCTAATTTAAGGGCGTTCTCGAGACTTTTCCCTTGGTGCAGGCCGGTTGCGATTCCTGCCATCATGGCGTCACCGCAGCCTGTTGAATTCACCACATCGATTTTTGGCGGAATGATTTTCCAGGAACCCTTGCCGTCAAAAGCGATGGCGGGTTTGGAGCCTTGTGTGATGACGATCTGTTTGGCGCCCCACTTTGTAAGTTGCTTGACCCCCCCGGCCAGATTCGTTGTTCCTGTGGCTTCAGCGAGTTCAGCCCGGTTGATTTTGACCAGACTGGGGTGCTCCCGGATGCCCTGGATCAAAAGCTCTCTCTGGGCATCCACAAGAACCGGAATGTGGAGTCGATTCGCCTGTCTCGTCAGTTTGGCGTAAAACCCATTGCCGCACCCTTTGGGGATACTGCCGATCAAGACAACCAGAGAGGCCTTCCGTAGCGCCCTCGAATAGGCGGATAGGACGGCATCGACTTCGGCAGGGTTCAGGGTGGCGGGGGGTTCGACAAGCTCGGTGATGATCGGGACAGAACCCCTCACCCCAGCCCTCTCCCGCAAGGGGAGAGGGTGCAGAGTAACTTCGTATTTCCTCTCCCCTTGTGGGAGAGGATTTAGGTGAGGGGTATTCGCGAGTCCAATAAGTGTCTGGCAGAGTCGTGTTTCCCCGGCCGTTGAAATAATCGTGGCGGGAACGCCATCGATCTTCAGTGCTTTCCGAAACAATGTGCCGCGGGGCCCCCCCGCCGTGGTCAGTAGCCGGACTTTTGCGCCTAACTGCGTTGCCACTCGCGCCACATTTACGCCTTTGCCTGAGGCGGTTTCAATCACATCAGTGGCGCGATTGACTTCACCCGGCGAAAATTTCGGAAAGACCAACGTGCGTTGCCAGCTCGGCGATAAACTCACTACCAGAATCATGAGGAAACTCCTGTCAGTATTGGTATTCACTTCCGCCGATGAATTCGCGCAACAGTGAATTTCCCGGAATAATCCGGTCATCCTGGACGGCCTCGATGGGGGCCAGAAGGTCATGAACCCGCTTGGCCCGCACAAAGGCGTCCTGCCGGTTTGGATCCTGGCGGAAACGTTCCATGGCTTCCGGAATGAAGTCCCACAGCCGTGCCTTCAAAACGGGAAGCTCATAGGGCAGTGCGGTATTCAGCACGAAATCAGCATGGGCGATGAAAGGAATAATGTATTTGAGCTCGCTTCGCCGGACATAGTGCCAGTGGGTGAGTGTCCCCATGGGCTGGAGATTACGGTGGTTCTTATCGCGAAGCATCCGCCTCAGGAGCCGGTTGTCGGCCCACCTCATGAACGTGCCGTCGGCTGTCCGTAATTGGCCCAGGGTTTCAACATAAAGCCGGTATTTATGGTTTGCAGGAACCGCCCGGGTCATGTCGTCATAAAGGCCATGAAGGCTGTCGAGCAGGAGGATTTCATTGTCAGCCAGACGCATTTCATTGACATCCAGCGTCCGAATCCCGGTCTTAAAGTTGTAGAAGGGTGTTTTAACCGTTTTTCCGGCTAGCAAATCACCCAGGTGGGCATTGATCAAATCGAGGTCGAGGGACTGGGGACTCTCATAGTCATAATCCCCGAACTCATCCCGCGGGTGCTTAACGAGGTCAAAGAAGTAGTTGTCGATGTTGATGGCCTTGAGACTCAGTCCCACAGCCTGGAGGGCTTCTCCGATCTTGATGGTGGTGGTGGTCTTGCCCGAGGAGGAGGGGCCGGCGATGATGACCAGCCGGAGATCCTTAGCTCTCGCGAGCATTGCCTCGGCGGCTAGCCCGGCCTCTGCAGCAAACCGATCCTCCGCCGCCCGGACAAGATCGGCAAAGTGTCCTTTGCGGATTAGGTCATTCAGGGATTCGACACTCTCGCAGCGATGCGCCATGTTCCACAGCAGGATTTCGTAAATCTTCTTGTAGGGTATGTTATCCGTCACTTCAAAGGAATAGGCCTTGGTAGCCCGAAGCATGGCGCGTTCCCGGCGATAGGCGATGTAATTCTGCGCCAGCTTGGTTTGCCGGTTTTCGATCAGGACCTTTTCGACAATATCCTGGATGTCCTCAACAGAGGGCAACATGGCGCCGTGATAGGCGGCTAGAAGGGTTTCCTCGACCTTTGCAGACAGAGATTCCGCCAGTTTCCGATCCGGTGTTTTTGTCGAAGCGGTAGCTTTGAAAATCGCCGTGGTGATGCGCTCGCGGTCATAGGCAACCAGATTGCCGTTTCGTTTGACGATTAAGGTTGGGAGGCTCGCTGTCGACATGCACAGAGGAATACAAAACAGTTGATGAGAATGCAAGAGAGGAGCCATAATGGCCGCTTATGACTACTTTACATGATGCGAAAAATGATTGGGTTGCCATGAGCCGCCGCGTGTTGGCGGGAGACGAGATTCAACATGATGAGGCTTTGGCGATTCTTCATTCCGACAAGAATGAACTCCTGAGTGTGTTGCACGCCGCATTCTTGGTTCGTCTGCGTCATTTTGGCCGGAAAGTCAGTCTCCATGTCATCCGTAACGCCAAAAGCGGGGGTTGCAGCGAGGATTGCGCCTACTGCAGTCAATCCAGCGCCAGCACGGGCGAGGTGCCCTGTTATCCGCTCCAGAGCGAGGAGGAGCTGCTTCAGGGAGCGAAAGAAGCCCAGGCCATGGGTGCCATCCGCTATTGCATCGTCTCCAGCGGGCGATCCCCGGTTCGGGAGGATCTTGACCGCATCATCCGGGCGGTCCGGCGGATTAAGCGTGAGTACCCGTTGTCAATCTGTGTGTCGTTGGGAATCCTGAATAATGAGCAGGCGGCGGAACTCAAGGCCGCAGGAGTGGACCGGTACAATCACAATCTGGAATCCTCGGAACGGTTCTTTCCATCCATTTGCACGACCCACACTTACGCGGAACGAAAGGCCACGGCAGCACGGGTGAAGGCGGCCGGCATGGAGCTTTGCAGTGGCGGTCTGATGGGGATGGGGGAGACTCAGGAGGATCGGGTGGATCTGGCGTTGGCCATGCGTGGCGTAAAAGCGGACTCTATCCCCTTGAACTTTCTGGATCCCCGTCCGGGAACAGGGCTTATGAATCGTCCCCGAATTTCATCGGGCGACGTGTTGCGCACCCTGGCCATGTTCCGGTTTGTTCATCCTTCCCGGGAGATCAGGATTGCCGGGGGACGGGAAGCCTGTCTCGGCCCGTTGCAGGTGCTGGCGCTCTATCCGGCCAACTCGATGTTTACCTCAGGCTATCTGACCACGCCGGGGCAAGGCTACCAGGCGGACAGACGCATGCTGGACATGGCCGGGTTCGAGGTGGTTGAAATCACGGATGCGTGATCTTCGGACTCGTAATCTTAATCATAATCTTAATCGTAATCCTCTTTGCAGCGTGAGGATTAAGATTACGATTAGGATTACGATTACGATGAGTATCAACTCACACGTTCGGTGAGTAGTGTTCCTTGTGCGCGATGATGCACTTCTTGGGGCACACTTCGATGCAATACCCGCAGATGATGCAGGAGTAGGGGTTCAAGGTCCACGACTTGGGATCGCGGGTCACCTTAAGCGCATTTGACGGGCACCGCTTCTCGCAGGCTCCGCAGAAGGTGCACTTGTCGATCTCGATGTCGATCCGGCCGCGCGTTCCTTCGGGCAACTCCCGTTTCACGAAGGGATAGCGAAGGCACTCTGTGGGAGTCGTAAGTTTCCGGAAAATACTATTGATGAGGTTAACCATAATTTTATCGCTCCGTACAGCTGATGCAGGGGTCAATACAAATGGCAATCACCGGGACGTCCGCCAGCTCGCAGCCTGTCAGCTGGTGTAGCAGGGCCGGGAGATTGGCGAAAGTCGGGGTCCGGACCCGGAAGCGTTCCAGATTCCGCGTTCCATTTCCACGAATATAGAAGTTCAATTCGCCACGCGGCTGTTCGATCCGGGCGAGTACCTCGTCGGCGGGGGGGCTTCCCTTGACCGCGACTGAGATCGGCCCCTGGGGCATGCGCTTGAGGGCGGTGCGGATCAGGTCGAGCGAGGTGTAAAGCTCCTTCACCCGAACCATGGTTCGGTCATAGCAGTCGCCCGCCTCCCCGACCACCATTTTGAAGTCCAGATCGCCATAGGCGGCGTAACCGGTCTCACGGAGATCCATTCTCAGACCGCTGGCGCGAGCTACAGGCCCCACCGCGCCCAGTTCGTGGGCTTTATCCTTCGGGAGGACGCCAACGCCGATCAGGCGCTGTTTAACGCTATAGTCCTTGAGCAGGGAATCCATCAGCTCGGGAAGCTGTTTCTCAACGGCTTCCAGTTCGCGCAGGATATAATCGCTCAGTTCTGGGGTAATGTCGCGCTTGACGCCGCCGATAGCGCAGACGCCAAGGATGACGCGTGCCCCCGTTGTTTTTTCCATGATATTGAGGATCTGTTCACGCACCTTCCAGAGGCGCATAAACAGGTTCTCAAACCCGAACGCATCGGCCAGCAGGCCGAGGATAAGCAAATGACTGTGAATACGATGCGTTTCGGCCCAGATCACGCGCAGGTACTTGGCGCGGTCGGGAATCTGAACCTTCATCAGTTCCTCAATACCCTGACAGTAGTTCTGGGAATGCATGAAACTGCAGATCCCGCAAATGCGCTCCGCCAGATAGACGTCCTGAATGTAGTCTTTCTTCTCGGCGATTTTTTCGAGTCCACGGTGGATATACCCAACCGCAGGGAGTGCTTGAATGATCTTTTCGTTTTCCATCACCAGATGGAGCTGGATGGGCTCCGGAAGAACCGGGTGCTGGGGGCCAAAGGGAATAGTATTGCGACGAATCATGATTTTACCGTTCCTTCCGGGGCGGAGGGGGTCTTGTCTTGTATTTGAATGCCGATTCCGGGAATCGATTTATTCAGAGGCGCGACCGGCGCGCCCTCGGCCAGCATGAACCGCCCTTGGAAATCAATGGCCATTCCGCTCACCTGGACGCCCATGAGATCCTTCATTTCGTTTTCAACCAGAAGTGCGGCAAAGAAAAGGGCTGAGATACTGGGAAGCGCCGTGCCTTTCGGAAGGGCGACCCGAAGGTGCTTCAATTCATAATTTTTGTCAAAATGATAGAGAATGTCGTGGGTTTCGCCCCGGTCGCAACAGGTCATGGTCACGAACCGGTGCCCGTCCTGTTTCAGCTTCCACACTTCGGTGGAAATCTGATCAAGGGTTATTTCTGAAACATGATTAAGCATGGGAAGCGCCTTTCTCCAACACTGCAGGGGCAGCGAAGGGGGTGGGGGTTCGGGTGAGCACATTTTTTTCCGCCAGCGGTGTTTTTCCGCTGTGTTTAGCCTGAAGAACCTGAGCGCCCTTGAGGACACCATCAATCATGGCTTCGGGCCGCGCCGGACAGCCGGGAACAAAGACATCCACCGGGATCACCTTGTCCACTCCGCCCAGCACATTGTAGCCATCGGCGAAAATCCCCCCGGTCGAGGCGCACACGCCCATGGCCACCACCACTTTGGGGTCGGGCATCTGGTCATATACGTTTTTCAGGACGCGCGCATTCCGGTGATTGACGGATCCGGTGACTACGAGGACGTCGGCGTGCTTGGGATTCCCGACATGCAGGATTCCAAAGCGCTCGAGATCATAAAGCGGGGTCAGGCAGGCGAGGAACTCAATGTCGCACCCATTGCAACTGTTGCAATTGAAGTGAACCACCCAGGGTGATTTGTTGAATTTTGGAACGACGGTCATGGTTGGCCTTTCTTACTTTGAAGCCCAGTAGAGCAAGATAACGTTAGTCATGGCGAGCAGCAGCACGCTGGTCCACATGAATTTGAAAATCCACATTTTAGTCAAGCGGGCGAAGGCGTTATCGACGACCGTCATCAGGAAGAAACTGGCACTTGCCAGAAGAATTCCGATCCAGATGGGGGACGCCCAGAACAGCACGATAAAGCAAAACAGAAGGGCCATTTCATAGAAGTGGGCGACTTCCAGGATAGCCAGATGGGGGCCCGAGTATTCGATCGTGATCCCCTTCACAATTTCCTGGTGGGCGTGATGGGATGTGGCGATATCGAACGGGGATTTGTGAAGCTTGATGGCCAGCACGACCAGGAAGGCTACGAAAAGAAGAGGTAAAGAAAGGAGCATCGGGCGCGCAGCCGACAGGGGTGCGGAGAGCAGGAAGCTGTGGTTGTTAACCATATAAAATCCGATCATGATGAGAATCAGGATCGGTTCGTAGGCCACCATCAGCATAATCTCGCGCTGGCTTCCGATGCGGCTGTAGGGCGAGCGCACGCACATTCCCCCCAGAACAAGAGCCAGGGTGGAAAAGGCGAAGACAAACAGGAACATCAGGCTGTCTTTCCCGAATACAAGCATCAGAAACGCCATGACCATGAATAGAAGGTGCAGGTAGGCGTAGACGATTTGCATCCAGTTGAGCAGGATGGGTTCCTTCCGAAACAATTTGATGGTGTCATAGACCGGTTGCAGGATGGGGGGACCCATGCGGCCCTGGGCGCGCGCCGTGATCCGGCGGTCAATGCCGGAGAGTAGGGCTCCGAAAAAGGGAGCCACAAGAATTGCCAGAACCAGAGTCAGGGGTGTTGTGGGAATAGTCATATGAACAGTACTCCAAATAGGCTCAGAATGATCAAGGCTGCCAGGGGATTGCCCCAGCTGGTAATTTTAGATTCCTCAAACAACGGGAGATAATAGCTGGTCAGCGCCGCCGACGTTGGAGCGTCTGCGATGCCCCGGAATGTAAAGCTGTGATCGTCAAGATCCAGGTTTTCGCCGCATAGGAACGGCAGGCGGATCTGGGAGGGCTTGAAGAGCAGTACCCCGGCGAGCAGGGCCAGTACGATCGTTCCAAAAACCACATACATCGGCCATCCTAAAAAGGAATGAACCGAATCGAGGATCGAGATGTTGCCCGGGCAGGTGTCCATGCCGAATGTAGCCAGGCTGATGGGCTTGATCACCTTGGCATAGATCAGCGTCGCACAGACAGAAATCGCGATCACACCCGTTCCAATCAAGGTCAGGACGGAGAGCATCCAGGGGCTGACGGTCTCGATTTTGTAGGTCTCGTGATAAGAGGTCGTGGTGATACGGCCCAGCCATTTTGCCCAGAAGAAGATCGTCAGGGCGCTACCCAGAACAAGCAGAATCAGTACCACTGGATTCCGGACCGCCGCTTCGATAGCCATCCATTTCCCGACCAGCATGCCAAAGGGCGGCATCATCATCGAGGCCATTCCGATCATGGCAACATTGGTGGTCAGCGGCATCTTGAAGAGCAGTCCGCCCATATCCTCGATGTCGCGACTGCCGATCGTCTGCTCAATCGTACCCACGCACAGGAAAAGCAGGGCTTTGGATACAGCGTGGTAGATCAGGATGGTCACTCCGGCGGCATAGGCAAGGGGAGTGCCGATACCGGCGCAACAGGCGATCAAGCCCAGATTGGCGATGGTGGAATATGCCAACACCTTTTTGCCGTTGCTTTGTCCGACTGCCAGGGCGCTGGTGACGACGAAGGTGAAGGCTCCCGCAATGGCGATGACGGGGGCCAGAGGGGTTCCCTGAAGGGACGGGGCCAGACGGAGAATGAGATAAGATCCCGCCTTGACCATGGTGCTGGAATGAAGGAGAGCCGAAACCGGCGTGGGGGCGACCATTGCGCCCAGCAACCAGCTCTGGAAGGGCAATTGAGCCGATTTGGTCATCGTGGCCAGCGCAAACAATCCGAGGGGTAGTAGAATCAGGGGCCCCTTGGTCAGGACTACTGATAAACTTTCAGAGCCGGCCGTGTGGGCCGCCAGAAAAACACCTAGCGACATCGCTAATCCGCCGAAAACATTAATCGTGATGGCCCGGCGGGCGCTCGCCTTCGCCTCGGTCGTTCCGTCATGTCCGATCAAAAAGAAGGAGCAGAGCGTGGTGCCTTCCCAGAAAATCGACAGCCACTTCATGTTATCCACCAGAACCAGTCCATTCATCAGGCCCAGGAAAGAGATCAAAACGAAGAAAAACCGGTTGGTCGAGGTCGCCGTGGCGGGGGCATGGTGTTCATGGACGTTCATATAGCCGATGCCATACAGGGCAATCAGGCTTCCGATCACCGAAACAATGAGAACCATAATCAGGGCCAGGGAGTCCACCACCAGCTTGGTTTCCTCGACGGCTTCATGACGGGCCATGATCAGCCCAGCTCCGCAAAGTCCCAACTGGATCAAGGCCATGATCCGAACCGGCCAACTGCGAATGGAAAACCCGATGGCGAGAACGGTCAGGATAATCAGGGGTTCAATCCAATTTCCCGCCGTCGTGATGAGGGCAGGCAATCCGACATCGGGTGCTGTTGCCCCGCTATAGAAGGGAAGGGCAACTCCCGCCCCGATGGTCACCACTCCGGCCATGGCAACCACGGCGTTCCGGAGAATACCCTTGATTCCGGTTAACATTAAAAGCCCGAAAACCAAGGGACCTAAAACCAGCAAGGCGATCAAAGCTTCTTGTATCTGCATAATAGTCGCACTCCCAATTGTTGGACAAAAAAACTGCCCGCTCGTCGGATTCTTTAGGAATAGAACCCGAGCCGTAGAGATTCTGAGAACCTCCGGTCAAAAAACGCGAACTTTATGGTGCGTTTGTTTTTTAAAGTCAACACTTAAGTCATTCGCCCTTCTTCTGCCCCGTAGAGTATTTGTGTTATTGCGCAGAAGAGGGGGGCTGACTATAATCCCCGCCCGTGTGAGGAAAGTGACACGGTGCACGCTCGAACTTTAACGAAGGAAATGGCTGTGGATGTTGAACAATATGTTGCCGATGTAAAAGAGACGATCCGGGATGTATTGGAGGGAACAAGCCTCAAGCCCTTGCTCAATCAGGTGTCCGGCTCCCTTTACGGGGGGAAAATGCTTCGAAGCCGGTTAGCATTACGGATCGGCACTGCAGCGGGCGTTCCCCGTCAGACTCTTACGTGCGGGGCGGCCGCTATCGAAATGCTGCATGCGGCCAGCCTGCTTCACGATGATGTGATTGACGGGGCCGACATGCGACGGGGCTCGCCCGCGTTCTGGATCAGTCGTGGAACCTCCGGGTCCGTTCTGGTTGGCGACTTGATGGTGTGCCTGGCGTTCTCCCTGATTATGAAATCAGAATCACGCGAGTTGATTCCCGAGTTCGTCAATCGCTCCAGGGAAATGTGTGAGGCTGAAGTCGAGCAGGAGCTGGTCCGGCGCGAAACGCCAGACTGGCCGCTTTCCGTCTCTCTTGCCCGGCGGAAAACCGGATCGCTATTCGCCTTTGTCGGATATCTGGCGGGAAGCCAATCGCCTGAACTGGGCCCCATTTTGCGGGAATGCGGCTATCTGGCCGGGACGGCCTACCAGTTGGCAGATGATTTGTTTGACGGGTATGGTGATCAGGCGTCTTCGGACAAGTCGCTTGGACGTGACGCCTTAAAACCCAAGGTTACGGCGGCATCGGGATGGAAATTCGACCGTGCCGGAGCCCCGGCGGACCCAGTGGTCTATATCGGGGAACTGTGCGCAAAGGCCGATGCACTTCTCGAGGGATTCCCGCCGGTACAGGCGGCCTGGCGTGAATTTATGAAGCAGGAGTTTTCCCCCTCGATCGATAAATTCGTGAAGGGCTTCTCCGCGGGATTGACGGCTTCCGCCGGGTGACCGGTTAACTGCGTTTTTCGATCTGCAGGATCAAATCATTAAAAATGAAATGATGGAACGGAAGACACGCATACCAGTAGAGTTTCCCCCAAACTCGGTCGGTGTGGAAGAATGCCTTGACCCCGAGGCGGTTCCCGTGATCGCCCGGTTCAATCGTGAATCGTAACCAGGCCAGACCGGGTAATTTCATTTCCGCACGCAGGAGCAGCATCGCATCGGGCTGGAGTTGTTCCACCCGCCAGAAATCGACCACATCATTAATCCGCAGTTGAGTCTGGTTCCGGCGGCCACGGGAGGTTCCGACCCCCATGAGCATCCGGTCCAGTAACCCTCTGAGCCGCCAGAGCCAGTTTGAATTGAACCACCCCTCATCGCCCCCGATCCGGCAGATGGATTCAAAGAGGACGGTCGGGCTTTTGGCTGTCTTGAGGGAATACTCCGTGGTGTAGCGGGGAGCGGTACCGAGCTCGTTCAGTTTAATCGCCAGTTCCCAGGCCGGCGGATAGGCGTCTGACCAACGCGTATGAATCCGATCCTGTTCTTCCCGCGTCATGGCCATCATGACGGCGTTCCGGTACGTCATCGGAGTGAAGGGAATCAGCTCCAGTATGCGATTCTTACGACAAACCACCTCGTTGACGACGCCCTCCATCAGGCACCAGGTGATGGCGAGGGGTACCGGTGTCAGCAGACTGATAACGTACGATGTAAGTTTGATGGGCAAGGGCGGAGAAATGGGAAACCAGCGTCTCCGCCCAAGAATGGCGGCCATCGACCGGATCATATCCTCGTAGCTGAGGATGTCGGGGCCCCCGATATCGAAGGAATGTCCAACGGTCTCCGGCGTCTCAAGAACGCCGACCAGGAGCAGGATGACATCATGGATACTGATGGGTTGGCATCGGGTGCGAGCCCAGGAAGGAATGGGAATGATCGGCAATTTCCTGACCAGATTGTGGAGAATCTCATAGGACGCGCTGCCGGCGCCAATGATGATGGCGGCCCTCAGTATGGTGACGGGCACCGGGCCCTGTTGCAGTGCCGCTCCCACGGCCATCCGGCTTCGGAGGTGCGTGGAGTGTCCGCCCTGTTCATCGCCGAGTCCTCCCAGATAGATAAGGCGGCGGACTCCTTTGTTTGCGGCAGCGGTACGAAAATTCTCCGCCACCTTGATTTCAACGCGTTCGAGTTTTTCCGGACCGAGCAGAAGCGAATGGATCAGAAAATACGCCGTATCAATGCCCTCCATCGCCATCTCAACCTGGTCGAGGTTCTGTGCATCCGCGACAACAATCTCGGTGTTTTTCCAGCGATGGGCGAGTTCAGGGGAGGGGGCGCGAACCATGATGCGAACCGAGTAACCCCGGGTGAGGAGCGCAGGAACCAGTTGCCCACCGATGTAGCCGGTTGCCCCCGTGACCAGGACTTTGCCGATTTCCGGTTGGGGCCGGGTGGGCAGGAGTTCGCACATCAGTTCGGCATCGGCACGTTCCATAGCAGGAATAGTACGTCGTTCGGACCGGTAACGCAACAATCCCCTATAGGGTTCGGGATTCGATGAGATGTGCTGTTATCGCGCTGTGGCGCGGACAGCGGTGAGGGCGAGGTCCAGCAGGAAGGAGGGCATGACGCCCAGCAGCACAACAATGACCAGCAGCACCAGACCCAATGCAGAATTGATAGTTCCCAACCTGACGGGTTGGCGAGTGCCGGCTCCGGAGAAATACATGACCCGCACAACGGTCAGGTAGTAGTAGATGCCGATGGCGGTATTCACCGCCGCCACGATCACCAGCATGATCAGGCCGCTCCGGAGTGCTTCGGTCAAGAGGAAGAACTTGCCCATGAATCCTGCAAAGGGCGGGATCCCGGCGAGCGCAAACATGCTGACGCCCAGGATCAAGGCTGCCAGGGGCGAACGGGAATGCAGTCCGGAAAGATCGTCAATCAGCACATTCTCTCCGGTGCGGGATACGAGGCAGATGACCAGGAATGCCGCCAGACTCATGACCACAAACCCGAGGATATAGAAGATCGACGCCGCGTAACCGGTGTTGCGCAAAGTGACCAGGCCCAGCAGTACATACCCGGCATGGGCAATGCTGGAATAGGCGAGCATACGCTTGATGTCTTTTTGAGCAAGCGCCGCCAGATTTCCAAAGCCCATCGAGGCAATCGCGACTACGGTGAGTACCGCAGCCAGGACATGGTCGGAGGGATTCGCACACAATAAAAATCGGATCATCACCGCCATCACGGCGGCCTTGGGAACTCCGGCGATGAAGGCCGTCGTTTCATTGGAAGCTCCCTGGTAGACATCCGGCGCCCACAGGTGCATGGGGAACGCCGCCAACTTGAATAAAAGTCCCCCGAGAACAAGAAGAATTCCGACGATGGCGGATGGATCGTTCCAGCGTTGCAGGAGAGCGGGGGCAATATCATGGAAATAGGTGGATCCGGTCAGTCCGAAAATATAGCTCATGCCAAACAACATGATGCCCGTCGCCACAATTCCAAACATCACATATTTGGCCGCGGACTCCATCTGGATGCGAAGGCCGGGCCGTTCCTGGCGCAACGGCACAAGAAGGAAAAGGGCGTAGGAGGCCAGTTCCAGGGCGACAAATAAGGTGATCAGCTCAATACTGCTCACCAGAATCATCATCCCCAACGTGCCCAGCAGCAGAAACAGGAAATACTCAGGCCGGACATCGTCGCGGATATCCTTGAGCAGGTTTCCGAAAATGGCCACCCCGGCCAGACCCAGCAAAATAAACACCTTGAACAATTGGGAATACAGGTCGATCCGCAGGGCGTGCTGGAAGAGTTCCCCGTGCCAGGCAAGCGAAACCAGGCTCAGGGCCAATGCCAGCAGTGCGGTGACGGTCGTGACGGCGGCGGCCAGTCTTGCCCGTCCCTGGCCGAGGCTGACCGTGAAGACGATCAGACTGCCGAGAATGACTACAAGTTCAGGCGAAAACAGTTTCAGAATCATGGTGAATTGCTTCCCGGTCTAGAGTTTAAGTCCCGTATGAAATTGTTGGAGCAGGTGGGCGACACTGGCGTGGAATGTGTCCATAAACCCCGTGGGCGCCAGGCCGATCCACAGAACGAGGACCAGCAACGGTGCAAGAGTGATGATTTCCCTCGTGTTCAAATCCTTAAGCGCGGAGGTGTCGGGGTTTGAAACCCCACCCCAGATGATGCGCTGGATCATGCGCAGCATATAGGCGGCGCCCAGAACTACGCCCGGGATGGCCAGCATGGCAATCTTACCGGAAAAGGCAAATGTCCCGGCAAGCACCAGGAACTCGCCGATAAAACTGTTGGTGCCGGGAAAGGCCAGAGAGGAAAGGCTGAATACGGCCAGGGCGGTGACATAGATCGGCATGACTTTTCCGATGCCTGTTGCGTTCGCTAATTCCCGACTGTGGGTGCGTTCGTAAATCATGCCGACGCACAGGAAAAGAGCGCCGGTGGTGATCCCGTGGTTAATCATCTGGAGCATGGCGCCTTCAACCCCGTTGGTGTTCAGGACAAAGATTCCAAGGGTGACAAAGCCCATGTGAGCGACGCTGGAATAGGCCACCAGGCGCTTCATGTCTGTCTGGGCCAGCGCCGTGAGACCGCCGTAGATAATTCCGACGATCGACAGCCCGATGACGACCGGCGCGAACGCCTCGACGCCCAGCGGGGTGATGGGGAGACAGAACCGGAGAAACCCGTAGGTTCCCATCTTGAGGAGCACACTGGCCAGGAGCACGCTACCCGCCGTCGGGGCTTCCACGTGGGCCGCCGGAAGCCACGTATGGAACGGGAACATCGGAACCTTGATGGCGAACCCGATGAAAAACGCCAGGAACAGCCACTTCTGGAGCGAGGCGGCGAGCGGCAGACCCATTAGGGCCGGGATCGAAAAGGTGTGCGGCGCGCTGTGCAGGTAGAGCGCGATGATGGCCACCGGCAACAGTACCGACCCCGCCAGCGTGTAGAGGAAAAACTTAACTGAGGCGTAGATTTTTCGTGGCCCGCCCCAGACGCCGATCAGCAGGAACATTGGAATCAGCATTGCTTCCCAGAAAATATAGAACAGCACAAAATCAAGCGACAGGAAGACTCCGAGCATCGAGGTTTCCATTACCAGGATGCACGCAAGGAACTCCTTGACGCGCGTTCCGATCGCATTCCACGAGCACAGCACGCACAGGGGCATCAAGAGGGTGGTCATGATCACCAGAAGCAGACTGATTCCGTCGACCCCCAATGTGTAGCAGATGTTCAACGAGGGGATCCATCGGGCTGTCTCGGCAAACTGGTATTGGGCGGTCGAGAGATCAAAGCCGGTGTAGAGCTTGAGCGAAAGTGCGGCGTTGACGAGCGTCACGCCCAAAACCCAGATCTTGGCGGCCCGGGCTCCCCTCATCAACGGCAGAAGGCAGGCGCCTGCCAGAGGTAGAAAAATCAGGACGCTCAGGAGCGGCCACGAACCATTAAAAAGAAAGACATCCATACTTTACCTCAAGCTGACCATCACGAAGATTAACAGCACGACCATCATGGCCACGGCGCTGAATAGATTGACCTGCAATTGCGCTGTCTGAAGATGCCGGATGCGGTCGCCGGAACTTCGTACCGTTCGGGCCAGGCCGTCCACCACGCCATCAATCACATTCCAGTCGAATGCGGCGGACGCCTTGGCCGATATGACCAGCCAGACCAGGCCGAAGACGCGGTACCCTTCACTCACCCAGGTATCAACCGCCTGCAGCGGCTTGGTGGCGATCCATCGGACTGCCCGTCCGCTCATGCGATAGAGCCAGTCCACATCCAGGCTGATGGTGGGGGTGGGGACCAGTTTCTTCACAAACAGGAAAAAGCCCACGGCGGTGAAGAGCAGGATCTGGAGCGTTTCGGAAACATGGTAGGCCGTATAGGGATGATAATCCACCGGCTGATTGGGCAGCATCTGGTAAAGATAGGGCGTATAGCAGCCGATGAAAATGCAGAAGAAGGACATGATCGCCATGGCTGCGATCATATTCCACGGGGGATCCTTCGCAAGATCCCAGGTTTCCTTGCTGCAGTTGTTCTTCCCGAACCAGATGAAGTACGGCACCTTCAGTCCGGTATGGAGGAACGTTCCCGCCGAGGCGAGCATCAACAGGAATGCCCACGTGTTTTTGTGTTCCTCAAATCCCGCCGACACGATCATGGATTTGCTGACGAATCCGCTGAAGAGCGGGAAGGCCGAGATGGATAAGCCGCCGATCAGGGTGAAGGCAAAGGCCCAGGGCATTTTTTTGTAAAGGCCGCCCAGCTCGGTGAACTTGCTCTTCCCGGTCATCATCAGCACGGAACCTGTTCCCATGAAGAGCAGACCTTTGTAAAGAATGTGCGCGAAGGCATGGGCGCAGGCCCCGTTGATGGCCATTTGGGTTCCGATGCCGACCCCTGCCACCATGTAGCCGACCTGGCTGATGATGTGATAGGCGAGAAGTTTTCGTGAATCGTTTTCCAGCACGGCGTAGACCACGCCGTAGATGGCCATGATGACCCCGAGAGGCAGGAGAATTTCCATTCCGGCAAACCCGCGGCACAGGGCATAGATGGCCGTTTTGGTCGTGAAGGCGCAAAGAAATACCGAGCCGGTGACTGTGGCTCCGCTGTAGGCATCCGGCAACCATCCATGGAAGGGCGGCACGGCGGCGTTCAGGAGAAACCCGATGAGGATCAGCCAGGTGGAGAGATCCGGATGGGCCACATCAACTAATCCGAAGGAATAGTCTCCGCCAGTTGCCTGATACCGGAGAATAATGCCACCCAAAAGGCAGAGTCCGCCCACCACGTGAACCATCAGGTAGCGATAACCCGTTCCCTGGGAGGTTTTGCTTCCCCGCAACCAGATCAGGAAGACCGAGGAAAACGCCATCAGCTCCCAGAACAGGAACAGGACCAGGTAATCTCCCGCATAGATCACGCCCAGCGAACCGGCCACATAACACCAGGCGGCTGAATGGTCGGCGGCCCGTTTGACGTGCATTCCGTAAAGGCTGCCCAGGACGCACATGAGCCCCATGATGTAGCCGAACACCTGGCTCAGTCTGTCCACTCGCCCGAAGGTCAGCGTCAAGTCCAGGAACTGAACCGTGCCGAAGGTTCCGTGGGCAAGGCTAGCAATACGCGCAAAGGCCAGCAGCGGAATCCCGAGCAACAAGGCGTTTCGCGCCTTGCCACGGACAAACGGAACCAGTAGTGCGCCTACCAGAAGGATTACGGAAGGATGGATCCAGAGCTCACTCATCGCCATAATAATCCTCACGTTTCATGATGCCGAGGTGTCCATACCACTTGGAGACGAAGATAATGAGCAGACAGGCGATGAATCCGAAACCTGACCAGAACCCAAGCCAGTGCTCCGGCGGGGTATGGGCGTGTTCCTTGTCCACCAGAAAGAAATCTCCCACAACCAGCAAGGCCAGGAGAATCGCGCAGATCCAGATCACCAGCCTGAGGTGTTTTTTCAGGAACTCAATGAGGGCAATAATGATCATAGGAGCGCTCCCTTGATGAGGGTGATGAAAAAGTCGGGATAGACGCCTACGACAATTGAAATCGTTGCCGCAATGAGGATCGGAACCAGCATGGCGGGAGCGGCTTCCTTGACTCCCTTATGTGAGTCACCGGCGGGCGGGGTTCCGAAATAGGCCTGGTAAACGACCGGTGCGAAATAGGCTACATTGAGTATTGTGCTGGTCAGGAGAACGATCACGATTCCCAATTGCTGTGCGTTGATTGCGCCCACCAGTAGATACCACTTGGTGATGAATCCTCCCACGGGCGGAGCCCCGATCATGCTCAACGAGGCGATGGCGAAGGCGGCAAAGGTCCAGGGCATGGCGCGGCCCAGTCCCTTCATTTCGGAAATGTTCTTGCGGTGCGAGGCCACGTAAATCGCTCCGGCGCAGAAGAAGAGCGTGATCTTCGCGAATGCATGGTTCGCGATGTGAACGATGCCGCCCTCAATGCCCGCCGGCGTGAGAAGCGCAACGCCCAGAATGACATAAGAGAGCTGGCTGACCGTTGAATAGGCCAGTCGCGCCTTCAGGTTGTCCTTGCTCAGGGCGATCAACGACGCGGCCAGGATGGTGAACGAAACGAAATAGGCCGTCGGGATGCCCAGGTTGAAGGCGTCCATCGTGTTCACGCCGAACACATAGAGCATGACTCGCGTGGTCGCGAAGACGCCGACTTTGACAACGGCCACGGCATGCAGCAGGGCGCTGACGGGGGTAGGGGCCACCATGGCGCCCGGGAGCCAGCCGTGGAAAGGCATGATGCCGTTCTTGGCGAAGCCGAGAACCATGCACACATAGGTGATGGTGACCAGAACCCGGTTGGTGCCGGTCGGGAAGATGCCGCTGTGCATGTTGTTTGAGAAATCAAGGGTTCCGCACAGGACATAGGTCAAGATCATCGCTGGCAGGACAAGCCCCTTGGCGGTGGCCGTGAGGTACACCAGATATTTTCGCGCGCCCTCGTAACCTTCCTGGTCCTGATGGTGTGCCACCAGCGGATAGGTGGTGATGCTCACGACTTCATAAAACAGATAGAGCGTGAACAGGTTGTCCGAAAACGCGCACCCGATGGCGCCAAACAGGGCGAGAGCAAAACAGGCATTGAAACGGGTCTGGGCATGTTCCTTGAGTCCCCGCATGTATCCCATGGAGTAGAAGACGGTGATGATCCACAGGAACGAGGCCACCAGGGCGAAAACCATCGAGAAGGAATCAGCCCTGAGGGTTACACTCACTCCGGGCAGAAGCGTGAAAAGATGATAGACGAGGGTCTGTCCTGCCAGAATCGGCTTAAGCATGGCGCCCACGAGACCAAAGAGCACGACCGCGGCCAGGAAGGAGCAGCTCTCGCGAACGTTGGGACGCCGCTTGTTCAGCATGACCAGAACCGCGCCGGTCAGCGGAGCCAGCAGCGCGGCGATCAGAAGGGGGGATTCAGTGGGAACGGGCATACGTGTCAGCCTTCCATCTCTTTCAGGTCCCTTGTTTCAATGGATCGGTAATTCCGGTAGACCGCGATCATGATGCTCAGCGCAATGGCGGCCTCGGCCGCGGCAATGCCGATGATGAACAATGTGAAGGCCTGGCCGGTGATGGGATCGGCGGCGCGGAAATGGCCGAATGCCATGAAGTTAAGCGAGGCTCCCGCGAGGATCAATTCGCCGGAAATCAGCATGCCCACCAGCGTGCGGTGTCGCAGAAAGCCAAAAATGCCGATTGCGAAAAGCAGGGCGCCGATCATCAGGTAAACGTTCAGTTGTTCGCTCAAGTGTATGAAATTCATGAGTTTGGTTTCCTTCCGGAACGTGCCACTGCCAGAGCTCCGAGAATCGCCAGAAGCAACACGACGGATATCAATTCAAAGGCAAAGCCATACCGGGTCAACAATGCCCGCCCCAGATCCTCGATGGAGCCGATATTCACCTGCGCGGCGGGAGCGGGCATCCAGGAGGAGCGGCGCACCAGGAGAATCAGGGGAACGGCGAACGCGCAGGCCGCGACGAAACTTCCCACCCCCGTGAGGATGGTCATAAACCACGACCGTGTTTCCTCATGCAGCTCCGCCAGCATCATGGCGAACATGATGGTCACGCAGATGGCGCCGACATAGATCAGGATTTGCATCAGCGCCAGGAAGGGGCTGTGCAGGAAATAGTAGAGACCGGCAAGTCCCAGGAAGGAGAGAGCCAGACCGGTAACATTGCGAACCAGGCTGCGGGCGGCAACTGCCATGATGGCTCCCAGTAGGGTGACGGCAGCAAATCCGGCGAACAGCACGGCGGCAATCAGAGCGTAGACGGTGTCCGGCGTGAAGGTCACGAGTGTTTCTCCCCGGGGGTGAGTAGATCCATCTGGTAGTCCTCCTTGCGAACCGAGGCCAGGTTGTAGTCCTTTGAAAACTGAAGTGCATCGAAAGCGCAACTTTCCACGCAGAGGCCGCACAGGCTGCAGGTGGTGAAATTCAGCGTGTACCGGGTCAGTACCTTGCGCGTCGCCCCCTCGGGTTTCACGCCATCCAGGGCAATACAGCCCGAGGGGCAGGCGCGCTGGCAGGCCAGGCAGGCGACGCATTTCGGTTGGCCGCCGGCCGCCTCGCGCTTGAGTTCAATGTGTCCGCGGTAGCGGGCGGGCAGCGTGACGCTTTCATAGGGATATTGGACGGTCACCGGACGCTTGAACGCGTGGAGGAGGACAATCCACATTCCCACGGCCAGGCTCCAGGATCCGGTTGCAATCAGTTTGAAGTAGTTCCACATGGTGTTAAAAAAGTTTGAGCATTATGGCGGTGATCATCAGGTTGGCCAGGGCAATGGGAATCAGGACTTTCCAGGACAGGTTCAGCAATCCATAGAACTGCGTGCGGGGGAACGACCACCTGACCCAGATGACCGTGAAACACAGGAAATACATCTTGATCAGGAACCAGTGCAAGCCCGGCAGAAGTCCGAACGGGCAGTGCCAGCCCCCCAGGAACAGGATGGTGCCCAGGGCACAGCCCACGACGATGTTGGCGTATTCGGCAATAAAGAAAAGGCCGAATCCCATGCCGGAATATTCGGTGAAGGCACCCGCAATGAGTTCGCTCTCGGCCTCAACCATGTCAAAGGGGGCCCGGTTTGATTCCGCGAGCATACAGATGAAATAGATGATGAACGCCACCGGCATCAGCGGGCTCGCGGAAAGGCGCAGCACATTCCAGTGCCAGAAGCCGCCCGCCTGCTGGTCGACAATCGTGTGGAGATTGAAAGAATGGGTGATCATGACCAGCGACACGAGAATGAGGAGCAGGGGGATTTCGTAGGCAATGTTCTGGGCCACTACGCGGGCTGCCGCGATGCTGGCATATTTGTTGTAGGACGCCCAGCCGCCGAGCATGGTTCCGATGACGTGGATGGCGGAGAAGGAGAAGATCACCAGGAGTCCCAGGTTGATGTTGCGCGGCACAAGCGTCTCGCTGAAGGGAATGGTCGCGAGGCACATGATGGCCGGAATGATCACCATGGCCGGCGCCAGCTTGAAGAGCACCACATCCGCACCCCGTTGCACGAGAAGCTGCTTGGTGAGCAATTTGATTCCATCGGCAACAGGTTGCAGGAGTCCCCACCAGCCGACTTCCTTGGGGCCGTAGCGGAGCTGGAACCACGAGGGGATTTTCCGCTCCAGCAGGGAGAGATACGCGGCGTTGAATGCGGCAAAGGCAATCAAGCCGACCGCATAAAGCACCAGTCGGATTATTTCCAGAACAAAGTCGTTGTGGAGTAATGTCATCATCGGTCAATGTCCGGTATGACCAGATCCAGGCTGCCCAGCAGGGCCAGCGCATCCGCCAGCAACATGCCGCGCGAACACTCCTGGAAAAGGCTCAGGTTTGAAAAACACGGGGACCGCAACTTCATCCGATACGCCTTGTCCGTTCCATCGCTGATGGCGCGGACGCCGAAACTGCCCCGTGCGGATTCAACGTTGAAGTAACATTCGCCCTTGGGCGGCTTGAGGAAGCGGGGAACTTTCTCCGCCATGACGGGTCCAGCAGGCAACTTGTCGAGCGCCTGTTCGATGATCCTCAGGCTTTCCACTATCTCGTCCATGCGGACCAGGTAACGGGCCATGCAGTCGCTTTCCGGATAGACCGGGACGTTGAAGTCAAACTGAGGATAGGCCGAGTAGGGTTCCGCCTTGCGTACATCGTAGGCGACCCCGGCCCCGCGCAACACTGGGCCGGTGCCACCATAACGGCGGCACACGTCCGCGGTAATGGGGCCGATTCCCTCACAGCGCTTCCGGAAGATGATGTTTTTGGTAATCAGGGCGTGGTACATCGGCATACGGCTGCGGAGTCTGGTGATAAACTGCCGCGTTCCTGCCACAAACTCATCATCAATATCGTTGCAGACACCGCCGAACCGGTAGTAGCAGAAGGTGAGGCGGGCGCCGGTGACGGATTCCAGAAGATCCAGAATCTGTTCGCGGTCATCAAAGGTGTAGAGCAGGGGTGTAAATCCGCCCAGATCGATCAGGAAGGCGCCTGCCCAGAGCAAATGACTGGCAACCCGGTTGAGTTCAGCGGTGATGACGCGGATGTATTCAGCGCGCTCCGGCACGGTGATTCCCGCCAGACGCTCAACCGCTCCGACATAACCAAAGCTATTGAACAGGGCGGCCACATAATCCATTCGCGCCGTATTCGGGAGAAATTTCGCATAGGTGCGGTTTTCGCCCATCTTCTCGTGCATGCGATGGCCGTATCCAATAATCGGTTCGGCGTCATCGATATATTCGCCATCCATAGTCAGTTTGATGCGCAAAACCCCATGGGTGGCCGGATGCTGGGGCCCCAGATTGATGACGAAGGTTTCGCGATGGATGCTTTTCGCCTCGATGCTCACGTTCCGTAGTCCTTTCGAAGCGGATGGAAATCAGCATCCTCGGGAAGCAGAAGCGGGATCAGTCCGGGATGCCCGGTGAACGTGATCCCGAAGAAATCATGGGATTCGCGCTCATGCCAGTTTGCACCCGGATGCACAGCTGAGATTGAGGCTACTTCCGGAGTTTCGCGGGAGACCCGGGTTCGAGCCGCCACACGCACACCGGTGGCATAACAGGTAAAGTCGTACACGATCTCAATCTGTTGTTCTGCCAACCAGTCCACTCCGGTAATGGCCTCCAGGGCAAACTTGGCCTCACCCATGAGGCGGGCCACTTCTGGAATCATGTTTGAAGTGATGGTTACATCCAGATTCACGCCTTGTTTGGAGTGATCCGTCGCGGTAACCGTCGATCCCTGGAGTGCCTGGAGTTGGGTTGATAACTCAGCAAGGGTCATGGAGTCTCCCTTAACTGGGGTGGGGCAACCGGCCAGCGGCGCTTGCCGGTGAGTTTTTTCTCCAATTCAAGGATTCCCTCGATGAGCGCTTCCGGCCGGGGCGGACATCCGGGTATGTAAACATCGACGGGGAATAGTTTGTCGGCCCCTTCAACGACGGCGTACTGGCCGGGGAAGACAAAGGGCCCCCCCGAGATCGCACAGTTCCCCATCGCGATCACCCACTTGGGTTCGGGCATCTGGTCATAGAGTGTGGCCACGGCAGGTGCCATCTTCTTGTTGATGGTGCCGCAGACAATCATGAGATCGCACTGGCGGGGTGAGGGACGAAAGACTTCGCATCCAAACCGGGCCATGTCAAAGCGTGCGGCCCCGGTGGCCATCATCTCAATGGCGCAACAGGCCAGTCCGAAGGTCATCGGCCACAACGAATTCGCGCGGGCCAGATCCAGAACCTCGTCCAGTACCGAGAAATGAATCAATCCGGGAGGGACTTGAGTTTGCTCGTCCAAGTGAACACTCCTTTCTTCCAGGCATACACGATAACAAGGGTCAGGATTCCTACAAAGAGGAGGAACTCAAAAAGTTCGGTCAGACCCGGAGTCTCATTGTAGATGACGGCGACGGGAAACAGGAAAAGGACATCCACGGCAAACGCCACGAATATCAGGGCGTAAAGATAATACACGACTCCGTATCGGATCCAGGTGGCGCCAATCGTCGGAACGCCGCACTCAATGACATCCAAGGTTTTTCCCGAGACCGACCGCGTGCGCCGGGGCGCCAGAAGATGCGCCAAGACCATCGGACTGATGGCCAGAACCAGGCCACCAGCAAAAAATGTCATCACATAAATCAGATCCAGTAATGCCGTCTTGTCCATAATGCCCATAGAGACGATAGATTATTCTTTGATCGCGAGATATTTTGCATATTCGATTTTACGTTTCAAGTGTTAATTTGACAAAAATAGTCCGGTATTCCGTGTTCTTCATCCTGATGGCATTTTTCTTGAGATTGTGTTGAAAAGTGGCGTAATATGATCCACTTATGGAAACGATCCTGGCAATTATCGGACTGGTTGTTTACGCCGTGGCCTCCCTTTTTGCGTTGGTTTCGTTGCTCAAGCCGGGGATCCGGAGGGAGCGAATCGAGCTGAGTCTGATGGCCGGGGGAGCCCTCATTTTCCTGGCGGTGATGGTCATGCGTGTCGTCAAGGCGGGATGTTTGCCTGCCTTCAGCCGGTTTGACGGGTTGACCTGGTACGCTCTGGCCTTGAGTGGCACTTATCTCCTGATGAAGCCGCGCCGGTTTGCGCGGGGCATATCCGGACTGCTTCTGCCTTTTGTCACGGTGATTCTGTTATGGGGGCTTCCTGCCCATGGGGTGCCAGCCGGTGTTCCGCCCCCCAACCAGGGGTTCCTGCTGATCGTTCATGTGATCATGGGCTATGCGGCCTATGCGGTCTTCAGTCTGGCCAGCATCAATGCGGCCGCCTACCTCATTCAGGACTATAACTTGAAGAACAAACAGTTCGGGGCCGTCTGGGAGCAGCTTCCTTCCCTGGAAACGCTGGATCATGTGATGAGCCGGTTAGTCGGCTTGGCATTCCTTTTCCTGACAGTGGCCTCGATCGGCGGCATCATGTTGGCCTACCAGTCTGGCGTGGGAGATAAATGGCTCACCGATCCCAAGGTCGCGGCCGTTACAGCGGCGTGGATTTTCTTTGCGGTGCTCGTTCATATGCGGGCCAGCTCAGACCGTCATGGGCGGGGCGTGGCGATGTTGACGGTGATCGGCCTGGTGCTGGTGCTATTTGCCTTCGTGGGGGTTCCGCTTCTCGTCGAGTCGATCCATTCCTTCCTGCGGGTCCGGACGGGGGTGGTGGGGACATGATGGTTTCAGTCATAGGAATCAGCTTTCACACCGCCTCGGTGGAATTAAGGGAGCAGGCCTCGGTTCGAGCGGGTCAAATTCCCGCCACCCTGCAACGCATCCTTTCCGAATTTCCCGGTGCTGAACTGGTTTTGTTATCGACCTGCAACCGCACCGAACTCTATGTGGCGGGCGTGGATGTGGCGCTGCATAAAGACCGGCTGATCCAGGCGCTTCTCACCCGGGATGCGAATGAGCATGTCGCCGGGCTTGAGCAATTTTTCTATGTCAAACACGATCTCCAGGCGGCCGAACACCTGTTCGCCGTGGCCGCCAGCCTCGACGCCCTGGTGGTCGGCGAGACGGAAATTCTGGGACAGGTCAAGCAGGCCCTGGTATTGGCGGAAGAGGCCGGTACCACCGGCAAGGTGCTTCACCCGCTGTTCCAGCATGCCTTCAAGACCGCAAAGCGGGTGCATACGGAAACGGATATCTGTCGTGGGCGGGTCTCCATCAGTTCGCTGGCGGTCGAGTTTGCCGAGAAGATCTTTGAGGATCTGCGCTCCAAAACAGTCATGATCGTTGGAGCCGGGGAGATGGCCGAACTGGCGCTCAAGAGCCTGATGGACCGTGGCACCCGGGAGGTTCTCGTGCTGAACCGGTCGCTTGAGCGGGGGGAAAACCTCGCGAACCGGTGCGGCGGCCGCGCCCTTCCCTTCGAACTTCTGGATGATTACCTGGCCAAGGCCGATATCGTAATCAGCTCCACCAGCGCCCCGCATCTTGTCATCCAGGCGGAGTCTGTCCAGCGCGCCAGCGAGACCCGACGGGGACGCCCGATGCTTCTGATCGATATCGCCGTTCCCCGCGATATCGATCCCGCGGCCAGTCTTATTAAGAATGTCTACGTCTACACCATCGATGATCTGGAGCGTGTGGCAGCCGAGAACCTGTCGAAGCGGCAGGAGGCCGTTGAGCAGGCGTGGCATCTGGTGCGGCAAGGCACTTCGGAATTGGCCCTGCAATTTGAAAGCAGCGGGCTGCGGCTCCTGCTGCGCAGGGTTGATGAGCACGGTCGCCAGATCTGCGAGGCGGCGCTACAGCGGGCACTGGCCAAGGAAAAGCTCTCCGCGCTTCCCGAGCCCTCCCGTGAGGAAATTCGCGTCATGGCGCAGAAGATCGTCAACAAGATGCTGGCAGAGCCGCGCGAGGCGCTGAAACGGGCGTCCCGCAATGGTGAGTGGGAGCAGTATGCCCGGGTGGTGAATGATTTGTTCGGATTTAAGCCGGAAGAAGAGGGCGCCCAAAAGGGGGAAGCCTCCGGCTCAACGCAGGAAAACCCTGACAGGAAAATACTATGATTGGAATATCCAAGCTTTATTGTGGCACGGTCGAATCATCGGATCCGCTTCGATACGGGCGATTGGCAAAGGATCTGCCATCGCATTTGCTTCAGTTTTCAAAGGACAAGAAGCCGGTCGTGGTCTGGAATGTGGGACGGCGCTGCAACCTGCGTTGCGTCCACTGCTACTCCCAGTCCCGCGATCAGGATTATCCCAATGAGTTGTCACACGAGGACGGCGTCCGGTTGCTGGATGATCTTGCCGATTTCGGCGCCCCTGTGATTTTGTTCTCCGGCGGCGAGCCCCTTATGCGCCCGGATATCTTCGAATTGATCCGGCACGCCACCGGAAAAAAAATGAGGGCCGTGGTCTCTACGAACGGCACCCTCATTACCCCCTCGATGGCCGCCCAGCTCAAGGAAGCCGGACTCTCCTACGTCGGCATCAGTCTGGACGGGATGGAGGCTACCAACGACCGGTTCCGTGGCATGAAGGGGGCTTTCAGGATGGCTCTGGAAGGCGTCCAGAACTGCCTGAAGACCGGGGTGAAGGTCGGGCTCCGGTTCACGGTGACCCGTGAAAACTACAAGGATGTGGGTGAGATTCTCGACCTCGTCGAACGGGAGGGGATTCCCCGGGTCTGTTTCTATCACCTGGTCTATGCCGGGCGCGGGAGCAAACTGATTCACGATAGCCGCATGTCCCATGATGAAACCCGGAACACGGTCGACCTCATTATGAATCGTACCAAGGCACTGCATGACAAGGGCAAGCCAGTGGAAGTGCTGACGGTGGACAACCATACCGACGGCCCTTACCTCTACCTGCGTCTCCTGAAGGAGGATCCGGTGCGGGCGGCCGAGGTGCTCAAGCTCCTGAAGATGAACGGCGGCAACAGTAGTGGAACCGGCATCGGGTGCGTGAGTTGGGATGGGTCGGTGCATCCGGACCAGTTCTGGCGGCATTATTCGTTCGGCAATGTTAAGCAGCGGCCGTTCAGCGCCATCTGGACGGATGCCACGGAGCCGCTTCTGGGCAAACTGCGGGAACGCAAACGCTACCTCAAGGGACGCTGCGCCGCCTGCAAGTGGCTGGATATCTGCAACGGGAACTTCCGGGTGCGGGCCGAGGCGGTCACCGGGGATGTTTGGGAAGCCGAGCCGGATTGCTACCTGACGGATGAGGAGATCGGGATATCATGAAGGACGACCTGAGACTGGTGTTCTGGGAATTGACGGCAAAGTGCAACCTGAAGTGCTGCCATTGCCGAGCTGAGGCGCAGGATGAGGTTGTCGCAGGAGAACTGTCGACGTCCCAGATCCTGGAGGTGGCCCGCTCGATTCGCAAGACGGGCGATCCGATCATGATTCTAACCGGCGGCGAACCGCTGGTGCGCAAGGATTTCTTCGAAATTGCGAGGGAATGCGTGGGCATGTTCAGTCGGGTCGCCCTGGCGACCAACGGCACGTTGGTGGATGATGCCCTGGCGCGCAAGATTGCCGACGTGGGTATCAAGCGCGTGAGCGTGAGCCTTGATGGTGCTACGGCGGCCACCCATGACAAGTTTCGCGGGGTACCCGGCAGTTTCGAGGCGACGCTGCGCGGTTACGATGCCATGGCTCGTGCAGGACTGTCCCTCCAGGTGAATGCCACCGTGGCCAGGCACAATATTGATGAGGTGGATGCGCTGTTGGACATGCTCCTTGAACGCAAGGCGGACGCCTTCCATGTGTTTTCCCTCGTGCCGGTCGGCTGTGGTGCCGAGATCACGGATGATATCCGTCTGGCCCCGGCGCAGTTGGAGAAATTCCTGCGCTGGCTGTTCGAGAAGTCCATCGAACTCAAGGACCGCATTCACATCAAGGCCACCTGTGCGCCCCAGTATTACCGGATCATGCGGGAAGTTGCGCGAGAGAAGGGGCTTCCGCCGCCCGGCGCGCCCCATGGTCACGGACATCCGGGCCAAGGGCAGGGGCATCCCGGTAATGCCAACGGTATGGCGGCCATGACTCGCGGCTGTCTGGCAGGCTCAGCAGTTTGTTTCATTTCGCGAACCGGCGATGTCCAGCCGTGTGGTTACCTCGATTTGCAGGTAGGCAATGTGCTCAAGCAGGACTTCGGCGAGATATGGCGAGATTCCGAGGTCTTCAACGCCCTGCGAGATCCCGACAAGCTCAAAGGGAAATGTGGCGCCTGCGGCTATCGCGTCATCTGTGAAGGCTGTCGCGCCCGCGCCTATGCCGCCACCGAAGACTATCTGTCAGAGGACCCCGATTGCTTCTACGAGCCCAAGCGAGGCCCCGCCAGTCCTGCCAGGTCATAGTACTGGTGTGTTGCACAACCCTCATAATGCGGGTTGTGCAGGAAGAAGCCTTGCCGATAGGAGAGAGCATTATGGCGTCAAGCTACTGGCGCCGTCCTCCCATTAACGGGTGTCCCTACCGCGATGCATAAAAAATGATAATGAACTTGCGCTGATAAATGTATCACTATAGTATCACATTATGAAAACAGAACTCGTGACTACGCTAAAGCGGCAAGCAACCAGAATCCTTGCTGATTTACATGATTCAGGCATCCCTGTTCTGATTACAGAGCACGGCGCTCCTTCTGCTTATCTCGTTGATGTTTCGATGTTTGAGATGATGCAGGGCCGAATGAAAATCCTCGAGGGCATTGCGCAGGGGGAACGCGCAATCCTGGAGAAAAGAACGGTGTCCCACGACGAAGCCAAGCGGAGGCTCTCAAAGTGGCTCGCCTGATCTGGACCGAACCAGCTTTGGACGATCTTGATGACCTTGCAGGCTACATTGCGATGGATAATCCTATGGCGGCAGGCCGATGGGTTCAGAAGGTTATTGAAAGTGTAGGCCGGCTTGAGCGATTCCCTCATTCCGGAAAGAAGCCACGGGAATTACCCGAAACCCCGTACAGGGAAATTGTTGTGCCTCCATGCCGGATCTTCTATCGGTTTGACGGGAAAACGGTTTATATTGTTCACGCAATGAGGGAAGAGCATCAGCTTGATCGCTTTCTTCTGAATGAACGCGAGAAGGAATGAATGCCATGACTCCAGAGCATCTCGTTTGCATGACCGTATGCATTGGTATAGTGGCGTTCCTGTATTCAGCTGTGGGACATGCAGGCGCGTCCGGATATATCGCGGTTATGACACTGTTCAGCATGGCACCCGACGCGATTAAGCCCACTGCGTTAGTCTTGAATATTATGGTGGCGTGCATCGGATCATGGCAATTTTGGAGAGCGGGGCACTTCTCTTGGCGTCTGTTCTGGCCGTTTGCCGTCTTGTCGATTCCTTTTGCCTTCTTAGGTGGCTACCTCAACCTCCCCGCTCACCTGTTCAAGATGTTGGTGGGTGTGGTGCTAATACTCTCAGCCCTGAAGTTCGTCATAGACCCGAAAGAGAAGTCTTATATTCGGCCGCCATCGAAGCCTGTATCCTGTGGCGTTGGAGCGGGATTGGGCCTTCTGGCAGGCTGTACGGGAACCGGAGGAGGGATATTCCTCACCCCCCTCGTTCTCCTGATGGGATGGGCGAGTACAAAGACGGCATCCGCCGTTTCCGCGTTGTTCATCCTTGCAAACTCCATTTCGGGACTCGCAGGGAACCTCAATGCCACAAAATACTTCCCAGCCTTCGCATGGTCGTTTGTCGCCACTGCCTTGGTTTGCGGTACGGCAGGATCATACTTCGGTAGCAGAAAGTTCTCGCCAGTTCTTATCAAGCGGTTACTGGCAGTCGTTCTTACCGTGGCAGGGTTTAAACTCCTCTTTGCAAGATGAATCTGTATGAATAGTTTGAAAAATAAGGGCTCGATAGATATTGTTCTGAATATCAAAAAAGGATCTATTTATGGATTTTGACTTTAGTCCACGCCTGTCCACAACAGGCATTGGTAGCGTGCCCTTCACAGACAGCAAGGAGGCTGTTTCGTTCCTGCTTGGGGCGGATTTAAGTATTCCATTCTGGCCTCAGATACCCAAACGGTGTTTTGGAGAGGAAATGATTCCCCAGGACAGCAAGGGCTTGCCGTGTGTCCGGATTGATGCCGATCGTAAAAAGATCTTTCTGGACATGACCGGGAGAATGGAGGAAGTCGAGGCGTTTTATCATCGGTTCATGGAGGAGGATCCCTCGCACTTTGCCCTGTCACAGGACATCGCTTCCGGATTGTATGCCTTTGAGCGCATGGCTCACGGAAAGCAATGGCCCGTGGTTAAGGGGCAAACCACAGGCCCGGTTACCTTATGCACCAGCATTTATGATGAGCAGGACAATCCGCTTTTCGCGGATCCCGACCTGCGTGACGCGGTCGTGAAGACGATAGTGCGCAAGGTGCAATGGCAGATCGGTCGCCTCAAGCCCTTCGCCTCAGACCGTGTACTCATGTTCGTCGATGAGCCTGTACTCTCGGCATTTGGCAGCAGTACGTACATCTACCTCTCCGAGCCGGAGGTTCAGGCGATGTTGGGTGAAGTATTTGAGGCGATTACCGGGGCAGGGGGCATCACGGCCATTCATGTCTGCGGGAACAGCGACTGGGGTGTCATTGTGCGCAGTGGTGTCCAGGTCATCAATTTTGACGCCTACCAGTATGGCACCAGTATCTCCCTGTATGCGGACGATATCAGGGCTTTATTTGACAGGGGAGGGAGCATTGCCTGGGGAATTATCCCGACGACCGCTGCGCTTGGCAAGGAGACGCTGGAAACTTTGGTGCAACGCCTTGAAGGATGTTTCGAGGCGATGATCCGGAAAGGATTTTCGCGCGAACTTCTACTGGATCGCGCCATGCTTACCCCGTCGTGTGGCACCGGGAGTTTAAGCCCACTTGAGGCCGGACGCGTTTTTGCTCTGTTGCGGGATGTGCGCGATTGTTTTCTTGCCCAGGGGGCGTGAAGTTGACGAGGATACCACATAGTGGTAGTGTGCGAGGCTTCTTTTCTGATTCAGAAAGCGGCGAGGTAATGTCATGGTTAAGACTGAAAAAAAATGCACCTGCGGAGGCATGGCGGCGTCGGATGCCGACAACCACGCGCGGCTCGCGCAGGTGATCGAGGAGTATCAGCACAAACCGGGCGCGCTCATTCCCGTGCTCCAGATCGCCCAGGCTCTCTTCGGCTACCTGCCCAAGGACGTTTTGCGGACGATCAGTGAAGGCCTGAATGAGCCCTATAGCCGGGTCTTCGGCGTGGTCACCTTCTATTCATTTTTCTCTCAAGTCCCTCGCGGCAAATATGTGATCAGGGTGTGTATGGGCACAGCGTGTTATGTGCGTGGCGGTCAGGCCGTTCTCGCGGCTCTGGAGCAGGAACTGAAAATTTCAGTGGGCCAGACGACACCCGACCGCGTTTTCTCGCTGGATGTGGGGCGCTGCTTTGGTGCCTGCGGACTGGCCCCGGCTGTGATGGTTAATGACGATGTCCACCAATTCGTGCAACCCGGGCAAATCAAGGACATTCTGGCCCAGTACAGGAAACCGACGGCATGAAAAAGACCCCCAAGGTACTCGCCACAGCCGCCGACCTAGACGCCCGGCGCGCATGCATCAATACCGAAACGAAAGATAAAATTTTCATGTGCGCTGGCGGAGGCTGTATTGCCTCGGGCGCCATGGCCGTCAAAACGGCCCTGCTGGCGGAACTCAAGAAACACAAACTCGACAAGACCGTATCCATTGTTGAAACGGGGTGCATGGGGCCTTGTTCAGGTGGGCCGATTCTGTTGATGGGCCGGGACAATGTCTATTACCAGCACGTGGCCGTGACCGATGCTGCCGAGATCGTCGAAAAACACCTCCTCAAGGGCGAGATTGTTGAACGCCTGACGTGGAAAGAAGGGCCCAAGCAGAAATCCGTCCCGGTTCAAAGCGACATTCCCTTTTTCAAGCGGCAAACCAAAATCGTCCTGCGTAACTGTGGGATTGTTGATCCGAACAGTCTTGACGACACCATCGGTCGTAATGGCTATCAGGCCCTGTCTAAGATGCTCACCTCGATGACGCCTGACGCCGTCATCGAGGAGGTCAAAAAATCAGGGCTTCGCGGCCGCGGCGGCGCGGGGTTCCCCACCCATATCAAGTGGGCGGCAGCCCGCCAAAGCCCCGGCGACGTGAAGTACGTGCTGTGCAACGCTGACGAGGGGGATCCGGGCGCCTTCATGGATCGCAGCGTCCTGGAAGGTGATCCGCACAGTGTGATTGAAGGGATGCTCATTGGCGGATTCGCCATCGGTTCTTCTCAGGGGTATGTGTATGTTCGCGCTGAATATCCCCTCGCCGTCGAACGATTGCAGCGTGCCATCGAAATGGCGCGTGAGGCGGGACTGCTAGGGCAGAATATTCTCGGGTCCGGTTACGCCTTTGACTTGGAAATCCGCAAGGGATCCGGCGCCTTCGTGTGCGGGGAGGAGACCGCCCTGATGGCCTCGATCGAGGGCAGGCGAGGGGAACCCCGGCCACGCCCCCCGTTCCCCGCCCAGAAGGGGCTATGGAAGAAGCCCACTGTCCTGAACAATGTGGAAACCTTTGCCAATATTCCCTTCATCATCCTCAACGGGGGCGACGCCTTTGCGTCTTACGGCACAGCCAAAAGCAAGGGAACCAAGGTGTTTGCCCTGGCCGGGGCAGTCAACATCTCGGGATTGGTGGAGGTCCCGGTTGGAACCCCGCTGAACGACGTGGTCTTTGATATCGCCGGCGGAATCAAGGATGGCAAGTCCTTCAAGGCGGCGCAGATTGGCGGGCCCTCAGGCGGGTGTATTCCTGCCGAATACCTGAAAGTCCCTCTGGATTACGAATCGCTCAATGAACTCGGCGCCATCATGGGATCAGGTGGACTCATCGTGATTGACGAGGATGCCTGCATGGTGGATGTGGCTCGGTTTTTCGTAGATTTCGTTCGGGAGGAATCCTGCGGTAAATGTGTTCCCTGCCGTGAGGGAACCCGGCGCATGTTGGAAATTCTCACCCGCATTTGCAACGGGCAGGGGGAAATGGCCGATCTGGAACGCCTCTCCACGCTGGGCAATTCAATCAAGAGTACTTCCCTGTGCGGACTGGGACAAACTGCCGCCAATCCTGTTCTGTCAACTCTCCGCCATTTTATGGATGAGTATAAAGCTCATATCCTGGATAAGAAATGCCCTGCAGGGAAATGCACCAAGCTGGTGACCTACGACATCGACGCCGAGGCCTGCGTGGGGTGCACCGCGTGCGCCCGCCGCTGCCCGGTGGCCTGCATTGCCGGTGTGGCCAAGGGAATCCATGTCATCGATCAGAAAGTCTGCACCCGTTGCGGGACCTGCTACAACGTGTGCAAGTTCAAGGCCGTGCGCCGGAACGGAAAAACAAAATGAAGATTACCATGAATGGCCGGATTCTTGAGGTGCAGACGGGCCAGACCCTCCTTCAGGCGGCGCGTCAACACGGCATCCACATCCCCACCTTGTGCTACCACGCCCATACCGGCCCCGCCGGAAAGTGCCGACTCTGCCTCGTTGAGGTGGAAGGCATGCGTGGCCTGCAGACGTCCTGCACGGTTGAAGTAAAGGACGGCCTCGTCGTAAAGACTGATTCCGATGCCATCCGCTCTGCCCGGCGTCTGGTCGTTGACCTGCTGCTGGCCTCGGGTCGGCATGATTGCCTCGCCTGCGAGAAAAACAGCGATTGCGAACTGCAGAATGCCGCCTATGAACTGGGTATTGAACGACCTTCGTTTACTGTGGAACCTGCAGTAGACATTGACGATAGCGCTGAGTTCGTCACCCGTGACAACGCGAAATGTATCAAGTGTGGCCGCTGTATTGCCGGGTGCACGCAGGTCGTTTGCAATGAGGTGCTGGATTTTGGATTCAGGGGTCACGACACCAAGGTCATCTGCGACGACGATCTTCCCATGGGCAAGTCGAGTTGTGTGCAGTGTGGCGAGTGCGTCCAATTGTGCCCCACCGGTGCCCTGGTTGATAAGAAGACCGTGGGCAAAGGCCGCAGCTGGCAGCTCGACAAAGTAAACACCACCTGTCCGTATTGTGGAGTAGGGTGCCAGATCACCCTGCATGTGGACCGCGCCAGTAACCGTGTGGTTCGCGTCACGGGCCGGGACATCGCGCCCAACAACGGAATGCTCTGCGTAAAGGGCCGGTACGGCTTTGAGTTCCACGCCAGCCCCAAACGCCTGACCCACCCTCTGGTCCGGAAGGATGGCAAACTGGTTCCGGTAAGCTGGGACGAGGCGCTTGATTACACCGCCGGGCGCATCAAGGCCATTGTCGACAAGCACGGCCCCGATGTCTTTTCCGCCCTGGGGTCCGGGCGTATCACAAACGAGAACAATTACGCCGTGGCGAAATTCACCCGGGCGGTCATCAAGACCAATAACGTGGATCATTGCGCCCGCACCTGCCATGCCCCCACGGTAGCGGGTCTTGCCGCCGCCTTTGGCAGCGGTGCGGCGACCAATTCCATTGCCGATATTCTGGAAGCCGATGTCCTCTTTGTAATTGGCTCCAACATGACGGAAGCGCACCCGGTCGTTTCGTATTATGTCAAGCGTGCCGCCAAGAATGGCGCCACCCTGATTGTGGTGGATCCCCGGAAAATCGACCTGGTGCGCTGGGCTTCGCTCTATGCGCAGCAGCGTGTAGGCACGGATGTGGTCTTTCTGAACGGCATTATTAATGAGATTTTCAAAAACGGATGGCAGAACGAGGCGTTTATGCGCGCCAATACTGAGAATCCCGATGATATTCGGGAGTGGGTCAAGCCGTATCCGGTCGAAAAGGCCTCAGAGATTTGCGGCGTTCCCGTTGACACCATGAAGACCATCGCCCGGATCCTGGGCACGGCGAAGAACGTCAATATCATCTACTGTCTCGGCATCACGGAGCACACCTGCGGCACCGACAACGTGAAGACCATCGCCAACCTGCAGATGGTGTTGGGCCACCTGGGTAAGCGTGGTGGCGGCGTGAACCCGTTACGCGGGCAGAATAACGTGCAGGGAGCCTGCGATATGGGCGCGTTGCCCAATGTGTATCATACGTATCAGCCGGTGGAAGACCCGAAGGTGGCCGCGAAGATGGCCCAGTGCTGGGGCGTAAGCGGGCTTCCGATCAAGCCGGGGTACAAGATTCCCACCATGATGCACAAGGCGACGACCGGCGAGACCAAGATTCTGTTCTGCGTGGGCGACAATACGGTCCAAACCGAGCCGGACATGAATAAAACCATCAAGGAGATCAAGGCACTGGAATTTTTCGTGGTGGTGGATATCTTCCCGAATCTGACCACCGAGATGGCTGATGTCGTGCTCCCGGACGTGTGTTTCAACGAGGATGACGGCTGCTACTCCAACATGGAGCGCCGGGTGCAACGCCTTCGCAAGGCCGTCAATCCGCCCGGTCAGGCCAAACCCACCTGGTGGATCATGCAGGAACTGGGCAAGCGGATGGGCGTTGACCTGCGCTTCACCTCGGCCGAGGCGACCTGGGAGGATATGCGCAGGACCGCCACCAGCATGGCCGGAATCACCTATGAACGTATTGAGGAGCTCGGGCTTCAATGGCCGTGCCCGACAACGGATCACCCGGGAACGCCGATCCTTCACTTGCACGGAAAATTCACGCGGGGCAAGGGCTTATTCTGCAGGACCGATAACCGGCCGCCTGCCGAAGTGCCCGATGCCGAATATCCCTTCATGCTGAGTACGGGGCGACGGTTGTGGCATTATCATACCGGGACGCAGACCCGGAACTCGGTCGGACTTGAAACCATTTTCCCCGAGGAGTTACTTGAAATCAGCCCGGTGGATGCAGCGCGGATGGGGATTAAGACCCACGATGTGGTTAAGGCCACAAGCCGTCGCGGAACCATCACGCTCAAGGCGTGGGTGACCGACCGTTCGCCCGAGGGTGTCTGTTGGTGCGCCTTCCACTTCCATGAGGCCCATGCGAATGTGCTGACCAATAGCGCCTACGACAACGTCACCGAGACGCCCGAATACAAGGCGTGTGCGATTAAGGTGGAAAAAGTGTCCGACGGAGTGCCCTTTATTCAAACCGTACAACGACAAGCGAGGCCCTAATGAGCGAAAAACACACTCTCGATACCATATTCGACCTGGCCATCAGCCGGGAAACTGCCGCGAACAAACTCTACACAGCCCTTGCCGGGCGGGTGAAAAGTCCAGCGGTAAAGGAAATTTTCGAGTCGCTTGCCAAAGAGGAATTGAAGCACAAGGCCCTTCTATCAACCCTGAAGACGGGCCCCCTGACGCAGGCCAAGTTCAAGCCGATGGCCGATTACCACGTCGCCGAGTCCGAGCCGCTGCCGGAGTTCAAGCCCGACATGCCGCTACGTGATGCCGTTGCTCTGGCCATGAAAAACGAACAGCAGGCAGCGTTCCTCTACCGGAGCATGGCCGGATTCACATCCGATCCTGATATGCTGACCCTTTTTGAAAACCTGGTAAACATGGAACTCGGACACAAAAGCACGCTCGAGGACTTGTTCCTTGATATCGGTTACCCCGAGGTGTTCTGATCATGAAAACAAATCTCCTCAAAAGCGAAGTGTTGAAGGCTGTGGTGAATCGGAACGGAAAGCCGATTCTTTCCTGCAAAAAAGCCTTGCAGATTGCTGAAAAGCTCAAGGTGACACCCAAACGGGTGGGTGCACTGTGTGACAAGGAAAACATCAAGATACGGCAGTGCCAACTGGGATGCTTTTAGGGTATCATGCCGTGTGATCATGCGCCCGGATATCCTGATGATTGGCTCGGCTGGTCGCAACGCCGGAAAAACTTTGCTGGCTTGTGACCTGATACGTCGCTATGCATCGACCCAATCCCTGGTTGCCGTCAAGGTCACCACCATCAAGGAAGAGAGCGGCGGAGCCTGTCCGCGCGGGGAGGTTGGGTGTGGCGTCTGCGGTGATTTTCACGGGCGATACGACCTCGCGCAAGTTCATGACGGGCCGCCGAACAAGGACACCACCCGTCTTCTGGAAGCGGGCGCCTCAAAAGTGTTCTGGCTGAGGGTGCGAGATGCGCACCTTGCCGAAGGGATCGAAGCTACCCTTAAGCTGATTCCCGACGGCCAGCCAGCCATCTGGGAATCCAATTCCGCCCGTCGCGTGCTTACCCCGGCCGCGTTCCTGGTACTCCGCGAAAAAGGCAACGCCCGGATCAAGGAATCCTGCCAGCGCGTCATGGACGTAGCGGATCGTATCCTCGACTTTGATGGCACGGGTTGGGACCTGTCCCCAGATCGAATCACCTTTTCCGCCGGGTGCTGGCATATCAGACAGGATGCCGCGGCAATTGTCCTCGCCGGGGGCCAGAGTCGCCGGATGGGACAGGATAAGAATTTCCTGCCCGTGGCAGGTCGCCCCATGATTGAGCATATCGTCCGGCAATTAGAGCCCTGGTTTGATGACGTGTTCATCGGCGCGAATGACCCGGCCAAGTTCGCTTTTCTCCAGCGCCGCGTGGTTCCCGACCGCGAGCCCGGGATGGGGCCCCTGATGGGCTTGCTGTCCTGCCTCGCGGAATCCCGCCATGACTTGAATTTTGTCACAGCCTGCGATATTCCCACCTTGGATCCCCACTTCCTGATGAGGATGATCCAGGCTGCCGAAGGGTATGATATTGTGATGCCGCACTCACTCGATAGGAGACCCGAGCCCCTCCTTGCTGTTTACCGGAAGTCGGTGTGCGCGAGTGCTGAACAGGTGTTGTTGCGTGGCGGGCGCCGGATGTCCGACCTCTTCGAACTTGTCAAAGTTAAGACCGTCACTATGCCGGAGTCCGACTGGTATCGGAACTTGAATACCCCGGAAGACTATCATGGCGCCGTGACGGCGAACGCCACCGGAGGGAGCCCGCTATGATCTCTTTTGATAAAGCCTATGAAATCATCACCTCTTCGGTGCGGGTACTCGGTACCGAAACGGTGCCCTTGCAGGAATCCGCCGGGCGTGTGCTCGCTCAGGACGTGGTGTGCGACGTGGATATGCCGCCCTTTGATAAGTCGGCCATGGACGGGTTCGCCTGCCGGCGGCAGGATCTGGGGCTGAGCCTCAAGATTATCGAGGAAATCCCAGCCGGACACCTGCCTCAAAAATGCATCGGTCCCGGCGAGTGTGCCCGGATCATGACCGGTGCCCCCGTCCCGGTTGGCGCCGACATCGTCATCATGGTGGAAGAGACAGAATCGACCGGCACGGATCGGATTCGCTTCACCGGTTCGCGATCCTCATCCAACATCTGCCCGAAAGGCGAGGACGTGAGGGTTGGCGACAAGGTTCTGGAGCGGGGTGTCATTTTATCGCCGGCCCGGATGGGGGTCCTATGTGCCGCCATCGGTCAACCCGGGGTTCTGGTCTACCGCCGGCCTAGGGTCGCCTTGATCGCCACCGGGGATGAACTGGTGGAGCCCTGGCAGCAACCGCCACCGGCGGGGATCCGCAATACAAACAGTTACCAATTGTCCGCACAGATTCACGCCATGGGGGCGCTTGCCACCTATCACGGGATCGTGGGGGACCGCCGCGAGGATCTGCTGAAGGCCGCACGCAAGGGTGGGGCGGAGAGCGACCTGCTCCTGTTGTCCGGCGGAGTTTCGGCAGGCGCCTATGACTTCGTCCCCGAGGTACTGGAAGAAGCCGGTTACACCCTGTTATTCAGAAGCGTGGCCATGCAGCCCGGCAAGCCCACGATTTTTGGCGTAGGGGGTGGTGGATTCTGCTGTGGAATGCCCGGAAACCCGGTGTCTACCTATGTCGTGTTCGAACTGTTGCTCAAGCCGTTCCTGTATGGTCTGATGGGGCATACCTACACTCCTCGTCTGTCGGTGGCGGAACTCGGGTGCGATGTAGCCGTGAAGAAAGGGGAACGGCAAACGACGATTCCGGTTGTGTTCTCCGAACCGGGCGTTGTGGTGCCGCTGGAGTATCATGGATCCGCCCACATTCATGCGGTCGCCCGTGCCGAGGGCCTGCTCGTGATTCCCGCCGTGGTCAGGGAATTGATGAAAGGAAGCCGGGTCCATGTTCGACCGATTTAACCGGCGAATTCAATATTTGCGCATCTCGGTTACGGATCGCTGCAACCTGAGTTGCGGATACTGTATGCCAGAAGAGGGAATCCCCTTTGTCGGTCGGGATCAGATCCTGTCCTTCGAGGAGATTCGCGCCCTGGTTGCCGTAGCCGTCGGGATGGGCGTCACCAAAGTCCGGTTGACTGGCGGCGAGCCGCTCGTGCGGCGCGGCATTCTGGATCTGGTTCGTATGCTGGCGGAAATTCCCGGAATCAAGGACCTGTGCATGACTTCAAATGGCATACTCCTGCGTGATTATGCCCTGCCGCTGCGTGAGGCGGGACTGCAGAGAATCAACATCAGCCTGGACACGATGGATCCCGCCCGTTTCCGTGATATCACCGGGGGCGGCGATGTCAGTCGGGTCATCGCAGGCATCGAAGCGGCAAGGAGCGCTGGATTGCAACCCGTCAAACTCAACTGCGTCGTGACGGACTCGCCGGATGAGTCCGATGCCCGGGGCGTGGCCAATTATGCGCGGGACAGTGGCCTGGAGGTGCGCTTCATTCGCCGGATGGACTTGAAAACCGGACGGTTCTGGCCTATCACGGGGAGTGAGGGCGGGCATTGCAAAATCTGCAGCCGCTTGCGTGTGTCAAGCGACGGGCGGATATTTCCCTGCCTATTTGATAATACTTTCTTTTCCATCCGTGAACACGGAATCGAGACGGCGCTCCGGCTGGCCGTGGAGAACAAACCCGAGGCCGGAAACAGGAGCGACATGGGGATTCATGCCCTGGGCGGATGACCCGGTCGATGGAGATAACAATGAAAAAACTGACCCATATCGATGAACAGCAGCGGCCCCGGATGGTGGATGTTTCGCCAAAGGGTCTTTCACACCGTGTGGCAACCGCCTCCGGCTGGATTGCCCTGAAGCCCGCGACGGTGGGGCTGATCCGTGCCAGCACCATTGCCAAGGGCAACGTCCTGGTGACAGCCGAACTGGCCGGCATCCAGGCCGCGAAGCAGACGGCGAACCTGATTCCCCTCTGCCATATGGTTCCGCTCACAAAGGTGGCCGTGACGGCTACCTTGCGGCGTGACGGGGTTGCCGTTACGAGCGAAGTCAAATGCACGGATCGGACGGGGGTTGAGATGGAGGCGTTGACCGCTGTGTCTGTCGCGCTGCTGACGGTCTACGACATGTGCAAGGCGGTGGACAAGACGATGACGCTGACGGACATTCGTCTGGTCGAGAAGATTAAGACTCCTGTGGGGGGTGCATGAAGGTTGTATCGGTCAACATTTCGGATGCCAAGGGTGTAGCCAAACATCCCGTTGCAGTGGCTACGGTTAACAGTACTGGGATTTCGTGTGATGCCCATAGCGGGGACTGGCACCGTCAGATCAGCCTTCTAGCCCAGGAGAGCATGGCTCGGCTTGGTGAAAAGGCTGGACGTGTCTTTCATCCCGGCGAGTTTGCCGAAAACATCACCACCAGCGGTATTGATCTGGAGCAGGTCTGCCTGCGAGATCGCCTCCGGATCGGGGCGGTTGAGTTGGAAGTGACTCAGATTGGCAAGAAGTGTCACGGCGACGGCTGTGCCATTTTTAAGGAAGTCGGATCCTGCATCATGCCTAAGCAGGGCCTGTTTGCGCGCGTCATTCAGAGCGGCGAAATCCGTCCCGGCGACACGATGGAACACAGTCCCGGCCACCTGCGGGTTCGGATCATCACCTTGAGTGATCGGGCCAGCCGTGGCGACTACACCGACCGAAGCGGTCCGGCCATTGACGGGGCGCTTCGCCGTCATTTTGCCGCCAGCCGGTGGCGTATCGACGTGACCTCGAGGCTGTTGCCCGATGATGTGGCGGGACTGCGCCGGGAACTCAAGGCGTGTATGGCCGATAAGATGGATCTTGTTTTCACTACGGGGGGGACCGGCATCGGCCCCCGGGACATCACGCCCGACACGGTCCGTCCGATGCTGGACAAAGAAATCCCCGGCATCATGGACTTCATCCGGATGAAATACGGCCAGACTTTTCCGAGTGCCCTGTTGAGCCGCAGTATTGCCGGAGTGATGGGGACGGCCCTGGTCTACACACTCCCCGGCAGCGTCAAGGCCGTCGAAGAGTATCTTGCCGAGATCCTGCCCACGCTCGATCACAGTCTCACGATGCTCTGGGGGATCGATTCCCACTAGCCGCTGGTTCTGTCCGTCTTGTCACCAGAAGAAAGACCACCTCTTTGGCGCCCTGTTGACCGAGACGATCCTGTTTCCCGTTCCGCATCGCCCATGAATGCTTGGTCGAGTCTCCATCGAGAAGATGGAGGTCAAACAACCCGGCATTTAATTGATGATTGCCGAATGTTGATTGTCGATTGGAGGAGTGCACCCAATAATCATCAATTGGCAATCGACAATCGGCAATTACTGGTCCGATATTATGGGTGGTACTCCAATAAGATGCGCGGCCAGCGGGCCAAGCTCACCGCCGAGGAGGCCAAGGCCGGGGTGGTCAAGGCCGTCGAGGTGATCGATGTTTCCGGCCACAAGCCCCGCCGCATCCCTTCAGCGAAGTGGCGCGAACTCATCAAGAAGGTCTGGGAAGCCGATCCGCTCCTGTGCCCACGGTGCTTACACGAAATCAGGGGGTACGGGTGAGTCCAACCACAGGCCCGCCTGCCTCGGCACCTGGTGGATGGGTCATCGAGCCTTTGCGCGCGGTGTTCTATGCGGCGGGGTCGGTTAAAGGGTTTGCAAAAGCGCTTTTGCAAAGGCGGGTGACGGTGTGCAGTTCATGGACCGATCCCGAGCCCGCCCCGGCGGGGAGTGCCTTCTACGAGCTACCGAATGTCCAGCTCTCCAGTCATCTCGCCGGTGCGCACGGCGACGAGGTGGTCCGCATGGCCGACACCATGATCGAGGAATTCCGCCGCTGGCAGGAGGGCGAGCCCCTCCTTTACTCCGTGAGCCTAGACATGCTCGACCGCATGGCGTGAGGGCAGGGTGTAGGTGCCACAAAACCCGCATTCCCGGCTTCAGGTTGCATGAGCTTTGGAGTGCGGCGGCTCGACGCCGCTTTTCTCCAGCGCGGCTTGACGCGCTGCTCCTCTCAAAGTCAACAGGGGTCGCCCTGGCAACGCCGCGACCGTCAAGCCCTTCGATAGACTCAGGGCTGGCCGGTCGCGTGAAAGCGGCGTCGAGCCACCGCACTCCAAAAAGTTCACAAAAAGGCCACATCGCTGAACTTAGCCCCACCTCACACCTCACACCTCCCTAAAAATCGCAAGTATTCTTGACGGATATTCCGTGACGATATACGTTTTATCAAATCTATTGTATGAGAATTATGAAAAGCGACGATTCCAGCAGAAAACGGAGTGCGCTATGTACCCAAACCAACAAGGAACCCAGGATGAATGAGACAGATCAGGTTTTGTCGAATTCTAACGTCGTTTGGTCCACACCCAGTAAAAACTCAGCCGGCTCTATGCCGATCGGAAATGGCGACATCGGGGCCAATGTATGGATCGAGGAAAATGGCGATCTGCTCCTGCTGATCAGCAAGACCGATGCATGGGATGAGAACAGCCGCATCGTCAAGCTGGGACGTGTTCGGATCAGCCTGTCTCCTGGCCCGCTGCGAGCGGCCGCGGCGTTCCGTCAGGAGTTGAAACTCCGCGAAGGCGTCATAGAAGTCTCATGCGGCGAAGGCCCGGCCTTCACAAGACTGCTGATCTGGGTTGATGCCAACCGTCCGGTCATCCGGGTCGTGACCGAGAGCGCCCAGCCTTGCGAAGCGACCGTCAAACTTGAACTGTGGCGAACGCAGAAGCGCACCTTCCACGACTTCGAGTGGTTCAGTTGCTGGCACATGAGCGGACTTGACGGCGCGAACCGGCCGCCTGAGGCGCAATGCTTCATCACGCCTGATACCGTTGCTGACGTGGCCGGCCGTCTCGCCTGGTATCATCGCAACGAATACTCCGTCTGGCCGATCGGCATGAAACTGCAAGGGCTCGAGTCCCTGATGGGCCAATTGGCCGACCCGCTGGCCAACCGTACGTTCGGTGCCGCCATCATCGGCCAGGGGTTGGTCAAGAAGGATCCTTGCACGCTTCAGTCCGGACAAGCCTCCCACACCCATGGCATCTCCATCTTCCCGCTGACCGCCCAAACGGCAACGGCGGCTGACTGGCTGCAGCTCCTGGATACCAGCATGCGCGACATCGACCGCGTACCCGTGCCGCGGGCCCGCCAGCTGCATGCACAGTGGTGGAAAGCCTTCTGGGACCGGAGCTGGGTGCGCATCGCCGGGAGTCCGGATACGGATCGCGTTACCGCCGCGTACACGCTGCAGCGTTGGATCAGTGCCTGTGGCGGACGTGGCGCGTACCCGATCAAGTTCAATGGCTCAATATTCACCGTCGAGTGGCGGGAGGGCGACACCGTTAAATCCGATCCTGACTATCGCGCCTGGGGTGGCGACTACTGGTATCAGAACACCAGGCTCCCTTATTGGCCCATGCTGGCCGCCGGTGATTACGACCTGATGATGCCGCTGTTCAAGATGTATACAGACACTCTGCCGCTGGCGAAGGCGCGGAACCGCATCTGGTTCAACTGCGATGGCGCCTTCCTGCCCGAGACCATGTCATTCTGGGGACTCTTCAGTAACGGCGATTACGGGTGGCAGCGGGAAGGCCGCCACGTCTCCGACATGTCAAATCCGTTCATCCGCTGGATCTGGTCAAGCGGACTTGAGCTGGCCATGCTGATGCTCGATTATTATGAACACACGCAGAATGAGAAGTTTCTCAAGGAAATGCTGCTCCCATGGGCGGATGCCATGCTGCTCCACTTTGACACACGGTTCGCCCGCGATGCGGCCGGCAAGCTGGTCATCACTCCGTCACAGGCCGTGGAGACCTATCAAGAGGGCGTCACCAATGCGACGCCCGATATCGCAGGCCTTCACGCCGTCGTGCAGCGGCTGCTGGCGTTGCCAGCCGGTGCTGCCGACGCGGCCACACGCGCGCGCCGGCAGCGGCTTCAGCAAGCCGTTCCTGATCTGCCGATGGTCGAACGCGACGGGAAGAAGTATATCGTGCCGGCCGAGAAGTTCGGCGAACGCGGGAATTGCGAATCACCCGAACTCTACCCGGTCTACCCGTTCCGCCTGTATGGCGTTGGGAAGAAAGATCTTGAAATCGGCCGCGACACGTATGCCGTGCGTATCGAGAAATCCTTTGGCGGCTGGCAGCAGGCATCCGGCATGGCCGCCTGTCTGGGCCTCACGGATGAGGTCAAGTCAATGGTAGTTGCCAATGCTAAGGAACAGGACAAGGGCAGTCGTTTCCTCGCGTTCTGGGACAAGCATTACGACTGGATTCCAGATCAGGATCACGGCGGCAATCTCCTGATGGCGGTCCAGGCCATGCTCATGCAGACAGAAGGAAAACGCATTCTGCTGCTGCCGGCATGGCCGTCGGACTGGGATGTTGATTTCAAGCTTCACGCTCCGTACCATACCACCGTCGAGGGTACGTTCCGGAACGGCAAACTGGAAAGGCTGGCAGTCACACCCGGGAGCCGCGAGAAGGATGTGGAACTGATCCCGGCAAAGCAGGAATCCTAACGGGTCAGTCAGAAGAGCCTTCACAGGCGCCAACGTTGATTCGGCTGTGTATGAAGCAGACATAAGAAAGGGACAAAACCAATGACTCGACAGCAGATACATGCAGCGATGCCTAGCGGAACGCGCGCCCAGGAACTCTTTGCCGACCGCAAGTTCGGCCTCTTCATCCACTGGGGTTTGTACTCGATCCTCGGGCGTGGCGAGTGGGTGCTGCACAGCGAGCAGCTTCCAGCCGCCGAGTACGAGGCGCTGCGCGAGCAGTTCCGGGGCGAACGATTCGATGCCGACGCCATCGCGCGGCTGGTCGCCGAGTGCGGGATGAAGTATGTGGTCATGACCGCGAAGCATCACGATGGCTTTTGCCTGTTCGACAGCGCGCTGACCGACTACACCACCGTGAAAAGCGCCGGGGGGCGCGATTTCATCGGCGAACTCGCCGCGGCGTGCCGCCAGCACGGCATCGGTTTCCACCCCTACTATTCGCTGTGGGACTGGCATCACCCAGACTTCGTGCCTTACGACCGGGAACCTCATCGCCCCTATCTGCATCAGCGCTGGCAGGGCTACCTCGACTATTATCAAGGCCAGGTCCGCGAGCTCTGCACGAAGTACGGCCCGATCACCGGCATGTGGTTCGACACCGGCGCGGGCGGCAACCTGAATTACGATTTCGACCGGACGGTCAGCATCATCCACGGCCTGCACCCCGACGCAGCGATCATGTGCGCCGACTACTGGGTGGGCGAGAAGTCCGGCGTGCCGACGCCGAGCGGCCGGCCCACACTGGCTGGCATCCCGAACTTCAACACACAGGATCCGGGCGTCTTCGAGATCTGCGAGACTGTCAATGACCACTGGGGCTATGTGCCGGGCGACACGGTCTTCAAGTCGCCCGTCTACCTGCGGCAGTACTTCCTGGAAACGGTCGGGCATGGCAGCAATTTTCTGCTGAATGTCGGGCCGAAACCGGACGGCTCGCTTGACGCGCAGTCCGTCGCCACGCTGCGAGGGCTGGGCTGTTTCGTTCGTCGGCACGAGCGTGCGTTTTTCGGCGCCCGCGCCGAGTTGCACCCGCGCGTCAACCCGCTGGGCTTGACGCTGAAACGCGAAGACCACGTCTACTTCTTTCTCACCGAACAGACGCGCCTGCTGGATGAACTCTCCGCCGAGGGTGATCCGCTGGCGTCCACCACGGGCGAAGTTGCCGTCACCTTTGCCGGGGTCAAGGCTCCGGTTGAAGCGGTGAGCACGTTCGATGGCGTCACGCTGAAGTTCGAGCAAACGGGCACGGACCTGCGGGTGATCCTGACGCCCGCCGCAATCTCCTGGCCGCAGACAATACTCGACGTGCGGACGCGCGGGACGGCGGTCGTGGATGGCATCATCCGGACTGAAGCTGACGGGTGGTATGTGCTCACGGCCGAATGGGCGGCACTCTACACTCCGAAGCCTGGCTGCCCGCGCTTCTACCCCGCCGCCGAAAAGCCCGGGCGCATTGGCATGTGGGATCAGGCGGAGGCCCACGCTGAGTGGCTGCTCGAAGTCACGGAAAGCGGGCACTACGAGATCGTCATCAACCAGGCCTGCCCCGCCGACTTGGCCGGCAGCCCGTACCTGCTCGAAATCAAACGTCCAGGCGATAACGCCTCCCGCTGCGGCGGACTGCATTTAACCGACGACCCGGCGGTGCGCACCGCCATGGCGAACAAGGGCATTGTCCGGATCCCGGGCGTGGTTCAGGCCACGGCAGGGTGGAATGACTACCGAAGTGTCTCGCTGGGGGCGGTCGAACTACCCGCCGGCCTGGTCTCGGTGGTGTTGCGTCCTCGTGCTCTCGCCGCTGGTGCGCTGATGGACATCCGGGGTATTGAAATGAGTCGGGATGGAGTGTGCGTGAAGAAGTCATGAACGAGCGACTGATCCGAATTACGCAAACGCCTCATTAATGGCACAAGCAACAAGGATAAACCTGCTATGTCAGCTCAGAACGCTATTCCGGAACACTTGTCGGGGGCCGCCACGGACAGGAAGGAATGGCACTTAGTTAATCCCCATAACCTTCTTTGACAACGGTTTACGACGATGTGTGTCTGGGACTGTTTTAAATAGCATGGTCAGTGAAATATTTTCCATAAGTTTAAGAGACTGCTGAACTTTGCGCCAATTCTCTATGGCTGATTTGAGCCACACATATTGATCTTTGGATAAGGCAACCGAAACGGTTTTTCCTCTAACCTTTCGACTCCATTGGTAGCAGGGACCGCCCGCACCAGGGCCACGATCCTGCACATAGCCGTGGCTGATCCATCCAGTTTTGGCCAGATCCTTGGCCAGTTGTTTGTATTGCTGCTTCAGTTCTATTTCGTTGAATTTCATGTGAATAATCTAGCATATTTGTCAATAGGGCGGTATATATACCGCCCTATGAGCCATACACCTTATTTCCGCGAGTGGAGACGTCGCCTTGGCCCTATGGGCAAAAAGGCTGTTAAGCAGTTGCGAGGCAATACGTTGCAGGAACTCGATGAACGCCTTGCCGCACTGGTTCCTGCGAACACATTCAATCCGGAGAAATCCAAAGATCACAGTCGTTCGAGGATCTTCACCTTCAGACTGACCCTTGAATGCTTCCTGTGGCAATTGCTGAACCCCGGCACGGCTTGCCGTGAAGTGGTCCGGCGCGTTCAGTCTGAGCGGCGATTGAAACACCAGTCTGTGCCTGACGAGGGGACGTCAGCCTATATACAAGGCAGACTGAAGCTCAAGGAAGAGCGACTCGAAGCCATCATGCGCTTGACCGGCGAGACGCTTGAGAAACGCGCCCCGAAACCGACGGCTCTACAAGGTCGGCGTATTAAAGTTGTGGATGGATCCACAACACAACTTCCCGACACTGCCGAAAATCAGGAAGCCTATCCTCAGCACTCTGCACAAAAGAAAGGATGCGGCTTCCCGCTCATCAAATTCCTCGTTCAGTTCTCGTTGCAAACCGGCGCCATCTTGCGAGTGGTCATGCACAACATCCACGCCCATGACTTACGCTTGTTCCGGTCATTATGGGATGAGTTTCA